>JBGSSS010000071.1:0-19419 GCA_041736895.1 Pirellulales bacterium
CGTCGGCCGCGATCGCTGGGTCAGGATGCTCCAAGTGCTTCGCGAAATAGGGCAGCCGTTCCTTGCTCGGCTGCCGCGGCTGCGGCGCGCGGGCGAAGTACGCCAGCAGCGTCTCGTCGGCCGGCTTGAGCGTCCACGCACGCTCGTCATCTTGGGTGCCACTGGCTTTGCCAGTGTTCTGGTTCGGTTCCTCGCCAAAGAGCAACCGCAGCTCGCCCGCCGGCAGCGATTTCGCTAGTGGGATCGCGGCGAGCGATTCCAGCGCGAAGCCGTCGCCTTTGAAGCGCTGCTGGACGAGAAACGGCTGCTTGCCAGATTTCGTTTCGGTTGCGGTCACTGCCCGCGCTTCGCCGAGCAAACAAACGGCCGAGTCTTCGCGCAACTGCGCGAGCGTCGGTTCGAGGGCGGGGCAGAAGGGGCAGGCGTGCAGCGGTTGGCAAAAAACAAAAGTTGCCAACACCGCAAAAAAGCTCAGCATACCAGAAACCCGTCTGGCTCCCTCCCCCTTGCGGGGAGGGCTGGGGAGGGGGTTTTTGAACGCGTGAAATCTTTGAGATAACCAACTCACCTTGGCAAGGAACCTTCCGCTCTTTGAACCATCGCCAACTCTAGCCCCCCTCCCTAACCCTTCCCGCGAGGGGGAGGGGACCAAACGGGTTCTTGTTGGAGGTGGCTCGCTCTGTTTCACGGAGACTGCTCGCGAGGTTGCCCTTCCGTGGCAAGGGAAAAATACTCTTCAAACCAACAATCGTGTTCAGCGCCAACCCAAGCCTGGGGATGGTAAGCCCATCCGTAGGAGAAACATGGAATCCGCAAGCAGGAGCATCCAAGAAATTCCTTACTTCACCTTCTCCGCCGTGAGATGATAGATCGACATCCACGTCCCGTCAGGTCGTTTCCTTTCGCGGACGTCGAAGATGCCGTCGATCGCGATCGGCCGCGTGGTGAAGTCCGTCGATTCGCCCTCGACCATTTCGACCATCATGCAATCGAACAAGTCGGCCTTGGGCCCAAAGCAGCATTCGAGATTGTCGCGGACCAGGACGAAATCCGTGAGGCCCGTCGCTTGGGTGCCCGGCAGAATCCAGCCGCGGATCCGAATCTTTTTGCCGACGAGAGCTTCGATCTCGGGCGTGAGCATTTTTTCGCGCTCGAACGGATCGCCCTTCTTCATCTCGAATTTGACTTTGTCAAACGTGATGTTGCGCGGCTGTTCGGCCGCGGCTTCGGTCGCGGTAAACGCAGCGAACATCAGGAAAGCCAGCGCACGAATCGTCAAATTCAAGTAGCTCATCATTTTCCTGCTCCGGGTGGGATGGGCTGAACTGTTTCTTTATCTTTGGCAAGTGCGTTACTGATTTTTACATTTCCGGCGCTCGCACTCTCGGCCGTGAGTTGATAAACGGCAAAAGTGGTGTTGTCGGTTTTTTTAAGTTCGCGAATCTCAAACACACCATCGAGTATAACCTTCCTGGTAGTGAAATCCACGCCCTGGCCTGCGGCCATATTCACGACAATCACTTCGCAAAGCGGTGATCGCCATGGATTGTTCAGCAAGCCATCGTGAAATAAGACAAACTCTTCGATCCCCTTGGCTTCAGTGCCAGGCATAATGTACCCGGCGATCCGCACTTTCTTCCCCACGAGCTTTTCGATCTCGGGCGTGAGCATCTTCCGGTCAAACGCTTCGCCCTTTTTGATCTCGAACTTGAGCGTATCAAACGTGATCTCGCGCGGCGCGGCGGCTTCTTCCGCGCGTGCCGGCAGCGGCAGGAGCAGCAAGAGACAGAGCGTCAAGCGCGCGTGCATCATCGCTTTTCGGCTCCTTCGAGGATGTACCAGACGTCGCCGCCGTTGCTGACTTGGACGGCGTTCTTGGTCGGCTTGTAATGAAACGTGCCCGAGAATTTTTGCAGCCGGTCGGTGTAGTCGATGCCCGCCGTGTCGGTCAGTTTGATCAAGACACGGTCGGTGATCTTGGGATTGCCGCCGAAGCAGCAATCGCCTTTGTCGGCGCAGAGGATAAAGGTCTGGATGTTGTTGTTCTGATTCCCGGCGAGCGCGTAGCCCTTGATGAGCACCTTCTTCCCGTCGAGCGCTTGCAGGCTCTTTTCCCACGCGGCGATGTCGCGCTCGTCTTGCTGCAACTGCGCAAAGCCCAAGCGAGTTTCCCCGGGGCGGAGTTCCGTCGCGTATTCATACGCATGCAGCGACAGACTCCCAAACGTCGCGACGCAAGCAACCGCCAGCGCGATCGTCGCCAAGGCCACGCCGCGCACTTCGTCGCGGTTCGCGCGTGTGTTGCGCCAAGCCCAGAGGGCCAGCACCAGCGCCAAGATCGCAAAGCTCGCCAGCAGCAGATCGAAAAACGCGATCAAGCTCACCACCGACACGACCAAACTCACCACGGCCAGCATCGACAGCGGACGATACTCGCTCCACGAATCATCGCCGTCGTGTTCGATGTCGTTGTTCGCGGCGCGCGACGACGGGGCCAACTCCGCGGTTGGTAGTTTCTCGGATTCAACGAGCGTGGACATAAAAAGCAATTTGGCGTTAATCGGTCGAACTCGTTTTCCTGTCAAAAGTAGGTCAGGCTTTAGCCTGACAAGCTCAGCCCGAGCGTCCACGCCGGGCGTGTCAGGCTGAAGCCTGACCTACGTTATTCTACGCAAAAAACCGGGTTATGGCTTGGCCTTGGCCGTCGTCGTTTTTTCCGGCGATTTGCCGGTTTTGGACTCGATTTTCGCTGGCGAATCGTCTTTTTTCGGGGCTTCGGCCTTCGATTCGTCCTTTTTGCTTGGAACGATCGGGAACAGCATCGCCCGCTTGTAGGCGTCGGGGTCGATCTTTTGCATCTCGGCCAGGTACCCTTCGGCCACCGGTAGCGGGCAGATCCGCATGTACTTGGCCGCCGGGTCGCGCACGAAGTTCGCATCACCGTCTTTGTCGCGGTAAAGCTCCATCACGCGGTCGGTCACGCTCCAATCTTGCCAGCGGGCCAGATCGGGAATCACCAGGTCGGCGTACTTCGGATGGTCGAGAAACTTGCGCAGGAGCGGCGCGATCTTTTCCTTGCTGACGCTCTTGCCATCGTCGCCGTGAAAACGCAGCGCGAGCAAGACGCGATAGAGCCGCGAAAAGTTTTGCGCCTTGAGATCCGTCTCGACGAATTGCGTCTCGATGAGCGGCAACCCGGCTTCGCCCTTCAGCATCAGGTAGCAACCCAAGAGCGCATCGAGCCGCTTGCGCTGCAAGTCGTCCTTGGCGAGCAAGCGCTCTTCGAGCATCGGGATGTCCTCCGGTCCGCCGCAGATGCCGAGCAAGGTGTAGTTCAATGCGAGGAGCGAATCTTCGTTGTCGAGGTTCTTCAGGTTCTCGCGAATTTGTTTCAGGTCAAATTGCTTTGCGACCCGTTGCAGGTCCTTGTACTCGGTCGTGGCAAATTCGTTGTAGGCGTCTTGGCGGACCATCATGTCGCTATCGAGCATGTACTCTTGCATCTTCACGGCGCGCTCGCCCCGGTCTTCCGGCAAGGCCAACGCCACGTCCAGGTACTTCTCCAGCCGCGCGCTCATCTCGATCGGTGTCCCCCACTCGGGCTTCGGCTGGCTCGCGCCGTAGATCAGGAACTTGGTCCCCGGCTTGGCTTCGCCGAAGTAGATCGCTTGGAACTCGACGTCGGGCTTGATGATCTTGTCCCCCTTGAGAACCTTGTCAACAAGGAACGTCGCGCGGGGGACGTCGTCGGCGCCGCGGAGCTGCGCCGCATCGGAATTCGGCGCGAGCTTGACCAGCTTGGCATACACGGCCATGTCCGAGAGATCGATCTCTTCGGCAAACGTGGCACTCACCGCGCCGCAGAACGGGCAGGCGGTTGCGGGTGTAATGCTGTAAGCGAGTAACGCGAGTAACGCGAGCAGAAGAAAGGCTCGCATGATCGATTTGGTAGTGATGAAATTCATTATGAGATTCTCTGAAAATGTAAGGTTCTGCATTGAGGTCCGGAGGACCGGAATGCTTAAGCCCAGCCCGTTAGGGCTGGGTTGGGTCATTGTTATGATCCTGAGGCCTGGAAGGCCGACACTTGTGCCGGTCCTCCGGACCTCCGATTTCAATCCGCATCTATCCCAGGCCTCGCGGCCTGGGCTTAATCCTTTCGGTCCTCCGGACCTAAGGAAAACTTTCCCACTGACTAGGCGTCGAAACATTTTGTCGCCCTCGCTAACGCTACGGGCTACAAAATGTGGACTAACCCAGCTCTACGGCACCGCGGTCAATGCCTTGGCGACGTCCGTCTTGTAAACCGTCATCGCGGGCAGATACCCGACGATGCCCGAGAGCAAAATCAACCCGGGGATCAACACCGCTTCGTACTTTGAAAACGTCCAAGGGTTCAAACTGATTCCGGTCAGCGGCGTGACCCAATGATTGGCGACCGCGAGCAGTCCGTGCCCAATCAACCAGCCGGCGAGTCCGCCGAGGAGCGTCAGGAGCATCGTCTCGAGGAACATCAGGAGCATGACCGTCTCGCGGCGGGCGCCGAGCGCCCGCATCACGGCGATGTCATGCAGCCGTTCGTTCATGCTGTTGTAAATGCTCACCAAGATGCTCACGGCCGAAGCAAACACGACGGCCGCCGTCAGCGCGAGCAGCACATAGAGCAGCGGATTCACGAAATTTTTCGAGATGTCGTACGCCGTGCGGACGCTGTTCACCCCCTGGGCATCGGGGCCATCGTTGATCATGCCCATCAGATCTCTCGCATTCACATCCGCTTCGACACCTTTCCCGACGGTTTGCAGCATGATCGCCGAGCACTTGCGAAACTCATCGGGCAGCGGTTCGTGATGATCGTGGTCACAGACCTCGCCATCGGCATGCACGTGGATGTGCGGTTTGAGTTTTGCTTTCTGTTCCTCGGTTAGGTTGTCCGTGTTGACATGGCCTTCTTGGATGAAGAACCCTTCGATATTAATGAAGACACCGCGGTCGTTCGGGGTGCCGGTCGGGGCCAAAATGCCGGTGACTTTGAACTCATCGTGATGGCAATTTTCGTGGCCTTTTTCCGGAACCGAATGCGTCGGCCGCAGGACATCGCCGACCTTGAGGCCGAGGCTGCTCGCGGCGCTCGAACCCAAGACGGCCGTGAGAAAATCGTACCGCTTGAACGCCTCGCCCTGGGCGAACGTCATCAGTTCCATCTTCTTCGCGGCCAGGTTCGCCGGCGTCGTGAAATAATCGGGCGTCGTGGCGATGACCTGAAAATCTTCGTAGAAGTCTCCCTTGCAAATCGGAATCGCACGATCGACCCAGCCGGCGTATTTGCCCGTCTTGCCGTCCTTGCGATCGCCTTTGCCGAGGAACTCTTGATAATACGACCACGGGAGCGTTTGCTGAATCGGCCGGTCGATGTGATAGACCGAGTTCATCACCAACTGAACGGCACTTCCTTTGGGGCCAACGAGGAGCGAATGATTCAGCGCCGGCCCGGCTTCGTACGCATTGCGCACGGCTTGGCCCGCGACCAGGATCGCGACCATCAGCGTCACGCCGAGCGCGACCGACGCGCCGGTCAGGAACGTCGAGAACCCGCGCTGCTGCAAATTTCGCCAGGCGATTTTCCAAAGACTCATACGGTCACCTCTTTCGCTGCCTGCGGGTTCTTGAAGATCATCGCGTGGTTCAGTTGTTCTAAATTCTCGACGCGGTCGAATTGATTCGCCACTTCGGGTGCATGCGTCACGAGCAAGAGCGCGATGCCATCGGTGCCGCATGTCTCGCGGATCAGGTCGATGACTTGCTGTTGATTGCGCGGATCGACGTTGGCCGTCGGTTCGTCGGCGAGCAAGAGCTTGGGCCGATTCGCCAAAGCCCGCGCGACGGCGACGCGCTGTTGTTCGCCGACCGAGAGTTGTTTCGGTTTGTGGTCGGCGCGATGATCGAGGCCAACTCGCCGCAGCAGTTCATGGGCTTGCTTTGCGTCGGCCTTCTGACCGGAGAAGCTCATCGCGAGCAGGACGTTCTCGAGCGCCGAGAAAGCACTGAGCAAGTTGAATGTTTGAAAGACATACCCGATCTTGTTGGCGCGAAAGCGATCGCGCTTGGCTTCGCTCAGAGTTGTGATATCCGTTCCATCGACGACAACCGACCCGCTGTCGGGTTTGCTGATCCCGGCGATCGTGTGGAGCAACGTCGTCTTGCCGCAGCCGCTGCGCCCAACGAGGACGACCTGCTCCCCAGCGTCGATGTCGAGCGACGGGATATCGAGAATCGGCAACCGCTCGCCCGACGGCGTCGTGAATGCCTTGCGAATTTGGGTAAGTTTGAGCATCAATGATTGAGAAGAAACACCCCGTAGCCAAGGTCGTGAGACCTTGGATGATTTTGAGTAAAACGACGACCAACCTGACGCGTCCAAGCTCTTACGAGCTTGGCTACATTTGATCCCTCTATTAAACCAGGAACGGCCGTCTGAAGCCATTGAGAAATGCCGCTGTTTTTTGTTACAACCAGTGTGCGGAACACCAGTTCCGGATAGGTTTTACGTTGCATGCAGGCCGGTTGTTCGGCAAACTTGTTGAAGTCAGATTAATACGTTGCAAGCATCGGCGTCTGCACTCTCACATCCGGGGACTTACGTCCCCCGGCTCAGGTTTTTCGATCCCCGCATTTCTTCTTCCTCTTTCTTCCTTTCTTCTCTCGCTTCTTGTCTTTTCCCCAATCCCGAATCCCCAATCCCTAACCCCCAGCTTCCATGCTCTGGATCGGCCTCGACGAAGCTGGCTACGGACCGATGCTCGGCCCGTTGGTCGTCGGCTGCGCGGTCTGGCGCGTGCCCGATGGGACGTCGCTCGCTGAATGCGGGAAGCTGATCAAGAAGCTGACCTGCGCCGATCAACCAACGGCCGCGTGGGAAAAGTTCGCGCAGTGGAAGGCCAAGCAAGCCACGGCAAAGAAGCCGAGCTCGCCGGCCGCGGCGCTCAAGAAGCTGCCGCCGCTCTGGCTCACCGATTCCAAGAAGATTCATCAACCCGCGCTGCCGGAACGGCTGGAGCGCGCGGCGTGGCCGCTGTGGGAACTGGTGCATGGGCCACTCTATCGCGCGGAAGATGCGCGGCGGCTGTGGATCGAGACGGAAGTGCCCGACAATCCGCAGACGCAATTGTTTGCAGAGGCAGAAGAGGAGCTTCTGACGTCGGCTGTTGGTTTAACGGCGAAGCGGCAAGCTGGGGGTAGTCATTCGCGAGAAACGGCGTTATTGGTTTCACGCTCTCCAAATACAACGCACATTGCGTCCCCCCCTTCTCCCTTTTCCCTTTTTCCTTCTTCCCCAACCCCCAACCCCCAATCCCCAACCCCAGCGGCTTCGCCGCTGCCGTGGGACTGGCATGACGAACTACGCTGCCCGCAACACGCGAAGCGCGGCGAGTGGCCGGCGGCGGAACATTATCGGCAGCGGCTTGCCGAATGC
Organism: Pirellulales bacterium; assembly: GCA_041736895.1. Lineage (GTDB taxonomy): Bacteria > Planctomycetota > Planctomycetia > Pirellulales > JALHPA01 > JANRLT01. The sequence continues at coordinate 7,475 of JBGSSS010000071.1, forward strand.
GGCGTCGAGCTGGTCGATCTGCGCGTGCGGGTGATGATGCCGTGCGAGTTCAACCGCACAATCGCGCGCGTCGCGAACAAGGCGACGCTCCTCTCGCACGTGACGCTGGGGCTGCTCGCGGAACTGCTGCGCCGCCACGAACGGGAACACGAGCCGGCGTTCATCGAAGCCGACAAACACGGCGGCCGCGATTCGTACGCGGGTTTGCTGCAACAGCACTGGCCCGACGCCACGGTGGTGACCCATCACGAGTCACGCGCGCAAAGCCGGTACAACATGGACAACGGCGCCGCGCGGACGATTCATTTCAGCGCGCGCGGCGAGTCGTCGCTCGCCACGGCGAGTGCCTCGCTCGCCGCGAAGTCGATCCGCGAATTGGCCATGCACGGGTTCAACCGGTTCTGGCGCACGCATCAACCGGACCTGCGGCCGACGGCCGGTTACAGCGTTGATGCGGGGCGGTTTTTGGAGGAGACGGCGGAGCTGCGCGAGCTATTGGGAGTGGCGGATGAGTTGTTGATTCGCTGCCGGTAGAGTTGTGGGTTACGGGTTGTGGCTTGTGAGTAGAAATGCAAAATGTATCGAAGCGAATGAAGCTTGATCCCGAAGGGATCGCAGATCTTAGCCGGTGGTCGCTGCAACGCAGCGCACCACCGGAAAACGCAAATGATTTTCGGGCATCCTGAAGGGATGCTAGAAGCGTTTAATTGTTCTAGCACCCCTATCGGGGTGCGTGCTTTGTATGATCAACTCACCGGTGGTGCGCCGCTACGCGACGACCACCGGCCAAGTTCTGCGATCTCTTCGGGATAAATTTGCTACAACCCCCCAACTCACACACATGGCTGCTAACCTCACCCCGCAATATCTCAAGGCTCAAGAAGCTTATCGCCGCGCGGCGACGCCGGACGAGGAACTGCGCTGGTTGGAGGTGATGCTCCGCGAAATTCCGAAGCACAAAGCCTCGGAAAAGATGCAGGTCGAGCTCAAGACCAAGATCAGCAAAACTCGCAAAGAGGCCGAAGCCTTCCGCAGCAAGCCGGCCAAGTCGAATAGCCAAGAAGTCTCGATCCCACGGCAAGGCGCCGGCACGATCTTGATCGTCGGCGGCCCCAACGCGGGCAAGAGTTCGCTCCTCGCCGCGCTGACCCGCGCGAAGCCCGAGATTGCGCCGTACCCCTTCACGACGCGGCTGCCGCAGCCGGGGATGATGACGTGGGAAGACGTCACGCTGCAATTGATCGACACGCCGCCGGTGACGGCCGACAACTTGCCGCCGTACTTGCTCGGGATGGTGCGCGGGGCGAACTTGGTTGTGCTGCTGGTGGACCTTGGCAGTGATGACGGGATCGAAGAATGCCAAGCCGCGCTCGACAAAATCCAAGAAACCAAAAGCCGCCTCGGCAAGGAAAGCATGCTCGACGAAGAGGACATGGGTCTCAGCTTCACGCAAACGATCGTCGTCGTGAACAAGGTGGACCTGCCAGAGGCCGCGGATCGCCTCGCGCTGCTGCACGAGCTATGTCCGCTCGATTTTCCGGAGTACCAGGTCTCGACAACAACAGGGCAGGGAATCGAAGAGCTGCGCAACACGATGTACCGCGCGCTCGACCTGATTCGCGTCTACACGAAAATGCCAAACAAAAAAGAACCGGACATGGACAAGCCGTACACGCTCCGTCGCGGCGGCACGCTGCTCGACGTCGCGGAACTCGTGCACAAAGACTTGGCCGAGAACCTAAAGCACGCCCGAATCTGGGGCACGGACATCATCCCCGGCAGCACGATCAAGGGGGATTATGTGCTGCACGATCGCGATGTGGTGGAGATTCACGCGAATACGTAGCGCGGGCTTCAGCCGCGCGTGCATAACAATGGGACACTGATTTTTATGATGGAACTGATTTGCACTGATCAGTAAACTATTAGGGAAGGGAAATCTGTTTTTGTAGGGACGACTAAAGAAGAATCTGGTTTGGATCCCTCCCCCTTGCGGGGAGGGCTGGGGAGGGGGTTCGGGGTTAAGCGAATCCTTGATGAGTAGTATTATTTCTTGGACTTGATTTGTTTGAGCTTTTGTGCGAGACGCAGTCTGCCCCCGCGCATCACCCCTCCCTAACCCTCCCCATCAAGGGGAGGGGACCAGACAGATTTTTTTATCGAGCGCTTTTCTTTTACATATCGAGCGCTTTGCTGCTGATCAGTGAAAATCAGTCCCATCATAAAAATCAGTGTCCCATTCATTCCGCATTCACTCCGCCGCCGCCGAACCCAGCACCTTGATCGTCGTCGACAACGGCAGCGGATACGGCTGGCGGTCGTATTGGGCTTCGACGAAGACGGCGGAGTAGCCCTCCGCTGGGATGGCCGCTTCGGCGATTGTTTCGCCGGCCGTAATGTCGAGCTTCTTGGGCACGAACGTCGCGTCGCGGAAGTCCCGGGTCTTGCTCTCGGCCGTCCAGAGCGTCAGCTCGCGCGGCGGTTGGTCGGATTTCACCGCGATTTTGTGCGTTTTGTCGGTCGTTTTATGCTCCCAGGTCAGCTTCGGCAGCTTGTCCTTGCCGGCCCCCTCCTTGCCCGGCTGCTCCTTGGCCGTCATGTGCTGGTACATCGCCCCCAACCCGCCGAGCAGCCGTGGATAATCCTTGATCCCGTGGCCGTTGTTGGGGACGTAGAGGATGTACTTCTCGCCCTGCAGTTGGTCGTAGTAGACATTGAGCGCATCGACGGTCCAATAGCGATCGTTCGTCGCGAGGATGATCATTTTCGGCAGCGTCAATTGCGCGCGGTACTCGAACGGATCGACAATACGGACCAGGTCTTTGCCGCGCGGCGTCGTCATCATCGCGGGGAGTCCCTTGGACGTGTAGTCCTTCAATTGATCCGAGTAGGTGCCGTAATAGGCGAGTTGCTGCTTGAGCTGCGCGGCCATGTTGAGCGTGTCGATCACCATCGGCGCGATCGCGTTGACGCGTTTGTCGTGCGTCGCCGTGAGCCAGGTCGTCCAGCCGCGCTTCGACGCGCCGGTCACCATGAAGTGTTCGAGCTTGATGTTCCATTCCTTTGCGGCGAGTTCCTGCGCCGTGTCCATCGCGCGGACGGCGCTCTTGACCATCGGCAAAAGCAGCGGCCAATCTCCTTCGCCGCTGAGCATGAACTTGGCAAACGTCAGCGAGATGATCGCGTCTTCGTACAACCCGTTGAACAGCGGTTGCTGCGGAACTTGGCGCACGACGATGATCGGTGCTTGCAACATGTCGGCGGCAGCGAGGAGCAACTTGGCATTGCTGGGGAGTTCTTCGTTCTCTTTCGCCGGCGCTTCGAGTTCGTCCTTCCACGCCCCGCCATCGACCAGGAGCAACGCCTGCGAGTCGCTGCGGATCTTGGCCGGCTTGTAGAGGAAGACCTGATGCTTCCACGTGGTGTCGTGCCACGACTGCGACGTCATGATCACTTCGATTCCCTTCGCATCGCCCGAACCCCAGCGGCGGCGGATGGTGTACTTGTACGCCGCGTCGGGCTTGCTCACATACTCGCGCAGGGCGCTCGGCGGGTCGAGCTTTTCGGCGTTTGGCTTTTCCGTGGCTGGCTTTGCCGCAGCGGGTGCGGCCGGCGCTTCGACCGGCGGTTTTTGCGCCGCGGCGCGTCGTGTGTCCGGTGAAAGAAGCATGACCGTGACGACGGCGAGCCACAAGAGACAAAGCAGACGAATCATGAAGAGTCCCTTCAATGACGAAAGAGAGGCCAAATGTGGCCGCGAGAGAATTCATTTTCCCAGGCCGCATTTTACCGCAAACCGGCCACGGTGAATATCAAAGATTCGGAATAGGAGATCGTGTGTGCGAGAAAAAAATACCCCTAGTCTTTTAAGGGAAAAGGAAAAAGGTGGACATTACTACCTTTTCCCTTTTCCCTTTTTCCTTCAGTTTTCAAGCATGGGGCTAGCACCATAATTTTTTCACGCTTGGGTTAAAACCCAAGCCACTTACGCTCCCAAATACGCTTCCTGCACGCGTGTGTCGTTGAGCAATTCGCTCGCGGGACCGGAGAAGCTGATCTGCCCCGATTCGAGCACATATCCGCGCTGCGCTAGCTTGAGCGCTTGCTTTGCGTTTTGTTCGACGAGCAAAATCGCGATCCCGCGCGAGTTCAGTTCGCGGATGACGGCAAAGATTTTCTGCACAATCAACGGCGCGAGGCCGAGCGATGGTTCGTCGAGCAGGAGCAGCTTCGGCCGCGACATCAGCGCGCGGGCGAGCGCCAGCATCTGTTGTTCGCCGCCCGAGAGTGTTCCGGCAAGCTGTTGCCCGCGTTCTTCGAGGATGGGAAACATGTCGTGCATCGTGCGCAGGTCGTCGCGGATTTCGGCTTTGTCGCTGCGCGTGTACGCGCCGAGTTCGAGATTCTCCCGCACCGTGAGCCGCGGAAAGACTTGCCGTCCCTCGGGTGAGTGCGAAATGCCGAGCCTGACGATCTCGTTCGCCGCGTGCCCGCCGATTGGTTTGCCGGCGAACGTGATTTTGCCCGCCGTCGGTTTGAGGATGCCGGAGATCGCGCGGAGAGTGCTGCTTTTGCCCGCGCCGTTGGCCCCGATCATCGTGACGATCTCGCCCTCGCCGACGTCGAGGCTGATCCCATGCAGCGCGGTGATCGGTCCATAGCCGGCTTTGACGTCGCGGAGTTCGAGGAGAGGTTCGCTCATAAAGACATTTTTCCAAATACGGATGGGACACTGATTTGACTGATGCTACTGATTGGCACTGATCTGCAAAGACCGCAAAAACTCTAAGGGCCGATCCCGCAACTGTTTTCCTCGGCGAAACGGAACGGTCGATGCTTAAAAGTCTGGCAGTTGGCAGAAGAATGAAGGCAGGAGAATGGATCAGGATTATTCTTCTGCCTTCATTCTTCTGCTAATATCTGAATGTAACTTTTGCGCGTGAACTCGACTTTGGCGGGCAAACCCAGCTTTAGTCACCAGTGTGATGTGATGAAAACAGTATTGGGATACGCCCTAAAATTAGAAGCGAAGAATGCAACTCTAACGTTATCCTTGCAAGTCTTGCTGATCAGTGGTCATCCGTCAAATCTGCGGGAATCAGTGTCCTATTCTGAATTGCTTTGATTAGGGCTTCCAAACTGCTGCAACTCGCGGACATGCCCGGCCCAGGCCTGCAAATTTCGCTCGACCGCTTGGCCCAACGTGAACCGCACGACGAGCATCAGCAGAGCCACGCCGACGAGCACCCAAAGCAAATTCGGCCCGCCGAGCATCAACACGACGAGGGTCAGAAAGCCCGCCGCTTCGGCCAACGCACAGCCGACCAGCGCCGCCGCTAGGTACGATTGCTGCAGGCTCTGCACAATGTCCGCCTCGGGTGTTTGCAAAGTCGTCCGGCTCGCCAGCGCGCGGCAATTCGCCGCGAGCATCTGCCGCGGCAAGATCTGCGAGACGACCAACTGCACCGGCACCATCACCGCGACAATATAATCGAGCGGCGACGAGCCAAATGCCAGCGGCACGAGGTTCTGCCGCTGGAACACGACGATCCCGGCAAAGATCAGCACGCCCGCGATCATCGCCGCAACGATGATCCGCAGGATGTTGGTGATCGAGAGCGAAGATGTGGCGGGTTCGCTCATGAGAAACGACGTTCTGAATGGTGCGCAAAAGCGGTCGCCTTCGGCTCCCCGCTAAACGGTTTATTCGATGCGGAAAGGAAATTACGAATTCTGTTTGCGAAACTCGACCATGTAATCACGCAGCGCCCGGACGCCGGCGAGCGGCATCGCGTTGTAGATCGAGGCTCGCATGCCGCCGACCGAACGATGGCCCTGCAGCTCGAACAGGTCGCGGGCTTCGGCCCCCTTGAGGAACGCCTTGTCGAGTTCTTCGCTTGGCAGGTTGAACGTCACGTTCATCAGCGAGCGGCATCCCGGCTTGGCATGGCCGCGATAGAATGTCCCGTCGAGCGCTTCGTAGAGCAAGCCGCTCTTTTCCTTGTTCAGCGCTTCCATCTTCGCCAGCCCGCCGATGTCGTTCTTCAGCCATTGCAGAATCAAGTTGAAGACATGGATCGCAAAGACCGGCGGCGTGTTGAAGACCGAATCGTTCTTCACATGCGTCCGATAGTCCAACATCGTCGGCAGGTTCTTCGGAATGCGTTCCAGCAGATCATCGCGGATGATGCAGATCGTCACGCCCGAGATGCCGGCGTTCTTCTGCGCACAGGCGTAGAGCATGGCGTACTTGCTGACGTCGACCGGGCGGCAGAGGAAGTCGCTCGAGAGATCATTAATAAGCGGCGCGTCGCCGAAAGTCGGATTCGCGGGGAACTGGACGCCTTGGATTGTTTCGTTGCTGGTAATGTGAACATACGCGGCGTTCGGCGTGAGCTTCACTTCGCTCGCCGGGGGCAGGTGATCGTAGTTCGTCGCCTTGCCGTCCCATGCGACGCTGACGGTTCCTTCGCGGGCGGCTTCTTCCTTGGCCTTCCCGCCCCAGGTTCCGGTGACGACGTAGTCGGCCGTTTTGTCTGTCCCGCGCAGAAAATTCATCGGGATCATCGAGAACTGCAAGTTCGCCCCGCCTTGCAAAAAGACGATCTGGTAGTTGCTCGGGATGCCGAGCAGTTCCCGCAGCGTGCTCTTGGTCTCGGCCAGGACACCGTCAAACCACTTGTGGCGATGGCTGATTTCCAGCGGCGAAATCCCGATCCCGGGCAGCGCCAGCAGCGACTCGCGGGCTTGCTCCAGAACTTTCTCGGGCAGAACGGCCGGGCCGGGGGAAAAGTTATAAACACGCTTGGTCATGGGCAGAATCTCGCGTTCGATTGTACTATCGGCGGACAGTCAAAGCCCCAATATACCGCCCGGATTACGGGGAGAAACAGGGGGTGCCGTAGCCAAGGTCGTGAGACCTTGGACGCTTGGACCGTGGTTCAACGCCGCTCATCCAGAGTCTCACTACTTTGGCTGCAAATCGCCGAATTTCTCGCAACTCGGAAAAATTCTTTCAAATAATGTCTAGCTTCTCGCATCAGTTTCTGTGTGGGGAAGTCAATTTTTTTCTCATCACGAGGGATACACCATGAAGCGATTGTTGATGCTGGCACTTTGCTTGGGTTTTGCTGCACCAGTGATGGCGGCCGACAAACCGAAGCGCGATCCGGAAGCCGTGTTCAAGAAAATGGACAAAAATTCGGACGGCAAAGTAACCAAGGAAGAATTTTCGGCCGTCGCCAAAGACGCTGCCAAGGCGGACAAGGCCTTTGCCAAGTTGGACAAAGACGGCGACGGCAGCCTGACCCTGGAAGAGTTCAAAGCGGCCAAGAAGTAATCGCTAGCTGTTTCCCGGCAGAGTCCTCCTCTGTTGAAATATGTCTATTGATGCGCTCAGGGGTGACGCGGCTTGTGGGGAGCCGCGTTGCGTTTTTCGCAGTTTCTTCAAGCGATTGAGGGGCTGCTCCGGGTTCCTACCGATCGTGATAGCAAACGTTGTGATCTCCCTTTGGCGAGATTAAAATTGCGGTAGTCCATCTTCGCATTCGCCAAAAGGAGCAGGCCGATGAAAACTATGCTGCTGTTCTGCCTTTGCCTCGCCTTCGCCGGTACGACTCTGGCGGCCGACAAGAAGAAGGCCAAGCCCAAGGAACCGCCCCGGACGGAAGCCAACTTCAAGAAATTGGACAAGGACAAAGACGGCAAACTCAGTGCGAACGAGTTCACCGAAAACTGGGAGAACCCGCAACGCGGCGGCAACGTCTTTGGCATGCTGGACAAGAATTCCGACGCCATGCTGAGTCTCAAAGAATACCTGGCCAAAACACCCCCGAAGAAGTAGCCGGCGTCGCGTTTTGTAGTAGGCGCGTCGCGTTAGCGAGGGCGACAAAAAAATTCAGGAATCGAAACTTGCCGCTTCGAGGCCACTTAGTACCAAAGCCGCATCAATTCCAGGCTTTGGACATCGGTGCCAGGCCCTCTTAAAATCCCATCTGCAAAGCATAGTCGCGTTGAATTGGTTTAGGGGATTCCGGCAGGAGAATGAAGACAGGAGAAAAAAGATGAATCCATTCTTCTGTCTTCATTCTTTTGCCTATCTCAAACAGACATGGCACTGCCTTTTCCGCCATCCACCAAGAATCGATGGAACAATTTGCCGCTCGCGCGTCGTATTCTATAGTCAGGGAATGCCCAACATTTTCAAGGAGCCGTAGGCGATGAAAACAGTCCTCACGTTGGTCTTGTGTCTGGTTTTGGCCGGCGATGCGCTGGCGGCGAAAAAGGTGAAGAAACCCGCTGGCAAGGGGAACGACGCGGCGTTCAAAAAAGTCGACACCAACAACGACGGGATCATCACCCCGCGCGAGTTCGGAGCCGTCACGAAGGACGTGAAGAACGTCGGCAAAGCCTTCTCGAAACTCGACAAGGACAAAAGCGGCTCGCTGACGCCAAGCGAATTCAACGGCGGCGGCAAGGACAAAGCCAAAAAGAAGAAATAACCGCTGCTTCGTCACCGCTGGTTCCCTGCCGCGAAAACCAGCAAATACGACCTTGCAATCAAAGCGAAAACTCTGGATGCCGAAACAGAATCGGCTTGAAACGAGTTTAGAGCAACCGTTGACGACGTAAGCTCAGCCATGCCAGTCCCAGACTGGCCAGTGCCCCGAGGACCAACGTGCTCGGTTCAGGAACGGTGACCGCGAATTGGCTGTTGTGATTGACCACGGCCCAAACGGTATTGCTGTTCGTATCAACGCCGAACTGGCCAAGCGTCAGGTAACTGCTATTCCAGGGCGTGTCTCCCACATAGCTGGGCGTGCCGCCGATGTTGGCCGACACGGCGTTGACCCATTGATTTATATTTTCGTCAAACGTCACCAGATATAATCTTTGCGTGGCGGCCAGTGCTGTTTCGTTATCACCCAGCATCGATTCGTTATATGACATCTGCAAGACAAACAGGTCGGTTTGGTGCAGATCGATGGCTGCATTGTTTACCATGCTCGTCAGGCTGAGGACATCGCTGACCAGCAAGCCGCCGGCATCGGCGCTTGTGCGTTGCCGGACTTGCATATTGATCGCGTTATCGGTTCCGGTCAGATTCGTTCCCGCCAGCAGTACGGCCGTTGTGTTGAGTCCGCCTGTGAATGTTGCCCCGAAACCGGCATAGCTCGCGTTAGCATTCCGACGACGACTCAAGGTCGGGTTACCTGTCAGTGAATCATCCGTGGCGGTAATGCTCACACTCGCTGGCCCGTTGTTGAGCAGAGCCGTTTGCACATCGAGGGTTCCCTCTTCGACAGTAGTTTTCCCGGCATAGGTATTCGCGTTGTTCAGGGTCAGTGTCCCAGGGCCGGTTTTGATAAAACCGCCGGTTCCTTGAATACCGCCGATGAAGGTCGAATTGGACCCGATGCGAATTTGATTGTTATTCCCGGTGAGGACGATCTTGCCGCTTGAGTGATCCGACTCCAGTGTGCCGGTTTCGAGCGTCCCGGCGTCGAGATTCAGCGTGTCACTGGTCCAGAGCTTGGTCGTGTTAGCGACAACGACCTTGCCCCCGTTGCTGATCGAAACTGTGCCGACACCAATATTGCGGATCGCTGAACCGCCGATGTACAGCGATTGGGAATTTGTCCAGGTTGAATTGGTGCCGCTGACAGTCACCGTGCTGTTGGAAATACTATGCAGTGCGATATAGCCGATCGTGTTGCTAACGCTGCCTCCATCGAGGATCGACAATGTTCCTGTGCCAGTGCCACCGACGTAGAGTATCTGGCTATTCGTCCAACTTGAGTTCGCCCCGCTAACAGTGACTGCAGAATTGGGTGAAGGACCGAATGAGATATGGCCAGTCGTATTGCTAACGCTGGCGCCATTTAGGATTGACAATGTTCCATTGCCATCGCGGCCGACAACAAGTTCACCGCTATTCGTCCACGTCGAATTTGCTCCGCTAACAGTTGCCGTAGCAATGATCCCGTTGTGATAGGCGATATAGCTGTCGGCGCTGCTGACCTTGCCGCCGTCTTCGATGGACAATGTCCCTTTGGCAAGGTTGCCAACGTAAAGCGGTCCGTTATTGGTCCATGTTGAATTTGCTCCGCTGACATTCACGCTGCCATTGGCATTATAAAAGGAGCCAATATTGCTGGTAAAATTACTGCTCACACTGCCGCCATTCAGGATGGACATTTGCGCAGTCCCTTGGCGACCGACGAGAAGCTGCCCGCTGTTCGTCCATGTCGAATTCGCACCACTGATCGTCGCCGTGCCATGCGAACCAGTTTCCAATCCGATCGTGGCACCAGCACTGCTAACTTTGCCGCCATCCTGGATTGACAATGTGCCCGTGCCAGCGGAGCCAACCCGAAGTTCCGAGGTGCTTGTCCAACTCGAATTTGCACCGCTAATAGTTGCTGTACCATTGGAAGCGCTACCGTATCCGATAACGCCATAAATGTTGCTCACGCTGCCGCCATCTTGGATGAATAATGCTCCTACCCCGCCGTTGCCGATCCGAAGATCGGCGCTATTTGTCCATTTCGAATTGATGCCGCTAACAGTTGCAGAGCCATTTGAACCACTATTGATGCCGAGAAAACCAAAAGTGCTGCTGACGCTGCCGCCGTTTTGAATTGACAAAGCTCCCGTTCCGCTTTGGCCGACGCGAAGTTCCTGGTTATTGATCCATTTCGAATTCGCTCCGCTGACAGTCGCCGTGCCGCTGCTCCCCATGTTTAAACCTAGATAGCCTGTGCCGCTATAAACAGCCGTACTGCCATAAGTGCCGACTTGATTGTAATAAGTATTCGTAATGGGACTATAAATCCCATTGTTTGTTAACACACTCCCAAAGTTAATTTCCAATTGCCCTTCGTCACCATTAAGATTTCCGACGATCACAGCATTCACCCCGCTTGTCGTCGCACCGAAGGTCAATTTCAGCAAGGGGTTATTCGTCGGGTGTGTGACGAGCAGCGTCGGTGAGTTGACCGTGAACACCCCGCCGTTCTGTGTTTGCGATGTCGTGATGGTCGTGTCGGCATAGAGCGACGGGGTAGGGAGTATCCCCAAGACGACAGCGCACGAAGCAGCCAGGAAAAAAAGAGGGCGGGTCAATGACCCGTAGCGGCGTTGGTTGGTCTTCACGAGCGGCCCCTTCACAAGTCGAAGTTGAGTATTACGAACGCTTCAAAAAATGCAGTCAAATGCAAGAATTAGAAACTGCAATTTGATTAGCGCACCAAAAATAGAACTGCTCTAAGTAGGACTGCCCTGAGTAGCTCCGTGGGGGTACTGAAATCCCGAGCGATCCGCGGAACAGAATGCGCCGATCACAGCGCAAATTCACTAGCTTGATCAGTTCGGCGCCGCCTCTGCCAGAGGCCATCCCAGCGATGCTGCATGCAATCTAAATGCGGTTTGCAGCACCGTCAAGTTGGTTCAATGATTATCTGCTTTTACTCATCTGACAATAACATTTGCTTAACCAAGAGTCACCGGTAGTTCGCAGAAAAATGGGGCCTGAGCAAAAAGGAGGCAGATCTATTCTTTGACTTCGCCGCGCGGTGAAGCAATGGCTCGTCTGACGTTTTTTCTTGCCATAGCCTGCAAGAAGCAATCCCTCCAGCGAGGTTAGTCAGGGAAAAAAGAGGTTGAAAAAAGGGAGAAAGTAGGAGGCAGAACTTTTATATAAAGACCGCCCCCTTTTTGCTCCCAAGTTTTAGGCGACAGTGGACTCGTTATGAATTCCCCGCCACCCGGCGGCGGCGGATTCCCGGGCCGGCGAAGCCAAGCAGGGCCAAGCCGCCGAGGACGAAGGTCGATGGTTCCGGCACCGCTTGAACTAGGTTCCCGCCGGCGGCGGTCAACAGCGGGCTGCCTTGCGTGGTTAAACCTGTGATATAGAGATCAAAATCCGTCGCTGAATCGACCGTGCC
>JBGSSS010000179.1:0-4969 GCA_041736895.1 Pirellulales bacterium
GGCGTCGCTGGCCGAACGCCTCAGCACGACGCACGACGCGATTCGCGCGGGCGATCATGCGGCGGCCGCGACATTGCTCCGCGCGATGACCGCCGCCCGGCTCTTTGATCGAATGCTGACGCTCGAAGTCGCCGCCGGCACGCTTGCGGCACATCTCGCCACGGACGAAACGGCGGAGGAGGACGAGTAATGCTGCCGCCGCAAGCCGAACGCAAAAAATTGACCGCCGTGCTCGAGCAACTCAGTTCGGCCGTCGAGGAGCAACTCCTTTCGGGGATGACGACCGCGACCGACGCCACGCGGCAGATCCTGGCCGTCGCCTTGCAAGAAGCCGCGCGCTGCCGGCTGTTGCGGCTCGGGTCGACGCTGCGCAGTTTGGGCGAGGAACTAACGCGTTATTCATTGCACGATGCGTTGTTCTCGCGCCGGCGCTTGACGTTTTTTCTGAATCGCGCGTGGTTGCTCAGCCGCGGTCTCGCGCATGCGTTGCATCAAGAAGACACGGCGGAGTACGACCGCTTGAATTGGTCACCCACGGCGCAACCGCTACCGGCGGTCGAAGCGGTCTGCCTGGGCGTGGTGAAGCGCGTCTCGCCGGGGGCGTTTGTGGCATTCGAATTTCGACTCCGCGCGCTCGCCGATGACGCGCCGGTGAAAGCGGGGCAGCGCTTGACCTGGTCCGTCGTTTTTCCGATGAAGCCCGGGATGGAGATCGTGCCCGAGGCGTTCCTGCATCTGCCGCATAAAGGCAAATTCGCGCCGTTTCTGTTGCTCGAACGCAAGTCAATCAAGTTCGAGCGTGCCGAGATCGTCGTCGATGACACGGGATGCGGGCGGATCACAATCACCGAACAAAGCACGGTCGCGGCGGGCGAAGCGTTTGAGGAGTGGGAGCAATTTCTGAATTGGGATCCGCAAGCGGCGCTCGAACGAATCCGCCGGCATAAGGCCGGCCCGTTGGATTTGGATACGGAGATTCAGGAGGAGGTCCTGCTGCGCGAGTATGAAATCTTGAAACCAATCGACGGCGATCAACCGGGCCAGACGATCACCCCGATCAATTCCGGTTCGCTGCAATTCGCGGCGATCCTCGGCTCGGGCGCGGAGGACAAGACATTGCGCGAAAATCTCGACGAGCTGCGGAAGCTCAAGAAAGATCGCCCTCCGCTGTATGGAATGCTGCACTACGAGAAATGCCGGCTGGTGCTGCAACCGCTCGCAGTGTTCAAGCCAGAGCCGGATTACTTGACGATCACGAAAGAGAATTTGAAGAAGTCGGCGCTGCTCAAATCGATGTCGTTTACCTAGGGTCGATTCCAATGTACGACGGACTTCTAGTCCGTCGAAATTTCGATGAGTGATGCGACGGACTAGAAGTCCGTCTTACGTAAGAAAAATCCTTGATCAATACTTGAAAGCTGCAATGGCAAAGAAACCCGAACCCACGACGACTCCGACTGCCGCACCTGCCTCTGCAAACGAAGTTCTGCGCGAACCGGCGGAAGTGCGTTATGCGGATCAACTCGAAGCGCTCCGCCAAAACGATACCGACACGCCGCCGCAGCATTGGCGGCTTTCGCCGCGCTCCGTTTTGCTCTACATTCTCGGCGGGAAAACGTTGAAAGCCAAGATCGATGGCAAATCAATCGACGTGCCGATCACGCGCAAGTTCTTCGGCGACGACGGCCTCGTCGAACGCGCGATCGTGACGCTCGCCTCCGAACGCGCGTTGCTTCTGATCGGCGAACCGGGAACGGGCAAGAGCTGGCTCTCGGAGCATCTGGCCGCCGCGATTTCCGGCACGTCGGTCCTCACGATCCAAGGCACCGCCGGAACGACCGAGGAGCACATCAAGTACTCGTGGAACATCGCCCGCGTGATCGCCGAAGGCCCGCGGCCGGAAAATCTGATCCCGTCGCCGACGATGGTCGCGATGCGCAGCGGCGGGTTGCTGCGGTTCGAGGAACTGACGCGCTGCGTGCCCGACGTGCAGGACGCGCTGGTCTCGATCTTGTCGGACAAGGCGATCGCGGTGCCGGAACTGCCCGACAACAACATGATCTGGGCGAAGCCGGGCTTCAACGTCATCGCCACGGCCAACACGCGCGACCAAGGGGTCAACGAACTCTCGGCCGCGCTCAAGCGGCGCTTCAATTACATCTACATTCCAATCGTCGGCGATCAAAAGACCGAAGTGAAAATCGTTCAGCAGCGCTCGAGCGAACTGCTGCAGCGCTACAACCTGCCGGGCAAGTTGAACCTGCCAGTGATCGAACTCCTCGCGACGGTCTTCCGCGAGATCCGCGACGGCAAATCGTCGGATGGCGTGAGTCTGAAGAAGCCGACGACGACACTTTCGACGGCCGAAGCGATCGGCGTCGCGCTCGATGCGGCGCTGCATGTCCAGTTCTTCGGCAGCGGCGACGTCGGGCCGGCGGACATCGCGCGGAACATGGTCGGCGTCGTCGTCAAGGAAGATCAAGAAGACCGCGACTCGCTCAAGGAATACGCCTCGCTCGTCGCCAAGAAACGCGGGGTGAAGGAAAAGGTCTGGAAGGAGTTTCACGATGCGCTGGTCAAGGAGTTGTAGGCCCGTAGCTGAAGTCGTGAGACTTCAGTGTTTTGCTTGGAGACACACTGAAAAGCCTATGGCACGAAAGCTAACCATCCATGCAAACCCTGTCTGGTCCCCTCCCCCCGGCGCGGGGGGAGGGATAGGGTGGGGGGCGGGCGGGAGTTGATGTTGATTCAAGAAAGAGTGATGTGTCCGCAATAAATATATTCATGAAGCATGACTTGCGGTGAAACAGAACCCCCTCCCCAGCCCTCGTGCGCAAGGGGGAGGGAGCCAGACCAGATTATTTTTTTAACACGCCTGTTGTTTGAAATGAAACTTTTCGCATGACTGAGAACGCCGCCACTGCCGCTTTGAATCTTGACCCGAGCGAAGTCGCGCGGCGGGTCGATGCGGTGTTGAATGATCCGCTCTACTGGTTTCCGGTCCGGCATCATTCGCATACCGTCGCGCGGCATCTAGCCAACGCCCTGCGCGAGCGCAAGCCGCGCGTCATTTTCATCGAAGGTCCGTGGGAAGCGAATGAGCTCTTGCCGTTTGTTACCGACGCCAAGACGCAGCCGCCCGTCGCGATCTACTCGTCGTACCGCGATGACAACAACGTGCTGGAGCTCAACGGCATCGCGAGCGCCGCGCCGGATATTCCCGCGCGTTTCGCGGTTTGGTATCCGATGACGGCGTATTCGCCGGAGTACATTGCGCTGCGCGTGGCGAAGGAGATCGGCGCCGAGGTCGTGCTGATCGACCTGCCGCATTACGCCCTCGTCAAACAACGGCATGAACACGCGGAAAACGCGGCCAAAACGCCCCCCGGCGATGATGACAAGCTTGTGACAACAAGCGGACTATATCAACAACTCGCCGCGGCGGCGGGTTACAAATCGTGGGACGAGGCTTGGGACACACTCTTCGAAAATCCGCATCAAACGGATCACGAAACGTTTCGCCGCGAGCTCGCGACATTCTGCTGCGGCGTACGCATGACATCGGATGCCGCGACCGAAATATCGCTTGGCACCATCGAACGCGAGCGGCATTTTCAGAAAGTGATCCGCGAAACATTGCAGGCTCGCAAACTCAAGCCCGAGCAAGCCGCGGTCGTTTGCGGCGGGTTTCATCTCTTCCTCGACCGCGCGGATCAAGAGCCTCCGCCGCCGTTGCCCGAGGGGACCGTTTACACGAGCGTGGTGCCGTATTCCTTTTATCGAATCTCGGAACTCTCTGGCTACGGCGCGGGGAATCGCGCGCCGCAGTTTTATCAGACGTGCTACGACTTGATCGCCGAGAATCGCGCCGGCGATATAGCCATGGAACACGCGATCGCGGTCCTTGGCCACATGCGCAAAAGCGGCGAGCCCCTTTCAACCGCGGATGCGATCGCCATCACGCATCATGCGGGCATGCTCTCGCAACTGCGCGGGCGAGGACATCTGACGCTCGACGACATCGACGATTCGATTGTGACATGCTGCTGCAAAGGCGATCCGCGCGACGAAGGCCAGAAGCTGCGCGCGGCGATGGACAAGGCGGGCATCGGGACGAAGCTCGGCAAGGTCACACCGAAACTCGGTCGGCTGCCGATCCTCAACGATTTTCACACGCAGCTCGCCGACCTAAATCTGGGCGAAGCGCTGGGTCAGGAAAAACGGCTCGCCCTGCGGCTCGACAAGCGCGATCCGGCCGCGGCGCGGCGGGCCGTGTTCTTTCATCGCCTGACGTACCTGCAGATTCCGTTCGCCGTGCGGACGTCGACCGGCGGCGATTTCTCGGGCATGATCTTTCGCGAGGATTGGCAGCTCAAATGGGATCCGAAAACCGAGCCGTCGCTGATCGAAGAGAACCTCTACGGCGACAGCATCGAGACCGCGGCGATTCAACGGCTGCGCGAAGCGCTGGCCACGGCGAGCAGCAGCGCCGGCGCGACTTGTGCGCAGTTGCTCGGCGCTGTCGATATGGACCTGCCCGATTTGACGCGCCTGGCGTCGAGTGCCGCGGCCACGGCGATTGATCTCGATCCGGCGTTTCCTTCGCTGGCCAATGCGCTGCAGCAACTCTCGGTCCTTGCACGATACATCGATTTTCGCGGCACTTCTACCGAAGCGATCGAAAGTTTGCTCGTGCGGTGTTATGACCGAGCATGCTTCGCGCTGCCGAGTTCGGCGGCCGTGCCCGAAGAAGAACAGAAGGCCGTCATCGATGGTCTCGTCACCGTGGCCGATATTTTGCAGCGTGACAAGTCGGGCAAGTACGACCGCGCGCTCTTTGTCAGCGCGGCGCAACGTGCGGCGGCCGAGACGCCGGTCCCGTTTTTGCGCGGCGCGTTTTTGGGTTTGCTCTGTGAGATTCGCGAGCTGCCGGCCGAAGCCCTCGCGGCCGAAGTCGCGGGCCTCGCCG
>JBGSSS010000110.1:0-9997 GCA_041736895.1 Pirellulales bacterium
GGATGATAGCAAGACTTGGTACTTGATCGGCGAGCGGGACATCCTTGTCCTCCAAAATTGAGAGTTCGTGGCTCAAAGATGTATAACCTATACATGACATTGATCGCTAGACGAACTAGTAGGTCAGGCTTTAGCCTGACACGCCCGGCGTGGACGCTCGGGCGAAGCAGGGTCAGGTGAAAGTCTGACCTACGAAAAAGGCCGCGAAGCAATAGCTCCGCGGCCTCATGATTTAATTGGACTTTCTCGCTCTTATCGACCTAATCATCGCTCTCGCGGCTTGGCTGGACATTGGTGCTGGCCGCGATTTCCAGGCTCGTCGGAGAATGCCCGCGGCGGCGGCGGGTGTTTTTGGTTTGCGACCATTCTTTGGTCAGCGATTCAAACACGTCCGGCGATTCGTAGCGAACGATGTTCTTGCCCTCGGGCATCGGCCCGATCAGGCCGCTGAAGACCGGCTGGCCGCGCAGACCGAGATCGGTGCTGCAATCGTCGATCCCGACTTGCGTATGCATCCGGTGAAGCTGCTCGGGCTTTTCGAAGTCCCGGATGCGAATTTTGCCGTCACTGCCGCGGGTCACAATACGATAGAGATCTTTGGGCATCGTGGATTCGTCAAAGAGAGGGGAGTTGGAACCTGCGCCTCCGGAGCCTGAACTCCGCCGGGCGAACACAGGGATTCCTTTCCCCGCAACGATCGACGATCCATCGCGTTTCCGAGCCAAGGCGTTTTTGCCATAGCTCGTGAACAAGATAGATATCGTCCGGTCGATGGATGCTTGCCAAAATTTTCCAGGCCAGCGACACGACTCGCCAAACCGGCAGAAGGATTACAACCGCAACCACCGGCGGCAGACGTCGCCTTCATGCAGAATTGCAGGAAAAGCCACGGTAGAAGCGTCAGAATCGGTACATACTGAACGCATTTGTGCCATGCTCTCGCGCAACATGAGCATGTTGATCAGGCACATGCCATGCCCGCAGTGAAGTCGATACTTGTTTCTGGCGCGAAGGCGCGAAGGTCGCGAAGTCGAAACCTTCGCGCTCTTCGCGCCTTCGCGCGATATTCTCAATCCCCCACGAAAGACATGCCCACGTCGCTACGGCTCCGTGGGCATGGCACGGGACAAGGCACTACCCGCGAAACGCGCCGATCAATAGCCCGCTGGCTTGGCCTTGCGGGGTGACGTTCACCTTGAGCGCGGTGTCGCCGGCGGGGACGTCGTTGGTGCGCACGACGTTGATCGGGCATTCGGGATCGGGATGCTCCAGGTTCTGGGTCGGGAAGAGTTTCCCGGCCTTGAAGGCCATGACGCTGGCGATCAGCTCCACCAGCCCGCTGCCGGCGCCAAGATTGCCAAAGGCACTCTTGGCCGCGACGACGGGCAAGGTTTTCGCGCGCTCGCCAAAGACCGCGACAATCGCCGCCGCTTCTTCGCGGTCGCAACTGCGTGAGCCAAGCCCATGAGCGTTGAAATGGCCGATCTTCTCGGGGCCAAGGTTCGCATCGCGGAGACAGTTCTGAATCACGAGCTCCAAAGCCCGGGCGCGATTGGCGACCTTGCGGTCGGCTACCGCGGATGAAGCGTGGCCGAGGACTTCGGCGTAGATCGTCGCGCCGCGCGCTTGAGCATGCTCAAGTTCTTCGAGCACGACACTGCCGGCTCCTTCGCCCATCACCATCCCGCTGCGGTCGCGGTCAAAGGGACGGCTGGCCTTGGTCGGGTCTTCGGCCCGAGCGAGTTCTTCGGTCTGAACGGCGTGAATCGTCTTCATAATCTGCAGCCGCGTTCCCGTCGAACCGGCGACCATCGCATCAGCATGGCCGCGGGCGATCGTGCGGAAGGCCTCGCCGACGGCCAGATTCGCCGATGCCTCGCGCTGCGTGATCGAGTTGTTCGGGCCGCGCAGATCGTTGAAGATCGACACGTGGGCCGCGGGCATGTTGGGCAGATACTTGAGCAGCCAGAGCGGGTAGAGCTTCTCGAACGCGTTGCTGGCCCACTTCTTGTATTCGAACAACGTCTCGTCGGTCTTGCAGACCGCCACGCCGGCCGAAAATTCGTCGGGATCGGTCAGCATGTAATCGGAACCAAAGACACAGCCCATCCGATCCGAGGCGAATTTCGGTTCGGGAATCAATTTCGAGTGGAACAATGCCCGCTGCGCCGCGGCGACGCCCATTTGAATTTCGCGGCACATGACTTTTTGCGCTTTGCGGATCGTCTTTTTCAGTTCCTTGTCGAGCGGGCCATAATTTTCGGCGTCGCCGGTGAAAGTCTTGGCTTCGGCTCCGATCATGACCGGAAAGGTCCGGTCCGGGAACATGGTCATCGGTCCGACCGCACTTTTACCCGCGTACAGACCGTCCCAGAGTGCCTCGGGCGTATCGCCAAGGGGACTAATGAGACCCAAGCCGGTAATCACAACGCGGCGTGGCGAGGAAGTGCTCATGGGCAAAAGCTAGGCGAGTGCGGAAAACTTTGCGGATCGCGTGGAAACTTTGGAAAACACAGTATACCCAGAGCGGCAAGTCCGAGCCAAGAGGGACAGAGCCGCAACAGACTGGGCAAGTTGCAACGATTTCGGTTAGCCGCGAGCCGAAGGCGACCGCTTCCTTGGGTGCCACTGGCTTTGCCAGTGCTTGTTAGTCGAGAAGATACTGGCAGAGCCAGTGGCACCCCTTGACGAATAACTTCAACTAAATCACCGTCCCAATCCCGTCGGCCGCTGCGCCGTATTCGGTGCTGGCATCGTCGGAGCAACCGGAACCGCACTTGCTTTGCCACGCGGCTCGATGACGAGCAGCAAATCGGTTCGCGGCGGCGCGGTGCTCACGAGATTCATGAACGAATTCGCCGCTTCGACCGGTGTCGCGTTCGGAATGACGCCGAGCCCGATGATCAGGATCGAATCGCCCGACCAACGAAAACGCTCATGCACACGATGCTCGCTGAGCTGCGGCACTTCGAGCTTGGCTGTCTGACCCGTGGCTGTGGGCATGTCGAGCGGGATCTGGTGCATTTTTTCGACTTGGTCGATGTCGCAGCGGACGAGCATATCGACGGTCTTCGCGTCATGGCCGACGAGCGGCGTGACCTCGAGCGTGAAGCCTTCTTGCAACTGCCCCGGCAGCGGCGTCCCCCCGCGCCACAGTTCATTGCCGAACTGAAAGCCCTGGACATAACTGCGCGGGCGCTGGGATGCTGTCTTGAGCGTCTGGCCGTTGATGGCCACGAGTTGCGGATTGCTGTGCTCGCGGTAATCGGTCCGCTTGCGCAGCTCGCCGACCAGCAGCGCGGCGTCTTCCTTAGCGACCATCCAGGCCATCGCGCCGGGTGTTTGCACGGCAATTGGCTTGAGGATCGACGCCGCCCTGCCCCGCCATGCCGGGCTATCAATGGAGATCAAGCGAATGCCAAACCCATAGCCGTTCAAATCGGGATTCACAAACCGGTCCACGGTGTCGTTGACGATCGTCTGCATCTCGGGTGTGTGGTACACGCGCAGCGTGCTGCTATCAGCGCTCAGCACCGTCACGACATCACCGTGCCAGGCTTCGTAACCCGTCTCGCGCAGAATCCAATCGACGATGGCCGACTCGGGTTTCTTCACGCCGGGCAAGCGCTGCGTGTAGGGCGTGAGGTCGTATTCGCGCCAGACCTGGTTTTGACCATTCGGCAAGTTCCCGCTGCCGTTGGTCACGCGGGCAAGCGAAGGCCGCACCGAAGTCGACGCGCCGGGCAACGGTTGGATCGGCGTCGGGTTGGCATTGTTCTCCGGCCGCAGGGACGCGGGGACTCCAGAAGCCGCTGGTGTCGGTTGCCCCTGGAGCGGGCTCAGTGATGGCTGCTGAGCGTGCAAGGTCGCCGTGCAAAGCAGCCCAACGAAGCCGATGCGTTTCCAAGCAGCACTGAATTTATTTGTTAGGCGACCCGACATAACTCACCATCGCGGAGAAGATCAGAACCGATTCGCGGAAGCGCGAAAAAGGTCGCTGAGTTTAGCGAGGGGGGCGTTGGAAAGCAACGTGAGGTGTGCTAGCAAAAGTATTGTGATTTCAACCAAGTGCTTTAATATCTTCACGTACTTGTGCAAGAAGTTTATCGGATGCATAAAAACCAAGACTTGGCAATTGATCGAGCGCCGCTAGACCATCAATCAATTTGAGATTCGCCGCAGCTAGAATCACGCCAAGCGTGCCCGAGATGTTGATCCCTAATCGACGTGCAACTTCACGGCCTTTATTTTCGTCGATCAGCAATTGATCCGACGCTATTTCCGTCGCCAGAGCAATTGCGGCAGATTCCCCCAAATCTAAACCAAAATCATAATGCGAATTCTTGGTTTCCTTAACTTCTAACCAAGTTGGCAATACTGCCAATTTCGCGGAAACCGGCGAGGATGGGTGCGTAAGTTCAGAATGAACAGCACTCGGAATGGAGATCGACGTGTAAAGTTGCGGAAGGATTTCAAGAATGCCGATCCCGCACAAATAGTAAAGCGGCGAAGTATTCGAGACGACATGCATGCTATTGATTTTCCAAAATCGAAGCCGCTTCTTGTCGTACCTCTTCAATCGTCATTGTTAGAACCCCGCCATTCTGTTTCAAGAAAATTTGGGCTTCATGCCAACTTAAACCCAACATCGTTGCTAATTGCCGAGACGAAATATGTCCCGCGTTGAACCAAGCCACCGCAAGCTGCTCGAGGGCTTCACGTTCCAGCCCTTTGGCAAGCCGCTTGCGCAACATTTGCTCTAACTCGGGCGGTATTTGAATGTTTAACGTCATACTGCAATTCTAGCATATCGGAAGAAGAAAAAGCAAAAACCCAGCGGGGTGAACCCGCTGGGCTTAGATGTGTTAAAGCAATGATTTGCGTGAACTTAGACCTTGCCCACCACCAGCGACGCATTATGCCCGCCGAAGCCGAAGCTGTTGCTCATCGCCACGCGAATCTGACGCTCTTTGGGCGTCTTGGGCGTGTAGTCGAGATCACACTTGGGGTCGGGTGTTTCGAGATTGATCGTCGGCGGGGCGATGTTGTCGCGGACCGCGAGGACCGTCAGGATCAATTCCACGCCGCCGCTCGCGCCGAGCATGTGCCCGAGTTGGCTCTTGGTGCTGCTGACGCTCACCTTGTAGGCATGGTCGCCGAGGACGCGCTTGATCGCTTGCGTTTCGGCCGCGTCGCCGAGCGGCGTGCTGGTGCCGTGCGCGTTGATGTAATCCAGGCGCGATGGCTCGAGCGCGGCGTCCTTGAGCGACAACTCCATCGCCATTCCGGCGCCGCTGCCATGCTCGTCAGGCGTGGTGATATGCCCGCCATCGGCCGTCGCGCCGTAGCCGAGAACCTCGGCGTAGATGTTGGCGCCGCGGACCTTGGCATGTTCGTATTCTTCGAAGACCAAAATGCCCGCCCCTTCGGCGAGCACAAACCCGTCGCGGTCGACATCAAACGGACGGCTCGCGCGTTGCGGATCGTCGTTGCGCTCGGAAAGCGCCTTCATGTTCGAGAACCCGGCAATCGCGATCGGCGTGATTGTCGCTTCCGCGCCGCCGGTGATCATCACATCGGCCACGTTGTGCTGAATCGCGTGAAACGCATCGCCCATCGCGTTGGCCGCGCTGGCACACGCCGTGGCGACCGCTGTGTTGATTCCCTTGAGTCCGTAGTAGATGCTCACGTGGCCGCTGGCCGCATTGGCCATCAGCTTGGGGATCGTGAAGGCCGAAACGCGGTCGGGGCCTTTATGGATCAGCCGAGCGATTTGCTCTTCGATCTCATTCAGCCCGCCGATGCCGGAGCCGATGATCACGCCGCAGCGCCAGGGATTTTCTTTGCTGAAATCGAGACCGCTGTCTTTGACCGCATCGATCCCGGCGCACAGTCCGAACTGAGCAAAACGGTCGAGCCGCTTTTGCTCCTTGGAATTCATGTACGCATCGCAGTTCCAGTCCGCGATTTCGCCGGCAAAGCGGACCTTGAGCCTGGGCAGCATTTCCTCGGTAACCGCGTTGCGCATCGTCGCAACGCCGCTTTCCCCGCGCAGCACCCGCTGCCAAAGATCAGCAACCTTGCAACTGAGCGCCGTAACGGCTCCCATCCCGGTAACGACGACGCGCCGTTTCATCATTCGATTTTAGATTTGCCCGCTCGGAAGACGGGAATGCGTGTGGAGACTACTTATGGGTCTTTTCGATGTAATCGATGGCCTGGCCCACGGTTTGGATTTTTTCGGCTTCTTCTTCGGGGATGTTGACGTCGAACTCTTCTTCGAGTTCCATGACGAGCTCGACGGTATCGAGCGAATCGGCCCCGAGATCGTTGATAAACGAAGTCTCGCGCGACAATTGATCGCGGCTGACGCCTAGTTGTTCGGCCACAATATCAAACACTCGATCTTGCACGGATGCCACGTTCGGGATCCTCCTCGCCAAAGTTGCAGTAAGTCGCCAATGATTCAACGAACAATCATGGCCATCATCAGTCGCCGACAGCAGTACTGTCGTCACAAAAAATCAGGCCAATCCTGTGATATCTTCTCAAAATAGAGGAAATCCGTAATCCGGGTCAAGGCATATACTTGCCAGCGACCCGCCGTCTTTCCGAACCAGATAATACCCCACGACACCTAGTCCGGGAAGAGCGAAAAACTTGAGGGTTCTGCCCATTCTCCCTATTTCCGCTTTTTTCCGATTCATGTTCCAAGCGAATTCCAAGGGGGTGAACCCCTTGGCTTTGCTGGGACACCTATTAGCAGGTCAACCCGCCGTCGATGGTAAGGCAGTGCCCTGTGATGTAGCCGCTCCCCGGCGCTGCGAGAAACAGCACCGTATCGGCGATTTCCTCGGGCTTGCCGAGCCGTTGCGCTGGGACGCGTTTTTTCACTTCGTCCTTGAGTGCGTCGCCCAGCGCGGCGGTCATCTCGCTCTCGATGAAGCCCGGCGCGACGGCGTTGACCGTGATGTTGCGCTTGGCCATTTCTTTGGCCACGGTGGCGGTGAAGCCGATCATGCCGGCCTTGCTCGCCGAGTAATTCGCCTGCCCCGGGTTGCCCATGATCCCCGAGACGCTCGAGATGTTGATGATCCGCCCGTAGCGTTGGCCCATCATTGTCCGCATGACGCCGCGGGTGAACAAGAACGTGCTGCGTAGGTTTGTATTGATCACATCGTCCCACTTGTCGTCGGTCATGCTCAGGAGCAGCGTGTCCTTGGTGATCCCGGCGTTGTTCACGAGGATATCGATCCGGCCCAGGTTCGTCGCGATGTCGTCGATGATCTTCTGCACTTCTTCGCCCTTGGTCACATCGACGGCAAACGCTTCGGCCGAACCGGCGGTGTTTTCAATCAACGCCACGGTCTCGGCCAACTTCGCCGTGTCACGCGCGATGCAGGCGACGCGAGCACCTGCCGCGGCGAGTGCGATAGCGATTGCGCGGCCCAACCCGCGTGAGGCGCCGGTGACGATGGCAACTTGGCCCTTGAGATCGACAGAGATTCGTTTGACGTCAGACATGGCGGGGAAGAATTTAGAAGGAAGAAGTTAGGAGTTAGAAGAATTACTTGCTACGAAGTGCCTTGCGCATCAAGCTTGCGATCGATGCGCTTGAGCAGCCCGCGCAGGACACGTCCAGCGCCGACTTCCCAAAATGTCGTCACGCCATTGGCGATCAGATATCGCATCGAGGCTTCCCATTGCACGGGGTTCACGACCTGCTCGACCAGCAGCCGGCGAATCTCTTCGGGATCGTCGTGTGGCACCGCATCGACGTTGGAAATGACCGGAATCCGCGGCGATTTGAGCGGAACCGCGGCGAGCGCCTTGCTCAATCGCATCACGGCCGGCTGCATGATCGAGGTATGAAACGCGCCCGCCACGCTGAGCGGAATCGACTTCATCGCGCCGCGTTCAGTCGCCAAGGCCATCGCCCGTTCGATCGCCGGCTTCGTGCCGGAGATCACGATATTGCCGGGGCAGAGATAATTCGCCGGCGTGAGCAAGTCACCCTCCGCCGCATCGACACAAAGCTGTTTCACCGCCGCATCATCCAACCCTAGAATGCTGGCCATGCCGCTCGGCGACGCATCGGCCGCGGCCTGCATCGCGAGCCCGCGCTCGCGCACGACGCGCAGCCCGTCTTCAAACGACATCACCTCGGCAAAGACCAGCGCCGTGTATTCGCCAAGACTCAACCCGGCCGTCAGCTTGACGTTGTTGACCAGATCCGGGTCCTTGCTCCGCAGAACCTCGAGCGCGGCAATGGCACTGACGAACAGCGCCGGCTGGCTATGTTCGGTCAGGTCCAACTTCTCGGCCGGTCCATTGAAGCAAAGGTCCGCCAGGTCGTAGCCCAGAATCTTGTTGGCCCGTTCGAAGATCTCGCGCGCGGCGGGCAAGGCATCGAAATCCGCGCGGCCCATGCCGACCGATTGCGCTCCCTGGCCTGGAAATAGAAATGCGGTGGACACGGACAGGAACTTCCCTCAAACGTGGCGATTGGACCGATTGCCCGATGGCGGTTGTGTGGCTGCGGCAGGAATTCGAGCCTACCCAAAAACAAAAACCGACGGACGAGGATGAATCGCTCGGTCCGTCGGTTGCTGATTGTATCCGTTCATGCCCCCCTGAACAGGGCGCATTGTTTTTGCCAATGGACATCCGTCGCTGCGCAACTCAAGTCACTGCTTGAGGTTGAACAGCCGGTGCCGCAAAACTACTTGGCTTCGGCTGTGGTTTCCACGACGGTCCGGCCCATATAATAGCCGCAGCTTGGGCAGACGACATGCGACGGGGTCGCGGTGCTGCATTGAGGGCAATAGCTCAATTGAATCGGCTTTTTGGCGTCGTGCGCCCGACGGCTACCGGAACGGGCATTGGAATGACGTCGCTTTGGAACGGCCATGGCTGAAAACTCCGACCTGTTGACCCCGTGGGGTCGATGCAAAATGGGAAAAAGTTCGTGTCAGTCGATTTTGCTCGATTGACACAAGTTGTTATTATATTGCGACTTAGGAGCAACACCGAGATCCTGACAACACCCGGAAATCGTGTATCGCTCCGCAGCGAACCTTTGTTTTTAAGGGGCGAACCGCCGGATGTCAAGGAGCGAAACCCGGAAGAAAGTTCGGATTTGCAAGCCGCTTTGAGACCCAAATAATAGAAACCCATGCGATCTGAGATCGTGCGACGATTAACGCTCGCCTTCGGCTCGCCGCTAAACGGTGAACTACTGCCAATTCAACACAAGTCGACTTCCACCCATGCCATTCCAAGGTCATCTCCGCGCCATCCAACTCACCCCGAGCAAAGGAGCGGCGCTCGTTTCCGTCTCCGAAACCGAAGCAATTCCGGGCCAAGGCCTCGCCGGCGACCGCCGCGCGAACGGCCGTCCGACACAGCCGATGAACCAGGTCACGCTCATCGAGACCGAATCGCTCACCGCCGCCGCGCGGGATTACGAGCTAACAATCGAGCCGCTACTAACGCGGCGGAATCTCTTGACCGAAGGCGTCCCGCTGAATCACCTGGTCGGCGTCGAGTTTCAAGTCGGGCCGGTCGTCCTCCGCGGGATCGAACTCTGCGAACCGTGCGGCTATCTTGAAGGCTGCACGTTCCCCGGCATCAAAAAGGCCCTGCTCCATCGCGGCGGGCTGCGGGCGGAAATTGTCCGCGGCGGTACAATTAGAATCGGAGATACGATTCAGGGATTGGGGGCTCCGGATTAGGGATTCGGGTAATACAAAGCCCGATCTTGAAGTCTTTCCCCAATCCCGAACCCCTAATCCCAAATCCCTTTTCTGCATGCCCGAACTCGCCGCCACCCGCGACCAACTCCTCGCCACGCTTCGTTCGTACGAAAGCTGCGTCGTCGCGCTTTCCGCCGGCGTCGATAGCAGCGTCGTGGCGCCGGCCGCACAGCTTGCCCTCGGCGAGCGCGCACTCGCCGTGACCGGGTCAAGCGCGAGTCTCGCCGCCGGCGAACTCGACG
>JBGSSS010000165.1:0-66275 GCA_041736895.1 Pirellulales bacterium
CGATGAAGCCGCATGACCATCGAGCAGCATCTGCACGGCTTCTTGCTTGAACTCGTCGGTAAAGGTTCGACGCGCGCGTTTGCTGCTAGCTGGTTGCTTCCGCTTGGCCATCTTGGCGTTCCTGTGTTAGGCTTCAACCCATCTCCATTTTAGGTGTTCCCGTGTCCGCGAAACCTGGGCCACCTCAACGAGTCATATCTCCGATCGATGGTGCTTCAAAGTATTTTTCAGAAGTATTCATAATGCCCTCGGTGTTAAAGTTTGTTATTTCGCCAGCGACACGCAGACGATCTCTTGATCATTCCGCGCGAAGACGCGTTTGTTCGCGAAGGCTGGGTGGCTCCAGACCAGGGGGCGGTTCCAGGCCGTGCCGCTTGGTTTGATGATCGACGCGCGGCTGATTTCGTCGTACTTCTCCGGCTTCAAGTTCGCAAAGATCAGGTCGCCCGTCTCGCTGAAGAGAATAAACCGGTCGCCGTTTTTCACGACGAAGCACGTCCCGCTGCGGTCGGCTTTGCCGCCGTGTTTCTTACCGGTCGTCGGAGCGTAGTCGGACCAGACGCGTTCGGCGTTGTCGAGCCTAGCGCAGACAAACTCGCCGTCGACGTTCGCGCCGTAGATGTGGCCTTGGTGGATAAACGGCGAGCTGTTGACCGTGAACTGCGCCGTCTTGGGCTTCGCGCGCCAGACGATTTCCGCCGAGGGCTTCTCGCCCGCGCTGAGTTTCACGAGCGCCGCCGTTTGTTCGACGCCGCTCGCATAAAGTAGATCGCCGGACAGGCGCGGGGCCATGACGGGCATCTTGAAATCGACGACGATCGGCAGACTCCAGTAGACCTTGCCCGTTGTGGGATCGAGTGCGTTCAGGTTTTGCGTCTCCCAGATGAGCAAGAGATCCTTGCCGCCGTGCTTGATCAATGTCGGCGGCGCGTAGCCAGGGTCGATGTTCGGCACGGCGCGCCATTTTTGCTCGCCCGTCTTGCGATCGAGTGCGACGGCACAGCCCTCTTCGCCGCCGGGCTGCACGATCAACAGATCGCCGTAAACGAGCGGATGCCCGGCGTAACCCCAGACCGGCACTTCGGCTTTGAAATCACGGACAAAGTTCTTGCTCCAGACGACCTTGCCATCGGCCGCGTTCAAGCAGTGCAAATCGCCCATCACGCCGAGCGTGTAGACCATTCCGTCGTGAACCGTCGGCGTGCAGCGCGGGCCGGCGGGGTATTGGATGTTGTAGGTGACGGGGTACTCGAATTTCCAAAGTTCCGTCCCTTTGGTCGAGTCGAAGCAGATGACGCGTTCGTTGCCGGGGATCTTCTTCTGTTGAAAGGCGAGCTTCTCGATATTGGCTTCCTTGGTGTCGAAATCGAGCACAAAAACTTTGTCGCCCGCGACTGCGGGACCGGCGTAGCCGTAGCGGAGCGGCATGCGCCAGAGCACCTTCGCGCCGGTGTCGGGAAACTTTTCGATCAGACCCGGCTCGTTCCAGACGCTATCGCGGCGCACGCCTTGCCACTGCGGCCAATCTTCGGCGTGAACTTGAACAACGGCGAGCAACAAAAAGCAGAGAGACAACAATTTCGCCAGCATGGCCGCAACCTCAATAGAGTAAAGATGCCCCGCGTATTTTAGGATGGTACAGGCGGAAAGGAAAGTTGCCGTACGTTCTGATAGGCGTCAGAGCGAGCGGGGAAATGCTCCCAGGGGATGAACCCCTGGGCTTTGGTTTTGATTCGAAGTCTTCTCTCGCTCACGTTGCTGCTGTCTTTAGCAGCCCGACGCGTAAGTTTTGAAGTTGCGCTTTTCGTTGCTGGAAAGTAAACAGCCCAAGTCAAGCAGTGATCGCTCCCTTGATGAAATTGGTTTGGCCCCCTCCCCTGAACGGGGAGGGTTGGGGAGGGGTGATTGTAAGACGCAGGGCTTTCCCTTCAGAAAATACTACGCACGGAATGATTCAAAATGCAAAACGTCTTGCAACTCGCCAAAAACCCCCTCCCCAACCCTCCCCGCAAGGGGGAGGGAGCCAAACCAGATTATTGGGGGGCGGTCCGCTAGCTTTGATCAAGACGTCGAAGATATCGCAACTTCAAGACGCGTAAGCGAGGGAGAGTCCCGAATGATTTCAAACTCCCTTGTTTACACTGCGGGCTGCTAATGTGATGCGTTACTTCATCTGCTTCAGCAGCATGATCTTCGGCGGTTCGCTCGATTCGCTGCCGAAGCCGGCCAAGAGATCCTTGGTGTACTGCGCGGCCAGATGCGCTTCGAGACCCGCGACGCCGTCGAAGCGTTCGAGGAAGACGTACTTGCCCGGCACTTCCGCGTTGCGATGGAAGTCGTAGAGCTTGCAGCCCGGCTCTTTGTTGGTTTGCGTGTAAGCTTCGCGCATCAGCTTTTCCATCTTCTCGACGCTCTCGGGTTTGATCGTAAACTCGACGACCAGGGTAAACGTTTCCTTGTCGAGCATTGCGGCCTTGATGCGGTCTTGCAACGAAGGGGCCGGCGGTTTTTCGTCGGCGGCGAAGAGCGTGGTTGAAATGAAAAGTATTGTCAATAGAGTCAAAGCGCGCATTCGTTGGTCCTTCTAAAAAATGAATGTGTCCAGAATCGTCGATTAATCGTACTCCCCCAACCCCTAATCCCGAACCCCCAGCCCCCGAATCATTTCATCCACTCGAACACGCGGTAATGCTCGCCGTTCATCCCGAGTTGCGAGTAGACCGCTTTCGCTGCGGTGTTCGTTTGATCGACGTAGAGCCTTAGCCCGCGAATCGCCGGGTTGTCGGCGATCAAGCTTTGCACATGGCGATACAGGCCGGCAAATATCCCGCGCCGACGCGCGGCAGGCACGACGTAGACGCTCTGCAGCCACCAGACCTCGCCGTTGCGCCAATCGCTCCACTCGCGCGTGATCAACAGACTCGCGACGACCGAGCCGTCTTCTTCGGCAACGTAGTAGTACCCTCGCTCGGGCTGGTCGAACACACCCGTTGCGCCGGCGATGACCGTAACGCGATCGAGTGCGAGCGATTCGGTTTCGAGCGCCATCGCGAGTTGGAACTCGGCGATGGTCGTGCTGTCGGCGCGCGTTGCGGGGCGATATAGTAGCGTTTCGTTCATGAAGCTCGATGATAACTCACTGACAAGGCGCTTTCCATGATTCACGATGCTGTCCAGAGCAAGTCCTTTGAACTCTATAACGACGACGAGCAACTCATCGGTCTGATGACGAGTATCAAAGGCAATCCGCGGTTTCAACTGAACAATCAGCAGGGAATTTCGCGGATCATTTGCACGATCAACGATCAAGGAGATCCGCACATGAATTTACTGACACCCGGAGGCATGACCTTGGTAACGCTTCATGCCACGGATACCAGTGCTCGCCTTGTACTCTGCAATGAGTACGGCGCGAGACTGTTGGAGATTGAAACGGAAAACGACACGACGACTATTAAGATTCGAAATGCCGAAAATGAGCTGGTGCGGGAACTCTAAGAGCTTGATTCGATCGCTCATTATTTCATCTGCGCAAAGCCCAGGGGTTCATCCCCTGGGAGCATTTTGAACTCCCTCGCTAACGCGTCGGGCTACTATTCTTTCAATTCCTTGAGCGCCGCCAAAACCGCGGCGTCGTGGCCATCGACTTTCACGGCTTTCCAAACGCGCGCGACCTTGCCTTCTTTGTCGATGATGAACGTCGAGCGGGCGATGCCCATCGTTTTCTTGCCGTACATGTTTTTCTCGCGCCACGCGCCGTACTTCTCGGCGATCTTGTGTTCGGGGTCGGCGAGCAGCGGAAAGTTGAGACTGAACTTGTCACGAAACTTGACGTGACTCGCGACGTCGTCAGGGCTGATGCCGTAGACACTCGCGCCGAGTTTTTTCAGTTCCTTGCTCGCGTCGCGAAACGCGCAGGCTTCCTTGGTGCAACCCGGCGTGTCGTCCTTGGGGTAGAAGTAAAGGACGACCGGCGCGCCGCGCAGAGCGGAGAGTTTGACCTTGGTCCCATCATCAGCGGCGAGAGTAAAGTCGGGTGCCTTCGAACCTTCTTCGATCCAATCGGCCATGGGTGGTGATCCTTGATGTTGAGAAAAAAATACGAAACACGGAGAGACGGAGGAAATTCAGAGCAGCACCGAGAAGTCCGATGCTAGTCTACAGAAGCGAACACGGCGAACAAAAGAAAGACAATTCTATTCAACAGAAGCACGCCAAGATCGCAGAAGAAGAAGGATCAGAAATGAATTTCCCATTGCGCTCTTTGCGACCTTCTGTTCAAAAAATCTGAATGCGATTTAACAGAAGGAAGCAAAGGCAGCAAAGAGAAGGCAGGAGTCTCACTCTCTTCTTCGTTCCCTTCGTTTCCTTCGTTTCCTTCTGTTAATAAATTGCGAATGCATTTTCGACAGAAGGAAACGAAGCGAACGAAGGGAAGGCAAATACTATCAATTTCATCATCACTTCTTTGCTGGCTCTGTGCTGCTCTGAATTTTCTCCGTCGCTCCGTGTTTCGTCTTTTAATTTTGCCTTTTGCCTTTTGCCTTTCGACTTTTGCATTTGCGTCAACGCCTCCTCTGCGAGTCGCCGCTAAACGGGTAGGGATATGCGGAAAATGAACCAATCCGCGGCGAATTCTCTCTCGATTGTAGCCATTTTCTTCGCGGCGGGGAGTCGCTGGCGCCTCGGCGGAACCGTAGCGATAAACTGCCTGTCCAGTTACACTAGAACTGTTGTCCGAGTTCGATCATGTCCCGTTTTGCCACACGCAATACACACGGAGTTGCTTTTCCATTGAGCCTGCCCCAGCCGCAATCGACATCGTCGCCATCCTCTTCTGCAGAAGCCAAGCCGCGCAGCCTGCAGCTTGCCGAACTCGCCGCGCGGATTGCCGATGACAATCGGGCCAAGGACATCAAGATCCTCGACCTCCGCGGGCTGACCAGCGTCTTCGATTTCTTTGTGATCGCCACCGGGGGCAGCGTGCGGCAACTCCACGCCATCTCGGACGAGATCGAAACCGCCGCTCGCGAGACCCTCAACGATCGCAAGATCGGCTCCGAAGGGTACCATCAAGGGGGCTGGGTGCTCATCGACTTCGGCGACGTCGTCGTCCATCTGTTCGACGCCGACGCGCGCGAATATTACGCGCTCGAAGATCTCTGGGGTCAAGCGTCGCTGGTGCCGTTCAACGCAACCGGCGGGTTGAGTGTGGTTGAGGGGACGCAGGGGTAAATGAATATCGCTATGACGCAAGCGGATGGGTACGTTAACGTACCCATCCGCTTGCGTCATAGCAAAAAGAAGTTAACGCTACGCCTCTTTGAACTACGATTAGATAAGGATCCTGCAATGGCGTTTAGCGAGGAGCCGAAGGCGACCGTCTTCTGTCAGGCATAGCCTGACCTACGCATTATGTCTGCTCAAGAGACCGAATACACGAACACCGATTTGGATCTGCGTTCCAACTCTTCGCTTGAGACTCTAGCGGTGGAACTTGCGCAATCATGCTGTGTGTTGCACTGTACCCATGGTGAAGATGGGCGCTGGTATGCGACGATTGAATCGTCTCATGATTGGAGTTCCAAACGTGTTGCGCCGCAGGACATCACAGCGATGCTCGCAGCCATTGACAAGTTATCCGCCCAAGCAAAAGCCGAGTTCAACAACTGCGACAAGCGTGACTTTAACATCGGCTTTGATTGCTGGGATTCCTGGGGCTACAACCACGCTCTGCCAAACGTGATTCTCCAGGCGATTGCCACGGCCGGTTGCTCGCTTTCGGTAACGCTATATCCGATGCGAAATGCCGATGGATCGCCGAAAGTTTGACGCTCTTTCAGTTTTCGTTTCTCTGCTACAATTAGCGGCGACAAAATGCTCCCAGGGGGTGAACCCCTGGGCTTTGAATTTTCAGAACAGAGTCTTTCCTAGTTCACGTTACCAAGCTGGGGCTTGGTAACGAGAGATGTCAGGCTGGAAAGCCTAACCTACGAATGCACCCTCATTACCATCTCGCGATCGCGCTCTTGCCGCTGGCGCTCTACCTGCTTTGGCAGGGGGCGAATAGCTTGCGCTTGCGCCCGCGGTGGATTTCCGGGACCGCGAATACGCTCGGCGTCGCTTGGGCGTTGCTGGGGTTGGCGGTCGTCGGGCCGTTGCCGTTGTTTCTGCCCGATCATGCGATTCAGCGGTTCAATGTGCAGATCTGGTGGATGGTCTTGGCGTTGTATATTCTCGTGACGATTTTGATCGTGTTGTTGTCGCGGCCGCATGCGTTTGTCGCCAACATCACGCGCGACGCGCTCAAGCCGCTCATCGCCGACATCGTCATGCGCATGGATTCGCGCTGCACTTGGGCCGGCGACAGTGTTTGCCTGCCGCAGTTGGGACTCGAGTTCCGCTTGGAGCCGCAGCCGTTCTTCAAGGTGATCTACATCCAGGCCCTCGGCTCGCAGCCGAACATGGCAGCGTGGGATCAATTCCAGCGCGAACTCCGCGCGGCGATTCGGCCGTTGCACACCGGCGTGAACCCGTGGGGTTGGAGTTTGATCTTCGCCGGCGCGGCGCTGCTCGGCGGACTCTATTGGCAGACGCACGAGTTTTGGACGAATCCCCACGCGATCCCGGGGATGGTGACGAAGATCTTTCGCGAGCTGCTGGCGTTGTGATTGGGCGCTGGGCGTTGGGAAAGACATTTCGAAGAAACATCTAAGCGCAGGGGCTCCGCCATCTGGAGCAAACGGTCTCCAAGGATCGATCTCCTACGGATGGGCTTACCATCCGCAGGCTTGGGTTGGCGCTGAAGTTGGTTCGCCGAAGGTCATGCGGCTTGAAATGGCGAACTTAAAGCGTTTACAAATAGAATCTTACGTCAATTCCTTGCCTTCCTCCGAAATTCTGTGAAAAATTTCACGAACTTTCGGTTAACCTCTTTGTCATGAATCATAATGACGGGGGGTACGCTGTCTTAGGATAGGAGCGACTGTTCTCGTGCATCCAAGGACTCACGTCCTTGGCTACAAATGTTCGTTCTGTGACTGACGTCTCCGCCTCTGGTCCGTTTTCCCCAATCCCTAATCCCTAATCCCGAATCCCTAGCCCCAAGCGTCTCCCGCTCATGCCCCTCGCCGAACACATCCTGCTGCACCTCGATGGCGTCGGCAAGACGTATCAGATGGGCGAGGTTGCCGTGCCGGTGCTGCGCGGGGTGAATCTTGAAATTCAACACGGCGAACTGCTTGTCATGGTCGGACCCAGCGGGTCCGGCAAGACGACGATGCTCAACATCATCGGCGGCCTCGACACGCCGACGATGGGCCAGGTCTGGTACCAGGACCGCGACCTGAGCCGCGCCAGTTCGCGCGAGCTGACGCGCTTCCGCCGTGAGTCGATCGGCTTCGTCTTTCAGTTCTACAACCTGATCCCGAACTTGACCGCGCGCGAGAACGTCCTCGTCTCGACCGAGATCAGCCGCAATCCGCTCGACCCCGACGAAGTCCTCGACATGGTCGGGTTGTCGGATCGCAAGCATCACTTTCCGTCGCAGATGTCCGGCGGCGAACAGCAACGCGTCGCCATCGCCCGCGCGATCGCGAAGAATCCGCAGTTGATCCTCTGCGACGAGCCGACGGGCGCGCTCGATTTCGAGACGGGCAAGAAAGTGCTGCGGCTCCTCGTCGATCTCAAGGACAAGCTCGGCAAGACAATCCTGATCATCACGCACAACGCGCCAATCGCCGACATCGCCGACGAAGTGATCAAACTCCGCAGCGGCGAAATCGTCGAGCATCACCGCAATCCAAATCCTAAGCCGCCGGAAGAGGTGGAGTGGTGAGTGTCAACGAACCGTTTAGCGGCGACTCGCAGAGGAGCGTTTTTTGTGATCACCGGAGTGACAGATCACAAAATGCAATTTTCGACAGATGGAAACGAAGAGAACGAAGGAATGCAAATACAATTGAACAGAAGGACGCAAAGATCGCAGAGGAAGACAAATTGAATTCTCCTTTGCGCTCTTTGCGGCCTTCTGTTGAGAATCTCTTCTTAATTTTTTGAACAGGAGAGAGCAGAGAAAGCAGAGAAGAGTCTGGATAATAAAGCTTTCTCCATCTTCGTTTCCTTCTTTTCCTTCTGTCAAAAAATGTATTTGAGTTTTTCGTAACTGGCCGATCCCCGATCACTGTCCACCGCTTCCCATGGCCATCCTCCACCGCAAACTCCGCCGCGAATTCTGGGCGAGCCGGGGGATGATGTTTGCCATTACCGCATTGATGTCGGTCGGCGTGATGGGTTACATCTACATGAAGTCGGCGTACCAGAACCTGCTCTACGCCAAGCAGGAATACTACGCCAACTCGCGGATGTCCGACTTCTGGATCGACCTGAAAAAAGTCCCGCTCGCCGACCTCGACGCCGTCCGCGAAATCCCGGGCATCAGCGAAATCCGCGCGCGAATCGGTTACTACGCGACCGTCGATCTCGACCGCATCCAAGAACCGGTCAACGCCTATGTCGTGTCGTTGCCGGATCACCGCGCGCCGGTCATCAACGACGTCGTCATGAAACGCGGCGGGTACTTCACCGACCAACGCCGCAACGAAGTCCTCGTCAACGAATCGTTTGCGCGGCATCACAAACTCCATCCCGGGCAGTGGATCAATCTGATCCTGAACAATCGCCGCGAGGAACTCTTCATCGTCGGCACGGCCGTGTCGAGCGAGTTTGTCTACCTGGTCAGTCCCGGCTCCATGATTCCCGATCCGCAGCGCTTCGGGGTGTTCTACATCAAGCAAACGTACGCCGAAGAAATCTTCGACATGGACGGCGCGGCGAATCAGATCGTGGGGACTTTGTCACCCGAGGTGCGCGACGATCCGGACGAGGTCTTGCAGCGCATCGACCGCGCGCTAAGCGACTACGGCGTGCTGGCGAAAACGCCGCTCAAGGACCAGGCTTCGAATCGCTATCTCAGCGACGAGATTCGCGGCGTCGGCGTCTTTTCGACGATCATGCCGAGTATGTTTCTGGCCGTGGCGGCACTCGTGCTGTATGTTCTCATGTCGCGGTTGATTGACCAGCAGCGTGTCTTGATCGGCACACTCAAGGCGATCGGCTACAGCGACGCGCAAATCTTTCGCCACTACGCCTTGCTCGGCGCGTTCGTCGGCGCGCTCGGCGGTGCATTCGGCAGCGCGGCCGGCTGGTACCTGAGCATCGTCGTCACGAACCTTTACAAGACGCTATTCGAGTTTCCGAACCTCGAAAATCGGCTCGATTGGACGCTTTACGCCGGCGGCATCGCGATCAGCTTCGCTTGCGCGCTCGCGGGTTCATCGCAAGGCGCTTGGGCCGCGATCAAGCTCCGCCCCGCCGAAGCAATGCGCCCTCGCCCACCGAAACAGGGGGGCAAGATCTTGCTCGAAACGTGGAGCTGGCTGTGGGGCAAGCTGTCGTTCGCGTGGCGCATGGCGCTGCGCAACATCTTTCGCCAACGCGTCCGGACCAGTGTCACGATCTTTGCCGCGATGATGGGCACGACGCTGACGCTGACCGGTTTTACCCTCAAGCATTGCTTGAATTATCTGGTCGATTTCCAATTCGAGAAAGTGCTGCGCAGCGACATCGATTTTAGCTTCAAAGATGAAAGAAGTGAAGCGGCCCTCGACGAGGCGCGCAAACTCCCCGGCGTGATCCACGCCGAGCCGCTGCTGGCCGTGGCGTGCGACTTTCAAAACGGTACCATCTTGCGCAAAGGGTCGATCTCGGGTCTCGATCCGGCGGGCCATTTGACGATCCCGCGCGACATCGCGGGCGAGGCTCTGAAGATCCCCGCGTCGGGCTTGATGATGACGCGCAAGCTGGCCGAGTTGATGAACCTGCGGCTGGGCGACAACGTGCTGGTAAGTCCGACCAAGGGTCTGCGGCAACCGTTTTACGCGCCGGTCGTGCAGATCAACGACAGCTATCTCGGCCTCAGTGTCTACGCCAACATCGACTACCTGAGCCGGATGCTGGGCGAGGAGCTTGTGCTGACGGGCGTGCAGTTGGAACTCGAGGAGAGTCCCGCGGTGTACAAGGAATTTTGCCGCGAGGTGAAGCGCTTGCCGTCGCTGCAAGCGTTCAACTCGCGCGAAGCCAACGTCCGCAACTTGAACGAGACGTTTATCCAGATGCAGGACACGGTGATCTCGTTGATTGTGCTGTTCGCGGGAATCATCTTCTTTGCGAGCTTGTTGAACACGACGCTGATCAGCTTCGCCGAACGCAAGCGCGAGATCGCCACACTCAACGTACTCGGGTACACGCCGTGGCAGATCGGCGGGTATTTCCTACGCGAGAGCATGACGCTGAACCTGACCGGCGTGCTGCTCGGGTTTCCGCTGGGCTACGTACTCGTGTGGTACATGACGGTTGTTTACAATACCGAGATGTTCCGTTTTCCGCTGGAAATGCCGCCGAAAGTCTGGCTGCAAACGGTCATCAGCGCCGTGGTGTTCGGGCTGCTCGCGCATGTCTTCGTCCAACGCGCGGTGACGAAGATGGACTGGCGCGAGGCGTTGAATGTGAAGGAATAATCGCAACTGAGCCGGGGACGTAAGTCCCCGGATGAACGAGCGAACGGTTAAAGCAACTTGATGCAAGCACGTTTGCTCTAGTTCACGTTACCAAGCTGGGGCTTGGTAACGAGGAACACTCTCAATCTGGAGCTTGGTAACGAGGAGTTACCCTACCCTTCGCGCTTTACCCACTCCTTGCGCAACTCGCCAAGCCCGAACATGCACAGATCAAAATCGTGGCTCAAGCGTTCGAGGATGTCCGGTTCGGGTCCGGTTTCAGCGGGCAAGCGGCTGGCGATTTGGTAGGCGCGTTTGCCGATGGCCGGATAGTCCAGGAACATATCCTTGCGCGGGGCGGCTTGCATGTGCCGCAGTGCTTCGGGGTACATGCCGCTCCAGAACAACGTGAAGTCGCCGATGTGGCGGTGAATCTCGCGCTGGGCCGGTTCCGGTTCGTGCTTGGCGACCGACAGCATGTCGGTGACCTGGTCCAGCGGTTGACCCTGGCTGTTGCGAATGCGAAAGATTTCGTCGTGATGCGTGAAGCGCGTCAGCAATTCGCTGATGTAGTCAATCAACGTCGGGTCCGCGACGCCGAGATGCGTCTCGAACGTGAATTCGGTCAGGCCGGCGAAGAAACGCCGCATGTCGGCAAGATTCGGGATCGGAACCATCGGCATTACCTACTAAACAAGGACGCAGCGGCCGACTCCGGGCCGTGGCGGACCCTCACTCTTCCCCGCGCCGAACAAAAACGTATTAGTGCAACCGGCGCGCCTAGCACTACAACAATCAAAAACCGTGCCGCTGTCAAGATCGGCTGCGAAAACGAAAATCGGATCGGAAAGAATCCGGTCATAACAATCGCCGTCCAAAGCCCAGGGTTCACCCCCTGGGAAAATGCTCCCAGGGGGTGAACCCCTGGGCTTTGATTGCGAAACAGGTGACTCTTCAACTCGCTATTCCAATTATTTGATAGCGTCGCAATTCGTCAAACGTTACATTCGACCGTATGAGCGATCTCGCGAAAAACCGGGGCCGGGCCTTTGATTCTGCGACGCAGGAAGCGTACCTGAATCTCTGGCGCACTTATGACCGGCTGCGCGGGTACGAGGACGAACTCTTTGGCAAATACGACCTCACCGCCCAGCAGTACAACGCGCTTCGTTTGTTGCGGGCGGTCTCGCCCGACTCGTTGCCGACTCTGACGCTTGCGGGGAGGTTGATTTCACGAGCTCCGGACATCACGCGACTGCTGGATCATCTGGTGAAGCGAGATTTAATCCTACGCGAGCGCAAGCCGGAGAATCGCCGGGTTGTCCGCGTGGGAATCGCGCCGGCGGGGGTCGCCCTACTGGATCAAATTCATGAGGAAGTTCGCTCGGTCAACGACCGCCAGTTGGGGCATCTGCCGGCTGACAAGCTCCGACAATTGGTCGAGCTGTTAAAACTGGCCCGCGAGCCGCATGAGCCGAGTGATAGCACTTGGCGTTAGAAATCAGGCAGTTTGGCGATAAAATCGTCTTAATCGCTGAAGATTACCTGAAAATTGTCGTTTTTTATCTGGTTTTCCCCGAATCGCTTGCTGGGGATGAAATTGCTGGTTATGCTTGTTTTTAGCAAGGTTTTTCTTCCCCGGAGCAAGCTACTGCGACTGAATTTTTGACGACTGTGTCCGTTAGTGGTACGGGCACCCGAAGACGAGTACCTCCTTACCCTCGCCAGTCTTCCTTAGTCGATCAGCATTGTCGCCCTTCCGGTTGGCATTTGTCTCGTGAACGAATTGTTCACGGATAAAGATCTCATGAGTTATTCCCAACGTGGAAGTTTGTGCGACTTCGTCGTCAAGTTCAGCAGCAGTTTCGTCGCTTCGCAACAGAAAATCGTTACCAGAAACAACATCATTCCACACCAAGAATCGGCAGCAAGAGCTGGGGCATTTCCAAGAGGCATTCATGATTCGTCTGGACCGTAAGTTGGCAGCGTTCGCGCTCGTCGCAGGTCTTTTGCTCGCGCCGCAACAGTTCGTCCGCGCGGATGAAATCCTGGACTGGAACGCCACGATGCGCAGCATCATGCAAGTCCGCACCGACTCCTATTTTTCGAATCCCGGCTACTCGACGCGCACTATGGCAATGGCCAACGGGGCGATGTTCGACATTATGATGAGCTTCGACAAGCAGTATACGCCGTACCTTTATCATGGCACGGCTCCGACCGGTGCGTCGCAATCGGCGGCAATGGCCCAGGCGTCGTACACGATCTTGAATACGCTCTACGGAAACACATATTCCGGCACGGCTGCAGACAACGCGCAGCGCGATGCTATTCAAAACACGCTCAACACCACACTGGCTACGAAGCTCTCTTCGGTAAGTGACACGGCTGCACGCGATGCGGGCATAGCTCTGGGGAACCAGGTCGCGGCGCAGTACCTTGCCGCGCGGGCGGCTGACGGGATGAATGTCCCGGTGCAATATATTCCTAATGCCAATCAAACTGCTGGGAGTTGGCAGCCGGATCCGTTTTGGGCAGATCGTCCCAGTAACATTGCGAGCGGAAATACGGGGCCGCAACAAGCTTGGGGGCCGAACTGGGGCACCGTGACGCCATTTATTTTACAAAGCAATACTCAATTTGATGTGGCACTACCGCCAGCACTCGATAGCCTAGAGTACAAATTGGCTTATGACCAAGCCAAAGATTACGGCTCGCTCAATAGCTCCGTTCGCACGCAAGATCAAACCAACATTGGCAACTTCTGGGCATATGATCGTGCGACGATGGGGCCGCCGCCGGTCCTCTTCAGTAAGAATCTAACAGAGATCAGCGTGTTGATGGGCAATTCGGAATTGGAGAATGCGCGGCTTTTCACCCTGGTATCACTCGGGATGGCCGATGCGGGTGTCGCGAGTTGGCAAGCCAAATTTACGGCCGACTTCTGGCGGCCTGTGACGGGAATTCAAAATGGCGATGCTGACGGCAACGTGCTGACCGACGGCGATGCGAACTGGCGACCGCTCGGTGCGCCGGGGAATCCTATTTACGACACAAGTGACAATTTTACTCCCGGCTTCCCGGCGTACCCGTCGGGCCATGCGACGTTTGGCGGCGTGACCTATGAAATCCTGCGTCAGTTTTACGGCACGGATATATTGAACTACACGTTGTCCTCGGATGAGATGGCTGCAGGGAATCACTTAGTCGCGATGTCAACGTTGTCAGCCGGCGATATTGCGGCATTGGTCGATGTTTACGGCCAAGACTATGTCACAATGGCCCAGAATAGTCCAGGCTCAATGATCTTGATCGACAACAAGATGCGCATGTTCAATAGCTTTAGCGAAGCCGAATGGGAAAACGCGATCAGCCGTGTGTATCTCGGCGTGCATTGGAGCTTTGACGCGACCGAAGGAGTCAATCTAGGCAACCAAATCGGCAACTACGCATTCGGCAATTTCCTAACCGCAATTCCAGAACCCTCGACGTATGCATTGATCGGAACGGCGATCGTCGGAGCGGCATTCATTCGCCGCCGCCGGAAGCAACAAGCGCTTGCGGCATAGAAACTACACCAGAATCAAAAGTCAAAATACAAATGCTCCTAGGGGATAAACCCCTGGGCTTTGTTTTTTTACGAGCTTATCCATTCAGCGCGGCGAGCAAGCTGCTCGCGTAGTCGCCGACGTCCTTCAGGAGCTCCGCTTGTGGCTTGCCTCGGGCCGCTTCGATGCGCTTCACGAGCGCCGACCCGACGATCAGTCCGTCGGCCGCCGGCGCGAGCAATTTCACATGCTCCGGCGTGCTGATGCCAAAGCCGATGCAGATTGGCAATGGCGTCCGCTCGCGCAGCCAACGGACATTGTCGGCCAAATCCGGCGGCAGTTCTTTGCGCTCGCCCGTGATCCCGGTAACTGAGACGTAGTAGAGGAATCCGCTCGAGCTTTCGGCGATGCGAATCGCCCGATCGCGCGGGGTGGTCGGCGTGACCAATTGGATCAGGCCAAAGTCTCGTGCGCGGCAGATGGCCGACATTTCCTTGGCCTCTTCCACAGGCAAGTCCGGCACGATCGCCCCGGCAATGCCGGCCGCTTGCGCTTGGTCAATGTACTTTTTGATTTCTTGGCGATAGATGATCGCGTAACTGACCATCGTGACGACTGGAGCGGCGAGCTTTGGCACGACGCCGCGGGCCATATCGAGGATCTGGCTGAGCTTGATTTTCTTGTTGAGCGCCCGCGTGTAGCTGGCCTGAATCACGGGTCCGTCGGCAATTGGATCGCTATAGGGAATCCCGAGTTCGCAAAGCTGGCAGCCGCGCTTCACGAGCTCTTCCAGTACCGCAGCGGTCGTCGCCAAATCCGGATCGCCGGCCGTGAGAAACGGCATCAAGGCGCGCTGATTCTTGGCGCGGAGGGCTTTGAATACATCATCGATCTTGGACATTATTTCCTCAAAGCCAAGGGGTTTATCCCCTTGGAGTATTGCAACAGAGTTAATTCTAAAACGACACGAGATCCAAGGAGGTAAACTCCTTGGCTTCGCACATTCTCTTACAGCACTTCCCCTTTGATCCGCGCGATTTCGGCCGCGTCTTTGTCACCGCGCCCGCTCAGGCACAGGACCAGCACCTGATCCTTGGACATCGTCTTCGCGATTTCCATTGCCTTGGCCAAGCCGTGTGAACTCTCGAGCGCGGGCAAGATCCCTTCGAGCCGCGCACAAACATGAAACGCTTCGAGCGCTTCGTCATCGCGGCACATCGTGTATGACACACGCTGCGTGTCCTTCCAATAGCTGTGCTCCGGTCCAACGCCCGGGTAATCGAGGCCCGCCGAGATCGAGTGGACGTCGCTCGTTTGCCCGTCTTCGTCTTGCATGACGTAGCTGAAACTGCCGTGCAGCACGCCGGGCTGACCATAAGTGAGCGGACTGGCATGTTGCCCTGCTTCGCTCGAACGTCCGCCGGCTTCGACGCCGATGAGCTTGACGCTCTTGTGTTCGACAAAGGGGTAGAACATGCCCGCGGCGTTGCTGCCGCCGCCGACGCAAGCGACGACCGCATCGGGCAGGCGGCCGAGTTGCGCCCGCGACTGCTCGATTGTTTCTTTGCCGATGACCGATTGAAAGTCGCGGACCATCTGTGGGAAAGGGTGCGGCCCGATGACACTGCCGATGATGTAATGCGTCGATTCGACGCTGCTCATCCAGTCGCGCATCGCTTCGTTGACCGCGTCGCGGAGCGTACACGAACCGCTCGTGACGGGACGCACTTCGGCACCCATCAACTTCATTGCATTGACGTTCGGCTTCTGGCGGCGAATGTCTTCGCTTCCCATGTAGACGACGCAGTCGAGCCCAAACCGCGCACAAGCCGTCGCGGTGGCGACGCCGTGCTGGCCGGCACCCGTTTCGGCGATAACGCGCTGCTTGCCCATGCGGCGCGTGAGGAGCGCTTGGCCG
Source organism: Pirellulales bacterium (assembly GCA_041736895.1). Classification (GTDB taxonomy): domain Bacteria; phylum Planctomycetota; class Planctomycetia; order Pirellulales; family JALHPA01; genus JANRLT01. The sequence goes on from JBGSSS010000165.1 coordinate 16,023, forward strand.
AGCGTGTTGTTGATTTTGTGCGCGCCGGTGTGGTTGACGTCTTCGCGCTTGAGGTAGATTTTCGCCCCGCCGCATCTCTCAGTCAGACGCGGCGCAAAGTATAAAGGCGACGGGCGGCCGACGAAGTTCTTGAGCAGGTCGTCGAGTTCGGCCTGAAAGGCAGGGTCCTTCTTCGCCGCTTCATACTCGAGTGTCAGCTCGTCGAGGGCTTTCATCAACGTTTCCGGCACATACCGCCCGCCAAACGAACCAAACCGGCCGGCAAGATCGGGTACAGCAGCCACGGCGGGCGAAACAGCAGCAGACATCGGCAAACTCCGGCAAAATCACGCGAACATAGGGCAATCCTGTATTGTGGACCGCTGCCGCAGGGGGTCAAGGGGCAAAGAAAGCTATGCGCGCTGCTGTGCAAGAGCGATATGTTTATAAAATCGAAAAATATCGACATGTCCCGGCGATATGTTTATCCGAAGGACATCTCGAAAATCGACGTAAAGTCTTTTTGTCGTGTGGGTTAAAACCCACACTACTAGGCCGCGCGGCTCAGCGGCAGTGTTGCCGGTGCTGGCTCGTGATGAACACGCAGCGGTAACGTCGCACGATCGGGTACTTCGCTCAGGATCAAACTCGCCGCGTTCTTCGACGCGCCGCCGTGTCCGATTCGGGCTTTCAGCTTGCCCAGTTCGGCTGCCGCGCTGTCGCGGTACTCTTCGACCAAGAGCCAGCGAATTAAATGCCCCGCGATTTGCGGCGCACGATCTTCACAGGTCAGGTACTCAGGGAATAGTGCCTTCTCAGGCACCTTGTCGCGCGTGATCTGATCGTTACGGCTCAGGTTTTGTCCCCACGTTCCGGAGAGTTCTCCTTTGCGCAGGAACATTTCCTTGGCTAAGAGCAAATTGACCAGCGTGATATAGCGAACGTTGTTGAACCGTTGTTGGACCCAAAATGCGAGCTTGCTGATCGAGTACAAGATCACTGTCGGTTTGCGTTGGTAAAGCAATTCGAGCGAGACCGAACCGCTGGTCGCCAGGCAGCATTCGGCCAGATGAATCAGCTCCGGCGTCTTGTTTACGAAGATTTCGACATCGACGCCGGCCGTTTCGCACATATCACGCGCCATCCGCGCATGATGCGGGCGGAACGCGGCGATTGCCACCTTGGCCGAGGGGACGCGTGAACGAATCAGCGCGACCGAACGCAGCATCATCGGCAGATTGTGTTCGACCTCTTGTGTGCGCGAGCCGGGCAACAGCGTTAGCCATGGCCCGCGATCACGGAGGCTTTCGACGAAATCTGTGTCGAGCCTTTGGCTGCGAACTTCGTCAAAGTAGGGATGACCGACGAAGGTCGCTTTGACGCCTTGGCGTTGGAGCCAGTCGACTTCGAATGGCAGGCCGCTAAGGACGTGATCCACGAAGCGGCGCATTTTCTTGACGCGCCAAGAGCCCCAGGCCCAAACTTGCGGCGGCGAATAGTAGAAAACCGGAATTCCGTGCCGCTTGGCTCGCCGCGCAACCCACCAATTGAAGCCTGGGTAATCGATCAAGACAACGGCGTCGGGATGCTCGTTTTGAAAGTACCGATCTGCCGCGCGCAGGAGCTTGAAGAAGGTCAAAATATTCATGATGACCCGGGCGAACCACATCACGGCCAGGCTCGTCAGCTCGAAGTGCAACTGGCAACCGGCGGCGGCCATCTTTGGCCCGCCGAACCCGACGCATTCGAGGCCCGGCCGCTGGCGCTGCAGTTCGCGAATCAAATTCGCGCCGTGCAGATCGCCGCTCGGTTCGCCGACTGAAAAAAAGATTTTCATTTGTGTGTTTTCTGGAAAAGCAAAGCCAAGGAGTTCATCTCCTTGGAGAGTTTAGCGTGGTTCATCCGGGGACTGACGTCCCCGGCTCAGGATTGTCGTTGTTGCCTTAGGCAGCGCGGCGCGCGTCATGCAGTTTCATGCTCGGCGCAGCAGGCACATGCTTCGCCAAGACCGCCAGTGCATGACGGACTTCGTCGTTCTCACCAAGCGGCGATTCTTCGCTCATATTTAACCGCGTACGCACCGTGTAATACGTCTTGCCTTGGCTTTCGTAGTAAGTCCGCACGCCTTGTTCGCCGAGCATGCCGAGGACCAGGAATTGCATTCCCACAAAGCCAGCGAATACCGTGAGCAACAGCAGCGGATTGCCCGTCATGTCCACGCCACCGACCATTTTCATGGCAATCGTCGCGATGCAAGAGATCAAGGCAAAGGTAAAACTCCACAGCCCGAACTTGCCAAACAAGTTCATCGGGCTGGTCATGTAGCTGGTCAGGTACTTGACCGTCAGGAGGTCGAGCAAGACGCGAAACGTCCGGCCGATGCCGTACTTCGAGACGCCAAACTGCCGCGCGTGATGCTTGGTTACGACTTCGGCACAACGCGCGCCGCGCCAGTGGGCAAGGATCGGGATAAAGCGGTGCATCTCGCCGTAGAGCTGAATATCCTCGGCGATTTCGCTACGCATGGCCTTGAGTGTGCAGCCCAGATCGTGGATCGGAAAACCGGTGACTCGTGAGATCAGCCAATTGGCGATCTTCGAGGGCAGCTTGCGCGAGATGGCTTTGTCTTGACGATTCTTGCGCCAGCCGTGGACCAGATCGTAACCTTCGTCGAGCTTCGCCAGCATCATCGGGATGTCGGTCGGATCGTTTTGCAGGTCCGCATCCATCGTGACCACGACGTCGCCCGTCGCTTCATGCAAGCCGGCGTTCATCGCGGCCGTTTGGCCGTAATTGCGGCGAAAGCGGATGACCTTGATATGCGAGTTCTTCTCGGCAAGTTCCTGCAGAACGTCCCATGACCCATCGCGCGAACCATCGTCGATGAGCAGGACTTCATACTCATGACCCGTGCCGCGCAAGACCGGCAGCAGCGCGTCGTAAAGACGCGGCAGCGTTTCGACTTCGTTGTAAACTGGAACGACGATGGAGAGTTTCATGGGAATGCGTTCGTTTGTGAATTTCAAAGCCCGGAAGTTTCACTCCTGGGGGAATTCCGTGTTTATTTGGATCAAGCAGCGATTCGAATTTCTTCAGAGCTGCTGCGTTCTTTGTTTTCCAGTTGCAAGTCTGCTTCATGCGACAGCTTCGGAGCCAACGCGTAGACCAATCCGCCAAGCAAGCCAGTTGTCACGGTGACCGTGAACCAGATCAAACTCAGCGCGGTGGCAACTTCGGGCGCGACGCCATATTCCCTGAGTAGGACGGCCATCAGGCCTTCGCGAATCCCCACACCGTTGATGCTCAGTGGCAACGCCGTGGCGAGAGCGATCAGCGGAGCGACGCTGAAGTAGGCGACTACCGGGATTTCTAGCCCCAATCCCCAGCCGAGTGTGAGCAGCGTCGTCGCTCCAATCAGCTGAATAACAATGCTCTGGCCAATCGCGGCGATGAGGACGCGCGGCCGGTTTTGATATGGAACCAACGGTTTCAACACTTTGACCACACGGCCATCGGGATTGAGAGACGCATGCACTTGGCGCAAGAGCCGCATCCCCAGCCAAACGGCAATGCACGCGGCCAACAAAATTCCGGTGCCGATGCCGATTGTGGCTAAACCCGAAACGCCGAGCGATCGGCCGGACATCGCCGCCAGGCCGATGATCAGCACGGCGATCAAACCCGCGACACGATCCGCCGCGACGGAAAAAGCCGCGAGGACGCGGCCGCTTTTGGTGGGGCTGAGGCGGAAAATTTTGACAACATCTCCGCCGATTGACGACGGCAGACAAAGGCTGAAAAACGAGCCTTCAACAAACAGTCGCCACATCCGCGGCAGACTGGCGCGAATCCCCAACGCTTGAGCCAAGCTCCACCACCGCACGCTGCACAGCGATTGCGCGACAATCGACAACGCCAGTGCCGCGGCCCAAGCCCAGGGATTCAGCAGCTTGGCTTGCGACCAGAGATTCGACAGATCGAGCGAACTCAACACCCACGCCAGCAATCCGCCGCTGATGCCGACGCGCAGCAAAAGCGATCCGTGCTTGCGAATTTGTTGGGTGATGTGGCACATGCAGAAGAATCTAGGAGAAAGAAGTTAGGAGTTAGAAGCAGAGGAAAAAGGCAAGCATCAAAACCAAAGCCCAGGGGTTCACCCCCTGGGAGCATTCTGGGATTCAAACTTTACCGCGTCAGTGTCGGAAACTTGGCCATCATCCGCGGCTGCCGTCCGAGCAGCACGACTTCGTCCTTCTTCAGAAACCGCGGCTCTTGCAGCAGGACTTCGACATCCCGCGGCAAGCGTTCGCGAAGCTCTTTGTCGTAATGCGCGCGACTGGTAATGACGAAGGCCTGTTCCGCGTCGGCAAAGAGCTGAACGATCTCGGATGGTTCTTTGCAAACACGCACCGGTTGCTTGGCGTAGTAGATCACGCTCGATTCCGGATGATGGTAGGTTGCGATTTGCGGCACGGCTTGGACATATTCGGCGACGAGCGATTGCACCCGGGCCAAAACCCGCGGGCTGTTCTGATGCGCGGCGACGCGCGGCGCGCCCCAAGCAAACATCGCCGGCGACAAGCAGCAGGCCATGACGCCGATTGCCGCGACGGCCCAACGACGTTGACCTTGTTGAGCGGCATACCACGCCGCGGCCCCGCCGACGAGCGGAATCACGCCGATCGCGCCGAGCGACATTTCCTCGGGAAACAAGTAATGCGCCGTGATGGCGAGGCCGATCATCATGCCAACACCGACGATCAAGTAACTGCTCCAAGCCGCGATCGCCAGCACGCGCGGAATGATGGCCGGCTGCGCGACCCAAGCGACGAGCATCTGCGCGGTGAGCAACGCCAAGACGGCATAGGCCGGCAACACATAACTTGGCAGCTTCGTCGCGGCCAAGGAAAAAATTCCGACCCAAATGGCTAACCAGCAAAGCAGGAATCGAATTGCGGGGCAGTCGTTTTTGATGGCAAGTTCTTCATTCTCTTGGCGACAAGTGGAGATGGGGGATTGCGAGTTGTGTGGTCCGTTTAGCGGCGAGCCGAAGGCGAGCGTTTTTTGGTTAGGCAGTGACGCTTTGTCTGTGTTTGAGACCCACAGCATTTTCGCCGCGCGCCAAATCGTGTACGGCAAGAACGACGACCAGGGGAAAAACCCGATCATCATTGCGGCAAGGTAATAAACAATCGGCCCGCGATGACCTTCCTGCGCTTCGCGAAAGCGGGTCAGGTTTTCAAACCCGAGAAAGGTTCTCGTCCATTCGCCACTCGTTTCAACATGGACGCGGTAGTACCAAGGTCCAGCAATTGCCAAAATGACCATCGCACCGAGCCACGGCCGCAGACGCCATGTTGCAATTGGGAAAAGGCCTGCCATCCGTGTTAGCCGCTGCGACCAGCGTTCGTAGCGTGTTTGCTTGGCCGCGACTTCCGGTTTGGGTACGGTGCTGACAATCAAGATGAACATTCCGATGATCGCCGTTGGCAGCAGCACGCCGACGGGCCCTTTGGCAAGCATGCCGAGGCCCATCGCCGCGTAGACCAGTGCCATCCGCCAAGCTTTTGGCGGAATCCAACCTAGTTGCCCAAAGCTTCCCGGTTGACGCGTGCTGCACCCGCGCACATAGAGCGACATCGTGAGCGCGACGCTAAAGATCAAACCCCCGTCGGGCGTTGCTGCTCGCGCGGACATGGTCAGCCACAAGCTGGTCGCGAACATGATGCCCGCGAGCAAGCCCACGGCATTCGAAAACAACATCCGTCCCAGCCACCAGACGAGTGCGGCGGTGCCGATCGACAGCGTGGCCGAAGGGAATCGCGCGGCAAATTCGTTGACGCCGAAGACCTTGTACGAACAGATTTGCAGCCAATAGAGCAGCACCGGCTTTTGAGTGCGCAATTGGCCGTTGAAATACGGCACCACCCAATCGCCACGGGCCAGCATATCGGCCGAGGCGGCCGCATTGCGCGGTTCGTCTTCATCCCACAAGCCGCTCGCGCCGAGCTGCGGATAGAACATTGCCGCGGCGATGACGATTACCAGCAGTGGCGTCGCCAGGCTTGCGCGGCGTAAAAGATTCCAGCAGCGTTGAGTCAAAGTTTCAGGCATTCGTTTTCGTGCAAGCAACAACGAACTGACGACATTTCGAGCGGCCACCACTTTTTAGCGGACGCAGAGTAAGGAAATTGGCTGGGGGGGTCAATTGCAGAAAAGCATTTCGATGCTGGCAACACATTAAGCAGCAAAGCCCAGGGGTTCATCCCCTGGGAGAATTTTGTGAGCTAAAGCAAATTGCAAAATGAAATTCTTCACAGCGGGCGTCTCAGGAGCGGGCCCATCTCGCTAGCACAACTGCTCTAGGGCCGCGCGGGCGCGCTCGGTACAATCCGGCCCTTCGAAATTTCGTGCGGCTTGGCCTTGTTTTCAGGCAACACAGGCTGCACGCTCACGGCGATACCACATTGCCGTTTCCTCTTCGCGGAGATCACTCGATGGCTCGCTTCTCACGCTTACGCCGTTCGGCAGCGTTGCTCCTGATGACCGCTGGATTCGGCGGCCTCACAGCCGGCGCAACTTCGGCTCGTGAAATCGGGGACGTTATTCCTCCTTCCACGTCGTCTCAACTGGCCGTTGACAGCGTCAAGCGGGGCATGATCGAAGCGCGTCACCGCGGCTTTCATGCCCTGGTACAGGCCGCTTCGACGCAAAAGTTCGGCCATCAACCGACGATGGTCAACGGAAAAACGTTGGCCCAGGTCATCGTGAAGCGTCAGGCCGCGGAAGAAAAATCGGTTCTCCATCGGCTATTCGGCGGGAACCAACTGTCGGCAGCAGAAGTCACCTCCGCGGCAGCTAGCCGATGCAGTTGCGATTCTGCCAATGAAGCCCACTTGGAATTGCTCTCGCGGAAGTTCCGCGCGATGGAACAGATCGAAGCCGCGGCGTTGGCCCACTGCCGTGAGTTTGCCGTGAATGCCCACCTTCTTGGTTCGATCCTGACGGAAATCTCCGTGGTTCCGCAAGCCATTGGCGGCGGAAATGTCGCCATTGCACTGCCGACGAAAGTTGAGGTGCCGACGTTCGCGTTCACGACAGTGACCACGACGGTGACTGTGCCTGATGGCGGAACCGTCCTCATCGGCGCCAGAAAATTCACACAGCCAGCATCCTCGCGCGGCATGGTCGCCGCGAGCGATGCCGCGGAAAATGCGTCACAGCTATTGAGTTGTATCGCCGAGGAGCTGACGCTCAATCAGGCCCTTCAGCGAAAGATCAATCGGGCGGGTGAGTGTGAAGTCGGGATTCCCGTCGCAGGGTTTCCGCGCTGTTTTCGACGAGTCGGGCGCATGGAGTTGCTGAGCGAGACTTATGCCGAGATCGCGGGCATTCAAGCCAGCCGCCATTTAATGAAAGCGGCCTCGCCGATCCCGCTGGTGTTGCATCAGATCGGAATCGACGGCCTCGAACGAATTGGGATCGACTTTGATATCGTGCCGCAGATCAGCATCACCGAAGATGAATCGCCAGTTGCGGATCACGCTCCGTTTGAGGCTAAAGTCGGCCCGTCAAGTTACTTTTTTGACTGGAGCATGAACCGCAGCCAAGCCAGCGCGGCAAGTGCTATTCAGGATTCGACAACAACATTGCAGCTTGCACCGATGATCCAAAGTCACGTCGGCGCGGATGGGCTGGAACGGATCGGGATTGATTTTGATGTGGCGATCCAGCCAGAATCGCTTGCTATGCCGATCACCCCGCGAATCATCATCACCGAAGAAGAGGAAGAATCGCTGCTCGGCGTTGTGACCGAGGACTCCCCGCCAGTCCCGCCCGCGCCGCGCACATTGGCCGCCGCGCTGATGGCCAACGCCGCCAAGAGAGGGTGTCAGTTTCATTGCGTCCAAATCTCGCCGGCGGATTTTATCGAAGTCACGGCGTATCGCGCGGTCACTGGCTCGCACGAAGCGCTGCTCGAGATGCCGTTCTCGATGGAAAAGCTCCTGACACTCCAAATCGAAATCACGCCGCTACTCGAAGAGGGCTCTGCGGGGATCACTGGTTGCTTTGGACCCGAGAAACGCGAGACACCGGTCCTGCGGATGTCGTCGCTGACGCAAGAACGGATGATGCGGCACCTTGCCAATATGGCCGCAGAAGAGGACGATTGCCCGGGTTTCAAGTGCGCGGACGCCAATGTTCCAGCGAATGCGGAGTATCAATTTCCCAGCGTCAACGAATGGAAGCAACTGAGTTCCAATTGTAAGTTTGGTCCTGCACTCGCCGAGAAACCGATCCTACGGATGCCATCGCGGATTCCAGAACGGCTGCTGCGGTTGCTGGCGACGAAGACTGAACAGCATGCGGAGTTGGACGATTGCCCGGGTTTCAAGTGCGCGGAAGTTCCTACGCCGATCTCGGAAACTGAATATCACTTTCCCGAAGTGACCTCGTGGAAACAACTGCAAGCCAAACGGACCGATGCGGCTCCGGCCGAAAATCCGGAAGAAACGGGCATCGAGCCGTACTTCGAAGAGTTCGTCCAACAACTTCCTCCGCGCGGCGACGCGCCGCTTGCGAACCCGGACTATGTTACCGCGACTCCGCGCGTCGTCTCGCCGACGATGTCGCCGTTGGAGTATGCCGAAACATTCTTGACGATGGACGAGCGCAACAATCTGCCTCAGGGCACAGAACTGCTGCTGTCGGATCATCAGGCCTTGACCGGACGCATGATCGGAATTGGCGGTCTTGGGTACGAGGAAGATACCATCATTCGGACAATCAATCGTTTCGGAAACACCGTGTTGCAACAGCAACGCGATGACCAGGTGAAACAGACCGCTCACGACGAACCGGCCAAGGCTTGCGACAATCCGCTGCTGCGAGCACTTGGCACTCCCATCAGTGTTGGGCCGTGCGAATCGGAAACGTGCCGTGGTTTTACTATCCAATTTGCTCCCTGCGAAAAACCCGCGGCGGTTGCCGAAGCCCAGGCTTTTGACGGTCCGGCACAGATCCTGCTGCAAGATTGCCCCGGGAAGTTGGATAAGGATTATTCCTTGACAGCGCAGCCAGCGCACGAGGAATCGCTCGACGAGTTGGCCCAGCGCCTGGAACGCGAGTTCCTCCGCCGCGCGGTGAGCGGACAGATTCAAGTTCCGGAAGCTTGCCAGAATCATGCCGCTCCGGTTTGCGGAACACCTTTCTCGAAAACGGAGTGCACAGCCGCCGTTTGTCCGCCGGGAGCCTGCCAACCGGGAACTTGCGGCACGACGACTTGCCCCGGCTGTCCCGTTGGATCGCCGTGCGGCGTGGGCATTGCGCCGACGCAATATGGCGGACCAAACGTCCCGATGCCATTGTTTGGCAACAACATCGTTAGCAACGCCGGCGTTTGCGGAAATATTGTGCTTGACCATGGATGCTTGCCTGCCCCAGCGACTTGCGGCGCGGCGACAGCTCCGTGCTTGGGAGTAGCGCCCTGCTGCGGTGCAACGAATCCGACTTCGGCCGCCGGTTGTCAGTGCGCCGAATGCCCCAAGGCTTGTGGCGGTGAATGCTGCTGTGCTAAGAAGGATCATGTCCCTGTGCCCGCGGTGACTTGGAATCCGTATGCCACCGAACCGGCGACCATTCCAAGTTGCACGGTACCGGCTCCGCAAATGGCGATGGTGCCGCCTGCTGCTTCTGTTCCGTCCCGTTGGGTCGCGCCTTCCATCAATCCCGCGGTCACGCCGATTCGACCGGAATTACATCCCGTGGCGCTCGAGACGCACCGCGAGATCAGCCGAACCCTCGGCCAATTGGCCGAGCGCTGCGAAGCGCAGGGACTCTATCAACAAGCCGACGCTCTCCGCGCCCAAGCAACCGACTTCCGCACGAGCGCGCGGATGATTCATGGCAACTTGATCGAGCAAGGCTGCATGATGGGTCAGATGCCGGGGGCGCAACCCGTGGCTTGGTACCCGGCCCCGCCGATGATGCCGTATCCGATGCCGGCCCCTCCGACGTATGCTCCGGAACCAATGCCGACGTTTGGACCGCCGTCGTCACCCGTGGCTCCGGCCACATACCCACAGCCGCTGCCGATCGCCCAGCCGATGATGGTGCCGCGGTACTAGTAGGCCCGGCTATGCCGGGCAACCGCAAGACGTTGGCTGTAAAATTCAATCTTGCAGTCCAAGCGCCTTGGCTTGCGGAGCGTTTCTGAATTTGAAGGCCGAAACTTTGTGCGGCACAGCCGCACCTACGAAAAAAACAGCCGCCGGAATTCCGGCGGCTGTTTTTGTTTTGCATCAAGTGCCATAGCGTTATTGGTTCGAGATGTCGCTATCGCTGAACGCGACGTCGACCGGACCGGTGAATGTAGAGGTTACTTTGGCACCGCTGCTGGTCATGATCGAACGGTAGATCCCGTAATCGATGTCCTCGCGCAGGAACTTGGTGCTGCCATCGCAAAAGACGACATTCACGCCGCCGGGATGAAAGCTCGACGGGCGGGCGCGATTCTTATTTGGGGCGATGACGTTGGCCGTGCCAATGTTCCAGCCGCTCCAGCGGCCGTTGACTTTCAGTTCCGGGGTCGTGGTGGAATTGCCGGTTTCGAGCCACATGCAGCCGACTTGGTGTTTCACAGTCTGATTGTAATTTCCCGCATTCAAGTTCTCGGTGACGAGGATCGTCGCACCCTTGCCGTCAGCAAATGTATTTCTTTGCGAAGCGCTATTGGAGTACTTATCGGGCTCATTGCTGATGCAGACGCCCGATTCGCGCGTCGTCTCGTTCTTATCCCAGCCGGCGTTGACGACATACGACGTTTGCGGGTCGGTCGGACGATCCGGCGGATCGCTGGGGCAGACAAAAATCTCGCGGTAGCCGAGTTGGGGATTATCGGCATTGTCATCCAAAAACGGCAACAGTGCGACTGCCCAACTGACGCCCGTCGTGGTGTTGCTGCTAGTTTTATTGCCAGCATAGCCGGGGAATTTTTTCTTTTGGCCGTCGTAATTGATCAGGGCTTTCCCAATATTCCCGATGCTGTTTTTGCAAACAGCATTTCGGCCGGCTTCGCGGGCGGAATTCACCGCAGGCAAGGTCAGCGACATCAGCACGCCGATGATCGAAATCACGACTAGCAATTCGACGAGCGTAAAGCCGCGGCGAGGTGAGTGGGTCATACGCATAAGGTTATCCGAGCGAAAAGTGGCAAAAGTCAAGACTTTTGGAAATGCTTAGTAGCTGCCTTCTTGCAATGGAGTCAAGGTTCCAGCCTTCTTGCCATCGGGCGTCATCAACTGATTCCAGACGTTGAAGTCAATCGCTTCATCGATCGTTTTGGCACTTCCGCCCGCGAAGACGACATTCACCACACCCGCATGATTGCTCGACGGCCGGCCCGTGCTCGGTTTCGGGGTTTTATTGATGTACGGATTCGCGGTACCGAATTGGAATCCCAGGATATTCTCGGCAACTGCGGTGTATTTGTCGGCATCGAGATTCTCACTAGCCAAAATAGTCACATCCGCGCCATCGGGAATCGCATCGGTAGCGACTTTGCGTTTCCCGGCGTTGGCCGTATCGGCCAGATCGTGGCACAAGCCATCCCACACATCGGACCCATTGGTTTGATTGCCTGTTTTGCCCGTGTTGACGACAAACGACGTGAATGCTCCTGTTTGTCCCACGGCCGTATTGTCGCTAGGGCAGACATAGAATTCTAAATTGGTGGCGTTGTTGCCAGTCTGCGTCGTGTCGTTATTGACCCAAGCGTTGTATAACGAGGCCCGGTCCATGTCGTTGAGCAAGGCAATCTGCCACGAGGTATTCGCCGCTTGGCTGGTGTGCAGCTTCGGGTTGACGTATCCAGGAAATGTGTTCTTGCGCGTCGCATAGCCAAAAGACGCTTTGCCAACCTGCACGAGATTATTACGACAGGTATTTGTGCGCGCGGTTTCCAGCGCCCCTTGCACTGCGGGGACGATCAACGCCGCCAAGAGTCCGATGATCGTGATCACGACCAAGAGTTCGACCAGGGTGAAACCGCGGGAGAAGTTCTCACGATGACTGCGCATAACCGGACCTGAAAAGTAGAGATGTTGGATCAAGGCGAATCGATCAATGTCGTGAACTGGCGTCGACGAACATTCATCCGGTGCCCCGCGACGCTTGCCTGGTCGACGGAACTCCTGGCCTAATTTTGAAAAGATTAGCAATTCCATTAGCTATTATCACGCGTTGTCACGGGAAACGCCAGTATTTTTGCGGAAATTTTCTAAAGCCCAGGGGCTTGCCCCCTGGGATCTGAATTCTCCCAGGGGATAAACCCCTGGGCTTTGCAACTTTTGCAAAAATTTTCCCAAGATTCGGGAAATGCGGGCGAATGCCCTCTCCAGAGAACCATTTTCGCTGCAAAAGCGCTCCGCTGTGCGTCGCGGCTAACCGGGTTCCCAATTCCCGTACCCCCCATCCCAATCCTTCCCCTGTTTTCGGAGACCTAAAGATGATTCGTAAGACCTTAACAATCGGTGTGCTGGCGGCCCTAGGCGGATTCCTCATTTTTGGAACCCACCTGGGCAGCTACGTGAAAACGAGCTGTGGCTGGGCGAAGACGGCCGTCAAGGAATCGATCCCGCTGGAATTTGAAATCGACCGCGCTCGCCAGATGTCGCGCGACCTGGCCCCCGAGATTCGCAGCAACATGCAAGTGATCGCGCGGGAAGAAGTCGCGATCCAACAACTGCAAGAACGCGTCGCCAAACTCGAAGCCAGCACCGAACGCGACCGCAACGATCTCGGTAAGCTGCAAGGCGATCTGCAGAGCGGCAACGACAAGTTCAACTACGGCGGCCGGACTTACACCGTGTCGCAAGTCAAGGCGGACCTTGGCCAACGCCTGGAACGTTGCAAGACCAACGATGCCACGCTGAACAGCCTGCGCGACATGCTGACCGCACGCGAGAAAAGTCTGGAAGCCGCCCGCGCCAAGCTCGATGCGATGCTCGTCGGCAAGCGCCAGTTGGAAGCCGAAGTCGAAAACCTCGAAGCTCGCTTGAAGATGGTCCAAGTCGCGCAGACCACGAGCATGCAGAACCTTGACGATAGTCATTTGGGCCGGGTCAAGGAACTGGTCGGCGAACTCCGCGGCCGGCTGCAAGTCGCCGAAAAGTTGGCTCATGCCGAAGCCGCGCCGATCGGAGAAATTCCGGTTAGCGACTCGACACCATCGGATGTCGTCGATCAAGTGGCCGATTATCTCGGCAAGGCGACGCAACATATCCAAGTGGCGAGTGAGTAGTTGCTTGGAGAAGTGTTTTCAAAGTCATGCACTAAGCCCAGGGGGTTTACCCCCCTGGGTGCTGATGACGGAAGAGACCCAGGGGGATAAACCCCCTGGGCTTAGGATTGAATCAAATCCTTTTCAATCAACAGCTCCTATCCTCCAGACTCCTGTCTCCTTGCATTACAATGACAGCGCGTTCTCGTCATCCCGAATCCTCCTGGTTGCGACAAATTCGCATGTCGAGCGTCTCGTCATCATCGTCTCCTCTTCCCTCGACGCGCGGGATGCTGTGGATTGATGGCGTTGGCGGGTACTTGGTTTGCTGGGGTGAACGGGTGACATTGGGTCAACCAGTTAGCGGACCCGGAAGCGCGGGACCCGAGATCGGCATCTGGGGCGATCTGTCGCGGCAGCATGCGGCGATCGCGCGGGTCGGCGATGGTTACACGCTCGAGCCGCTGCGAACCACGCGGGTCGAGGGACGCTCCTTGAACGAGACGACTTTGTTAGCGGATGGACAAACGATTCAACTCGGCGACAGTGTGCGGCTGAACTTTCGCCAGCCGCATCCTTGGAGTCGGAGTGCGCGGTTGGAACTGGCGAGCCATCATCGCCCGCAACCCGCGGCCGATGGTGTGTTGCTCGCGGCCGAGGTTTTGATTCTCGGTTCCGGCCGGCACTGTCATGTGGTTTGTCCCGGCTGGCAGCAGGAAATCCTGCTCGTGCGGCAGGGAAATGATTGGTCGATTCGCTCGACGGGCGAGATTTTGCGAGACGGGATTCGTCTGGCAAATCCCGCAAGAATCGCATGGAACACGAGTTTGCAAGTCGGAGAGGCGCGTTTGACGCTGGAAGCGTTGTGATGCGAATGAGATAATAAGGAAACGTTGAGAACGACTGTCGGCATCCATTGTCCATTATCAATTGTCAATTATCCATTACCCCCATGCTTCCTCTCGAACAACTTGAATCGCCAGCGGCCGCTACGCCGGCGCGGTTTTTGTACCCGAGCGGCAAGCGGCCGTTTGATGGCTACACGCTGAAGCGCGGCATCGGCCACGGCGGGTTCGGCGAAGTCTACTACGCCGTGAGCGACGCGGGCAAAGAAGTCGCGCTCAAACTCGTCCGCCGCAACCTCGATATCGAGTTGCGCGGCGTGACGCAATGCTTGAACCTCAAGCATCCGAACTTGCTCTCGCTCTTTGACATTCGCCAAGACGACCAAGGCGACTATTGGGTCGTCATGGAATACATCGCTGGCGAGAGTCTGGACCACATCCTGGCCAAGCATCCCAACGGCTTGCCGGAGCAAGAAGCACTGCGTTGGTTTCGCGGCGTCGCCGCCGGGGTGGCGTACCTGCACGATCACGGCGTGGTGCATCGCGATCTGAAGCCGGGCAACATTTTCAGCGACGAAGGCATCGTCAAGATCGGCGACTACGGCCTCTCGAAGTTCATCAGTTGCTCGCGCCGCAGCGGTCAAACCGGCAGTGTCGGCACCGTCCATTACATGGCCCCCGAGATATCCAACGGCCGCTACGGCAAGGAAATCGATATCTACGCCCTCGGCGTGATGCTCTACGAGATGCTCACCGGCTTGTTGCCATTCGAAGGCGAGAGCCTCGGCGAGATCTTGATGAAGCATCTCACCGCGCAGCCAAACCTGAGCAAGGTCAGCGAACAATATCGCGCGGTCATCGCACGAGCGCTCGAAAAAGATCCCGCCAAGCGTTTTAGCAACGTCAGCGAGATGTTGGCTCTGTTGCCGGGTGCAGCACAAGAGACAATTACTAAGCAGCAAGCCGTTGGGTACACCGAGAAGATTCAGTACGCTCCGGTTTCCCACGAGCGGAATTTTGCCCAGCCGTTGCCCGCGGCACAGAGCTCTGATCTGCCCGAGGAGCCAATCGCTCGTTGGGTGGTAGGCATGTGGCGCGAGTTCTGGCGCAGTTGGGAGCATTCGCCGTTGCAACCGGGGATGCGCACATTTTTGGGTGTGCTGCTGGTGGTCGGACTGGTGATTACGATTCCCTTCTGGGTGTGGTTCGGCTTTTTTGCCGGCATGGTCTACTTGGGTTATTACGTCATCCGGGCATTGATTCTCGGCCTCTCTGCGGGCCATCAAGAAGCGAAACGCCGTGATCAGATTCGCGCGCAACAACCGCCGTCGCTTCCGTCCGCTACTGCGGAAACGATTCCGCACATAACCCCAGCGGATCTGGCCAAGACTACAAACTTTCGCAAGCCCTGGATGCGGCCCAAGAAACAACTCCGCCCCCGGCGTGAACTGATCGGCACGCCGCGCGAGCGGGCGCGCGATTTGTTTGGGTCATTGTTCCTGAGTCCGCTGGTGATCGGCGTGTTGTTCTTTTTGTGTTCGTTGTTGAATGTTAGCGAAAACACGAGTGATCTATTTTCCTACTTAGTTCTCGACCCGAAAGAACGGCTGTTGAATGCAGGAAATGGATCGGGTGATCCACTCGTCTGGAACATGTGGGCCATGGCGGTGACGATTCTGGCGACTTGGGCCGCGTTGATCCTGGGCAAGATTTGGGAAAGCCGTGCCGGCGAACCGATCTTGCGGCGCTTTACCATGCTCGTCACGGGACTCTTAATCGGTGGCTGTTCGTGGGTATTGGCGAGTTGGCTCGGCTTGTCGTTTTACAATTCGAGCGAATGGCGCGAGTTGTCGGTTTGGCACAATTCGATGACTTTTCGCAGGCTTGAGGATCAAGTGATGCTCCCTGGCATTGCTTATTGCGGTGTGGTTTTTGCCTTGATCGCTTGGTGGCATCAGTGCGATCCGCTACGGACGAAACGATTTAGCTGGATTATGCTTTTCCTGAGTTTGTTAGTGGCGTTTGGGACGCATGTCTTTCTGCCCTTCATGCAACCCTGGGGGTTGTTGATCGTCGGCGTGATGAGCGTGACGCTGCAAATGACGTCGCGTTGGATTCCAACGGACCAACGCCAGAAGATCGAGGTGTCGTAATGCAACAATTGATCGTCTTCACACCTGCATGGGTGTTGGTTTTTGCCGTCATCATCGGCGGCTTGGTGTTGCTATTTCGTTCGTTGCCGCAAGGTTCCGGACCCAAAGTCGGTTTGGCTTTGGCCGGATTGCTCGGAGTCGGCTTGTCGTTTTCGTTTATTGGTTACCAGAGGATGGAAGAAAGACCGATGCCCGCGGTCGCGAATCCTCAACCGCGTGCCGTGGAAATCTCGGTCAGCGATTCCAGCGGTTCAAACGCCGATGCCATAAAGCCGCGTATCGATTTGAACAGTGAATCCCCTGCCAGTGAATCCCACCCCCCCGAGGCAAGCGAAGCCAGCGAAACCAAGCCAGCAACAAAACCCGCGTGGCTGACCCAGGGGACACAAACGGGCAACGGCGTGTCGCAATTTCCGGTCTCGTCCGAATTGTTTGCGACCGTAGCCGAATGTCAGCGTGATCTCGACAGCCGGATGCCCGCGCTCATCGCCGAAGAACTTCGTTTTTTGTCCGGCGATGAAGAGTCTATTCCACTTTTGCCGGGCGAGGCGAAACGCCTAACCGCCGAAACATTCACCGAAGAAGTTCCCACGGCGTCGCAAGGGAATTGGTACAAGGTTCATCGTCTGATCAAAGTTGACGAAGCTGCCTGGGCAGGTATCCGCGAACGCTTCCAACAAGCCCAGCTTCACGCGCGGCTGGTCTCGCTGGGCTACGGTTTCGGCGGGCTGATGCTGGTGCTCGGCGTGGTCTACCTGATCCTTCGCCGCAACCCGCGCGTCG
Source organism: Pirellulales bacterium (assembly GCA_041736895.1). Taxonomy (GTDB): domain Bacteria; phylum Planctomycetota; class Planctomycetia; order Pirellulales; family JALHPA01; genus JANRLT01. The sequence continues at coordinate 33,062 of JBGSSS010000165.1, forward strand.
TCGATCCGACACTGGACACGTTCAGCACGACGTAATTATATGGCCTGTAGTTGAATTAATGGAATTCCAAGGAAAAAGGAAAAAGGGAAAAGGTAGTGAATTCCACCACCTTTTTCCCTTCTCCCTTTTTCCTTTGATTGACAAAAGGCATTCACGTCAGTTTTGACCCACTATTCCCACATGTCCGAAACAGCGGTCGAAGATCTGCTGATCTCGCAAATTCGCCGCGGCGATGAAGCCGCTTGGCGCGATTTGATTGCGCGCTTCGAAGGCCGGTTGTTGGGGTACGTCGAGCAGCGCCTGCGCAACCGCGCGGCGAGCGAGGACGTTGTCCAGGAAACATTTGTCGGGTTTCTGCTGAGCCTGCCGAACTTTGACGGCGATCGGCCGCTCGAGAGCTACCTCTTCACCATCGCCGCGCACAAACTGACCGACTACCTGCGCCGCACCGGCCGCCGGCCAACCATTCCCCTCCAATCGAGTAACGAATCGAGCAGTGAGATTCCCTTGGCTGGTCCCTATCGCGGTGCGAGCACACTCGCGCGGAGCGGCGAACGTCGGGAATTGGAATCGGCGGCCCTGGCGAAGGCGCTGCGCACCATTGCCGACAAATGGCGCGCGAAGGGCGAATGGGAAAAACTCCGCTGCGCCGAGTTGCTGCTCGTCGCGGGCCAGCCCAACAAACAAGTCGCCGCCGCGCTGGGCTGGTCGGAACAATCGGTGGCGAATCTGAAGTTCGACCTGCTCGAACGGCTGACGCGCGAGCTGACACGACAGAAGTTGAACCCCGAGGTGTTTCCGGAACTAGAATCTAGAAGATAGGAGTTAGAAGTTAGAATGAAAAGCGAACGCGGTCGTTTCCACTTTACTGGCATTTATTCTAACTCCTAAATTCTAACTGCTACATTCTTCCCATGTCCGATCCCGAACTCGAAGCGTTTCTCGACGAAGGCTTGCCGCCCGAACGGATGAGCGCGCTTGAGGAAGCGCTGCGTAACGACGCGGCGCTCCGCGATCGGGCGGCGCGGATCATCGCGCGGCGAAATAGCGGCGCGCATAGCGTCGCTGAGATCTGGCGCACGGCCCGAATTAGTTGCGCGACGCGAGCCGAATGGGGGCAGTATCTACTCGGCGTGCTTGACGAGGGTCACGCGGAGTACTTGCGGTTTCATCTGGAAACACTTGGCTGCCGCTACTGCACGGCGAATGTCGCGGACTTGCAGGCTCAGCAGCAAGCCCTCGCCGCGGCCGCGAACGCCGTGCAGGAACGGCGGAAGAAATACTTTGCGTCGAGTGCGGGGTTGCTGAAGAAGTAGTCCATATCGCTATGACGCAAGCGGATGGGTAGATCACCCAACCGCTTGCGTCATAGCGATAACTCAGTTTACACCCCGCACTGCATCGCCAACTCGCGGATCTCGGCTTGAATCTCGTCGATCGAGCGATCCGCGTCGATGACGACGATCTCGTCGGGCTGACGGAGCGCTTCGGCGAGAAAGCCGGCGCGGAGTTTTTGCTTGAACTCGGCCCCTTGCTGCTCCATGCGATCCAACGGGCGATTCATCCGCCGCGCGGCCGCTTCGGGCGACAGGTCGAGCACAAACGTTAGCGCCGGTTTGACGCCGCGCGTTGCCGTGCGGCCGATCCGCCAGAGTTCGTCGATGTCGAGGCCGCCGGCATAACCTTGATAGACGACGTTGGCCAGCAAGTATCGATCGCTGACAACGATCTCGCCGCGGGCGAGCGCCGGCTCGATCACGGATGCGGTGAGTTGCGCGCGGCAGGCCATATAGAGAAACATCTCGGCCGCGCGATCGGGATGCAGTTCCGCGCGATGCAGGAGCAACTCGCGAACCGCTTCTCCCAGCGGTGTGCTGCCGGGATCGCGGCATTGCGTCACGGCATGGCCGCGCTCACGCAGCCAATCGCAGAACAGGCCGATTTGCGTTGACTTGCCCACGCCATCAATGCCGTCAAAGGTGAAAAACATGCGCGGGGCAATTGATAATTGACAATGGATAGTTGACAGTTGTCTTTTGGCAAAGCCCAGGGGTTTATCCCCTGGGAGCATTTGAATGCGGAGTCGATTCCCGTTCATCCGGGGACTTACGTTCCCGGCTCAGCATGGCTCCGCGCCGCAGCGCGTCATCATGCCGCCGTACATGCCGGCCATCTTAGCAATTCGCGCAGTGATTAGCTCACGCAACTTGGGCGGTTCGAGGACTTCGACCTGGTCGCCGTAGCCGAGGATCCACCAACTGATTTCGTTGAGCCCGCTGACAGTAACCTCGAAATTCAAACTGCCATTGTCGTTCCACTGGACCCGTTGTGTGCGATGCCAGACGACATCGGCCACATTGCGGGCGACCAAGGGACTGAACCGCAAGCGCACAACTTGGTCATCCCCCTTTTCAGGAATCAGGTGCCACGCATTGCGCAGGTACCGCTCGATGCGAAAACCCGCTGGAATTTTGAAGCGTTCGGTGAGTTCGGTCAATCCCGCGATCCGGCCCACATGAAAGGTGCGCACACCGCGATGGAGCGAAGAGCGGGCGATGACATACCAACTATGCCGGCTCCAGAGCAGCCGATACGGAAAGATTTTGGTCGAAATCGGCGCAGCATCGAGCGCTCCCCGATAATTCATCCGCACCGCGCGACGCTGGGCGATCGAATGGACCAGCGTCTGATAGTGCGAGCCATGCTCGTTGTCGAGGTGGCTCGTTGGTTGCGGCAGTTGTTCGATCGCGCCGTTGGCGTCGCGGAGATGCTCGCGGAGCTTGGCCGGCAGAATGCTTTCGAGCTTTTGTGCGACGCTCCGCGCGGCATTGGGAAAGGGAAACCGTGTTGCTTCGCGCAGTTGCCCGCAGAGCACGATCGCCGCCAGCGCCTCTTCGGCCGTGAATTGCGTGGGCGGCAACGCCAGCGTCGCCGGCAGACGATAAACCTGGAACTCGGGCTGGTATTCGAGCGGCAGCCCGGCTTCGCGAATGATTTCCAGGTCGCGAAAGATTGTCCGCCGAGTGACTTGGCACTCGGCGGAGAGATGATTAACGTTCGACCCCTTGCCACTTTGCAGCAGCACGACGAGCCGCAGGAGCCGAGTCACTCGACGTGGGTTCATACGCAGTGCTGTTAGAGGTTCCTGACCCTGTTGAACCGATGTTCTGGGAACTCATCGCCGGAGTGCCTCGGGGCGAAGTTTTCCACGGTGTTGGCGACACCGGGCGAACTCCGTTTGGCGAGCGGCCGTCGTTGCTTACGGCTTCGTCCTCGGACGCCGCCGGCAAACTTCGCCACATTGGTTGAGTCACGGCGGCCAGCGCGTTGTTCTTCGCCGAACCGGTGTCGCTTCCCGCCGTGGTGTACGCGGTGGTTTGACGGATATTTTGATTGCCAGCGTCGCTGTTGACAAGGAGCCGGTCCATTTCGCCATCGATCTTACCCGACATGCTCAATTGCTTGGGTTTGCGGAGGACGCTTGGCTGTTCGACTGGTTGGAGCGGAGCCTTGATCTGTTCGAGGTGTTCGCCGTGGAATTCGTGCGAGTCACCTCGATGGATGATTGCTCCGTCGATGACCTGGCCGCCGTTCTGATGCTGTTCGATAGGGCCGCGGCTCATGACCGACGGGCGAGTGTAGCCGTAGTCGATGTAATGGCCGGCGTCGCGTTCGCGGGCACGGCGTTTCGCATCGAAGTAAGCCTTGCCCGGCCATGGCCCTTCGGCCAGGAGAACGTTGTTGTATTCGAGCAACGAGCCTTTGCGATAGTGGACCTGGGCAATCGAGCGATTGTAGTCGGCCAAGGCACGGTAGTAAGCACTTTCGGCATCCGCTTGACGGCGTTGGGCGTCGAGCAGCAAATCGAAGGTGACAGTATTCGCCTTGTATGCAGCTTCGACCGATTTGACTTGGCGTTCGGCGGCCAAGCGGCGGTTGAAGATCGTCTGCACGAGCGTGTAGTTCGTGTCGAGAACCCGAACCGATTCGGTCAACTGATGCGACAGTTCGAGTTCTTGATCTTGCAAGACACTTCGTTCACGAGCCAGGAACAACTGTTGTTGGCGAACCGTGGTTAGTGCCCGGCGGAAACCGAGATCGAATTGCATAATGAGGCCGAGTTCCGATTCCTGGAAATCTCCTTGCATGATCCCGCTGACCGCATCGGTGCCCGCCAAGTTGTTACCCGTGCCGCTGTAGTCGCGGCCGTTGTTGTTCCACCAATCGTCGCCGAGTCCGAGGAAGCGATAACGAGCCGTGGCATCCAAGCGGGGCAGCAGCAGGTTCTTGCTGGCCATGAGTTCCAGTTCGCGTTGCTTGATCCGCCACTTTTGCTGACGCAGTTCGACACTCCGCATGAGTGCTTCGCAATGGATTTCATTCCAATCGAACACCACCTTGGCCGTGGTCGGTTCGGATGTCGGAGCAATCAGCCGGCCATCATTGGCAGCCAGACCCATGATAAACCGCAGCCGGCTTTCGGCGCGATAGAGATCGGAAAGTCCGGTCTCGACCAGCGAGCGGAAGAAATAGTATTGTTCGCGTGCCTGGGCTTCTTTGTCGGCTTCGCCGCCCTCGGCTCCGACTTCCATCAACGAGTGGACTTTTTGCCAGGTGGACAACGCACTGTCGCGGCCAACTTTGAGTGCTTCCAGGTTGCGGTAGGCGAAGTACAGATCCCAGTAGCCGTTTTCGACTTCGTTGACCAGGTTCCGCACGCCTGCTTCGAAATCGGCCAAACTGATGTCGGTCCGAATGCGGGCCAGCACGACGCCGTCGAATTGGACGGTCCCGGTGCCAGTAAACGGGTCGTACGGACCGGCAATGCGGTTGTAGAATGTCCCGGCCCCTTGCAACAACGGCTGACGCCAGAACATATCGACTGACTGAAAGTAGTCGCTCTCGACTTGGCGAATAGGGCTATTGTTACTGTCGTAGATCGTTTGCGTCGAGACACCGAATTGAGCCCCTGTCGCACTGCGCTTGGTCAGCGAGTTGTTCCACGTGGTTAGGTCTTGTTCGCGAACCAGGTTAAAAATATTTCCTCCCGTCGCGTTAAAATTCTGCGGGCGATCGGTCTTGGCATAGGTCAGGCCGCTTTGGACTTGCGCGTCGAACACCGAGAGAGCCCCTTCGACGCCGAAGAACGGGTCGGACTCGACGATCGCCGGATCATACACCGAGGGGATCGAAGCGGGAGCGCGTTGCAGCGATTCGGGCGATTCGTCTTGTTGCGGGCGTTGGCCAAAGTTGGCCCGGCGTCCGCCGAGGGTCCGCATGACCTTGCTGTTTTCCAGGGCGTACTGAACGGCTTGTTCCAGTTCGAGCTCCCAGATTTCGATGTGCTGCTTACTGCTGAGCGTGAACGGCGCGCAGACATTGGTCACCTCGGAGAGACTTTGCGTCTCGACATCGGGATGCTCAATTTGAGTTGCCACTCCGACCCAGTGCGAGAGATCGCCGTCTTCCTTGAGGAAGAACGGCTGTTTTGGCGCGCACCCGGTCATGGTGATCGCCGCACAGGTCAGGAGGGACAGAGCCGCTCGTAATTTCCGTCGCATGGAAATGCTCTTGTTGCTAATGCGGTCTCGCCAGCATCCTCGCGGTGACCACCCTCTGTGGACATCGGGGCTACTGGGCCAATCCGCCGTTTCGTATTGTTGCTGGCAGGTCGAATTTCCAGGTTGTTATCAGGAAATACGATCAACCGCGCAGCCACGTTAAGAGACGGCACAATGGTTATCGACGGCATGGCCGTTAAACCTTGAGTATTCGGCAAGGTTTTTCTGATCGAAAAACTCCGCCAAATCAACGCATATTCACAGCGCATGCCTGAAATCTGCTTTCGAGCTAAAATTCGTAGAGTTTGCTCATTTTTTGCTAGCATTATTTTCGAATTCTGGGAGATTTGGCGAGCCGATTGATCGATTAAATATGCCATCAGCCCCTTGACCTCGCGGCGAGTTTTGGGACACTGGGAGGTTCTCTGGTTTTCTCCCTAATTACGCATATCGCTGTTGGAGTTTGTCATGGTCCGTGCTCGCCCCCAAACCCGTCGTGCCAAGTTGATCCGCAAGCGCCGTTGCCCCAAGTGCAACGCGGCGATCAACACCCAGGTCAAGCGGTGCAAGAAGTGCGGCGGAGTGACGCCGTTCTCGGTCCCTGGCAAGAATACCCCCAAGGCTTTTTATCGCACGACGAACTTTCGCGCTAGCGACAAGAAGATGAACTAAGGCCGCGGCTCCTCAAGCCCGCTAAACATTCACATAACTAAGCCCAGGGGTTCATCCCCTGGGTTTTTGTGTTTCCAGACGCCATTCGTGGATCCCGATCTCTCGCTTGCTCGCACTCGCGCAAGCATGAACAATAGACATGTCTCTGAGCACACAAATACTCCCAGGGGACAAACCCCTGGGCTTTGAACTTTTCATGCGAACTTTTTTCTTCTAACTTCCATCCCTTGCCCGAACCGTCTGCCCACATCTTGATCGTCGAAGACGATGCTCACATCGCCCGGGGATTGAAACTCAATCTCGAAGCCGAGGGCTATCGCGCGACGATTGCCGGTGATGGGGCTACAGCGGTCGAAATGGCCATCGATCCGCGGCAGCCGGTGGATTTGGTGTTGTTGGATCTAATGCTGCCGGGGATGAGCGGGTACGCGGTATGCGAAACGCTGCGAAATCGCGGCTGGGAACAGCCGGTGGTCATTTTGTCCGCCCGCACACTTACCGAGGATCGCGTTCGGGGATTCAATTCGGGGGCCGATGTTTACTTGCAAAAACCGTTTGATTTAGAGGAACTGCTGAGCGTGGTGCGGAATCAGCTTCAGCGGCGGCGCGGCCGAAGCGAGGGCGAAGGCAACCGCGCGAATGGCAAAGAAGCCGAAGCCGGCGTTTCCGATATCGTTCAATTCGGCGAAGCGACGGTCAACTTTGACACCTACGAAGTCCGGGTCGCCGGCCGCGAGGTCCGACTGACGAGCCTCGAGATGAAATTGCTTCGCTATTTTGTGGAGCATAGCGGGTCGGTTGTTTCCCGTGCCGAGCTATTGAGCGAAGTCTGGGGTCTGAGCCGCGTTCCGACCACGCGCACGGTAGACAATTTTCTGCTGAATCTGCGCAAGGTCTTCGAGCGTGACCCGGCAAATCCGCGGCATTTCTTGAGCGTTCGCGGAGCCGGTTATCGCTTTGTGGCAAATCCGGACGAATCAAAAGTGAAAGCAGAAGAATAATTCAAGAAGTCGCTGAATTCTCTTCAACCTCGTTTTGCCGAAGGGCACAGCGGAGTTTTATTCTTCATTAATCTTCCTCGCGCTGACAATCTTTGCGGGTGGCCGTGCGACAACTGAATATTCTGCGAACACACACACGATAGTAGTTCTTGTCCCGCGTTCGGTGGCGTTGATCGCCGCCAGCGCTGGATCGGCGAACGGGATTGTCACGGGGGTGATGAATCCCAATCGGCCGTACGGGAGTTCGGAACAACCGGCTCCGCCAACGTGTTTCGCTGGATCTGACCCGGGGCGTCGCTTCCCCTGGAGGGCCTTTGGGGGCCAACAGGTTCCGCTTGGCACTGCGGCGAGCAGAGCCCGTTTGTTCCGACTCCCGTTTTTCTTGCGCAAGCAGTGAGCCGCTCCCCGTTTAGCGGGGAGCCGAAGGCGACCGAGTCTCTAACGACGCTTGCAGCTCCTCGCGCGCTTTGTTGATCACCAGCATCACCACCGCGCCAAAGACAAACCCGCCGATGTGGGCGAAGAACGCCACGCCGCCGCCGAGTTCCACATCCCATTTCAGCCAGCCATCGAGCAACTGGCTGCCGAACCAAAACCCAAGCACGACATAGGCCGGCAATTCCAAGGGGATGAAAATGATCCCCAGCGGGATAAACGTGTGAATTCGTGCATGCGGCCAGGTCACCGCATAAGCCCCGAGAATCGCCGCCACGGCCCCGCTCGCCCCGATCGTCGGCACCACACTGTCGGGATGCATCAGGTAATGCGCCCCCATCGAGGCAACCCCGCCGACGAGATAAAAAAACAAGTAGCCCAAGTGCCCCAAGCGATCCTCGACATTGTTCCCAAAGATCCAAAGGAACAACATATTCCCCAACAAATGCATCCACCCGCCATGCAGGAATTGGCAAGTGATCAGCGTCTTGAGAACGGAACCGCGATCAGGCGGCAACGGCAGTGTGTCGGGCAGTTGGACAAGAAACGGCCCGAACCGCGCCACTTCGTTTTTGGGGACGTGAATTTCCCGAGTGACGAGCACCCGGCGTGTTGCCGGATCGTAGAGTTTCTCGATCCGAGCGGGGATGAACCCGTTATTGACATGCAGCTCGAACAACTGCCGTTCATCAAGCCGCAACCCCAGCAAAAAGACAAACACATTGAGCAGGATCAACCCGATCGTCACGACGGGCGGTCCATCAGCCGGATTGTCATCGGCGTAAGGAAGCATTGTTCAGGTAATGGATAATTGACAATTGAAAATTGACAATGAAGCGGTTTCAGAGTCCTGGCAGCAATTTCACAGAACTGTGAATTGTCCATTATCAATTGTCAATTACTTCAAGAGGGCTCGAAGTACGGATCGGCGATCGGCAGCGGGATCCCCTTGAGCTTCCCTTCGACCACGAGCGCGCCGCGAACAAAACCTTGGAAGCGGGCGACGATCATCGCGCCGCGGCGCACGCGAACCATTTCAATGGCCAGCACCAGCCGATCTCCCGGAACGACCGGCCCGCGAAAGGCGACCTCGTCCAAACCGCCAAAGCCCAGTACCTTGGCCCCTAGCAGATCGAACTTTTGCGCGACGAAGCTGGCCAATTGCGCCGCGGCTTCGCACATGATCACGCCCGGCATGATCGGATTGCGCGGCATGTGGCCGCGGCACCAGAATTCCTTGTCCGTGACATCGCGATAACCGACGCCCAGTTTGCGGTCCTTGTCCAGATGGACAATCGCCGTCAAATGTTCCATCTCATGCCGCTGCAAGTTGTGGCGGCGAATCTCCTGGATGTCGGCCACGATATGGTCCAGATCGATCGCATTCGGGTCGATGATCAAGTCCTTGGCAGGCATACAACGTTCCAGAGTCAGTGCAGAGCGAAAGAGGAGCGTAGAATTGAATCAGGGATGGGTGCCACTGGCTCTGCCAGTGGCACGAATACCACTGGCAGAGCCAGTGGCACCCGAACTTAGCACTTCACATTGCCGCGCTTCAGCCGGCGGGCTTTGCTGTTGGCCGGACGGCGGCCGTGGTTGGCTTTCTTCAAACGACGATGCGGCTTAGCCATGACAAGAATCCTTGCAATCAAAAAAGGTCTTACGCGAACGTCAAAATGAGTCGCGGTGATAAAGCTCGGGGAATCGCCTAGTTTACCAGTTCAGAATCCGCGGGGGAAGTCCAGGAAAAAGCGAAAAAACAGCGGGAGAGAGGCACTCTCCCGCTGTATTCGTATGTTAGGCATTCTTGCCTGACCAGACCTGGAGTTAACTCTACATTACGAACATCACTGCCGTCCTGTTCGCTGCGCGAATGTCAGGCTAGAAAGCCTGACGTACGACGTGACTACTTGCTCGCCAGTTTGTTGCTGATGCGCAAGTAATCCAGCGCGATCGCCATGGCTTCGTTGAAGTAGTAATCGCGCTTCACGACCGGAGCGTTCGGATCGTTGAGCTCCTCGAGCTCCTTCTCTTCTTCCTTTTCGGAATTGAGTTCCTTGCGCTCGGCCATAAACTTTTCTTCGTTCAGGTTCGTCGTCTTGTTCTTCTTGATCGATTCGTACTTGTCGATCTTGCGCAGCTCCTTGGCGAACTCTTCGCTCTTGGCGATGCGCTCGCGGCTCGCGACCTTGAGCTCTTCGACCGTCTTGGCATCGACCAGGTTGTCCTTGCGGATCGGCACCGCCGGAACCTTGTCAAACGGAATCGCGAAATCGAGATCCGATTCGCCGACATCCAAGTGCGTCGTGATCGACGGCAACTCGATATCCGAAACCACGCCCTGGTGCTGCGTGCTGTCGCCGTTCGGGCGGTAGAACTGTTGCATCGTGATCTTCAACGCGCCAAACTTCGGCGGGTTCGCCACGCGGAAGAACCGCTGGCCCAGGTCAAGCAGGCTCTGCACCGTCCCCTTGCCGTGCGTCGTCTTGTCGCCAATGATGATCCCGCGGCCATAGTCCTGAATCGCTCCGGCGAAAATTTCGCTCGCCGACGCGCTGAACTTGCTGCACAGCACCACCAGCGGCCCATTCCACGCCACGCCGCGATCCAAATCATCGTAATGCTGCACGTTGCCGGCCGAATCCTTGACCTGCACGATCGGACCTGTGTCCACGAACAACCCAGTCAGGCTGATCGCTTCGGGCAATGACCCGCCGCCGTTCTTGCGGAGATCCATGATCACTACATCGACCCCCTTGGCGTTGAACTCGTCGAGTAGTTTCTTGACGTCGCGGGTCGTGCTCTTGTAATTTTCGTTGCCGGCGCGGGCTCCTTCCATATCCATATAAAAGCTCGGCAGATTGATCACGCCGACTTTGTATGGCTGGCCGTTCGGCTTCTTGCCCTCTTCGAAAATCTCGCTCCGCGCTTCGCTGTCGGTGAGCTTGATCTTGTCGCGGGTGATGTCGTAAATCTTGCTCTCGCCCTTGCCGCCGGGCATGACCTTGAGCCGCACCACCGTGCCGGGCTGGCCGCGGATTTGCTTGACCACGTCGTTCAGGTTCATGTCCACGACATCGGTAAAATCATCGCTCTTGCCTTGCGCCACCGCTGTGATGCGGTCGTCTGGTTTCAAGCGGCCATCTTTTTCCGCCGGTCCGCCGGGGATGATCTTGCTGACCTTGGTATAGCCATCATCGTATTGCAGTGCGGCGCCGATGCCGTCCAGATTCAGCCGCATGACGATATCGAAATTGTCCACCGTGCTCGCCGACATATAAGTTGTGTGCGGATCAAACGCCGTGGTCATGCTCGTCAAAAAGATCTCGACCAAGTCGTCATTGCCGAGTTGATGCATCCGCTTGGCAAAGCTGTTGTACCGGCGGGCGAGCTTCGTCTTGGCTTCGGCCAGTTCGACCTTGTCGGCTTTCTGCACGAGCAGGTCGTACTTCACCCGGCGGCGCCAACGATCGTTGATCTCGGCGTCGTTCTTGGCCCAGTCGATCTTTTTGCCATCGGTGACGAACTCTTCGTCCACGGTGAAGTCATGCGGCTGTTCCAACAGCGCTTGCGCCGTTTTAAGACGTTCATCGACTCGTTGCAGGTAGCGCTGATAGACATTGAATGCAAAGCTGACTTCACCCTTTAGGATCATGTCATCGAGCTGCTTTTCGTCCTTGCTAAACTCGGCGATGTCGGCCGCCGTGAAGTACAGCTTGAGCGGATCGAGCGACTTGAAGAACGACTTGAACGCCCGTTCCGACATCCCGTCGTCGACCTTCTGCTTGCTCAGGTGCTCGTCGTTCAGGTACTTGGCCACCACCTTGGCAATATACTTGTCGTTGGGTCCGGTGCCGATCGGATCGGCATTGCTCGTTTGCACCCAGATACCAAAGGCCACGAGCAGTGTGCCGGCGAGCGCGGCGGCAATCCAACGACGACGGGAAGCGAGATAGGTCATGGACGAAACACTCAAGAAAGAGAGGGGGGAAGTTGTCTAGCGCGTCGCGGACCCGATCAATCACGGGAAGGAGTATTGTTACCAGGCCGCGACTCTTCTTATCTACAACAGCCGGCTCGACAGGCAGGAAAATCAGCTCAGCCGGGGGCAAACTCTCCTCTTTACGCAAACAAGGATACCCCGGGTTTGCGAAAAAACGGGAGTCTGCCCAAAAAAGCGGACAAAAAACGGCCGCAGCCCTGCATCGTCCGCCAACCGTTTATCGTACCCCTGCCCTCCGGCAGGAGCAAGATTGATGCAGCACAGCGTTTCGCTAGCATCCGGGAAAGCAAGCATCGTCGCAACCTGGGGATTGGGGATACGGGATTGGGGATAAGGGAATGAAATGACCGTTTAGCGGCGACTCGAAGAGGAGCGTTTGAATTTCAGCGGAGCGTTGAAAACTCGGAACTCGTCAAAAATCGCATAGCGCAACGTCATTTAATTTTTTCTGTTGCCTCGAGGCAACACCCGGGTTTTCCCCACGATTTCCCCGCAAAACGCGGGAAAAGAACCAGAAAAACGCATAAAAAACCAAAAAAAAGCTCGAAAAAATCAAAAAAAGAAGAGAAAAAAACGAAAAAAAACAGAAAAAAACGCGCCCTGTTGCGCGCACTTTGGGCGCGCCTCCGGTACCTCGAAATCGCATCATTCCCGCGGGAAAACCCGTTTTCTGTCTCGGCCCGCAGGCTGTTGTTGTGCGCGCCAACTGCAATTTTGCTGTTGCGCTAAAAGGCAACACTCGCCGGGTTTTTTGGCCGTTTTTGGCGTCTGCTCCTTGTAAGTCCTGCGGTCCTCTGCGGGACCTGGGGCGGGAGCAACCGCCGCTTCCGGCTTTGCCCTGCTGCGTCATCAACCGCCGCGCCAGGTCCCGGTCGGAGACCGGGACCTACAGGTCGCCCTCCATGTTCTCTCCAACGAGAGTGCGCCAACCTCCAATCGACCACACCCCCTGGCCCAAAATCAAACCCCTTTTTTGGGCGAGGGCGAAAAAATATTCGCGGCCTTGTAGGTCCCGCTGTCCTCAGCGGGACCTCGCGCTAGTACCGACGACGATTCCCGTGCCACTCGCCGCGGCGAGTCGGCTACTCTCCGGTCACCGTCCAAGCAGCCCAGAAGAACGGATGCGCCGCGCCGCTCTTTTCCTTCCGCGCCGCGATCCGTTTGAGCTGCGCGTTGCGGAGCGCGTCGGCTTTGGATTGCCCGGCGGCGAGGTTCGTGAAGAAATCCTGCATGATGATCGCGCTGTCGCGGTCGGGGACTTGCCAGAGCGTGCTGACGACACTCTGCGCGCCGGCGAGTTGAAACGCTTGCCGCAGCCCGGCGACGCCTTCGCCGTTGCGGACTTTGCCGATGCCCGTCTCGCACGCACTGAGCACGACCAACTCCGTCCCGCGCAGGTCCATGCCGACGATCTCCATGCCGGTGAGGATCCCATCATCGAGTCCCGGCGTGCGCGGGGCGTTGCACCCGGCGAAGAGCAAGCCGCAACGCAACAGCGGGTTCTCGACCGGTTTGCCGTCCTTGGTCAGCGCGGGCGGGCTCGTGACATTGGTGTCGTTGTTCTCGGGCGAGTCCGGCTTGTCGCCGCGATTCACTTCTTGATCAGCCAGGAAGAAGCCGTGCGTCGAAAGGAGCAGGTGCTTGGGCCGCTGCAGCTTTTTCACGACCGCTTCGAGCGCCTTTTCTTGTTCATAAAAGACGGGTTTGCTTTTGGCCAATTGTTCGAGCGATGGCTTGGCTGCTTGGCCTTCGAGAGACGTGAACGGCAGCGCGGTGACGCGCGGCAGACTCGACCGGCTCGCCGCGCCGCGGGTTTCGTTTTCGTCGAACTTCGTTTGCGGCGAGATCGCCTTGATCGCGGCTTTGGCGGCGGAGCCGAGTAAGTCGTAATCCGGATTTACGACGATCGCCGGCGCGCTCGTGCCGAGCTTGTCCGTGCTTTTCCCCTTCACCAAGTCCCGCCCGCTGGTGACGTAACGGATCGAGCATTGTTCGAGCAGACATTTGTCTTTGCTTACCGGCAGCGCCGCCCAGGGCAATAGCCAGAGCGCGCCGTCGGGCGAGAGGATGAGTTGCTTTTTATTTTTGAGCTGGGGGAGGAACGGCTTGAGGACCAAATCGGCGACGGCCTGCAAGTCTTTTTGAGCTTGCGCATGGGCCGCTGCTTCGCCGTCTTGGCGCAACGGACTTTCTTTCTCGCCGGCGTTGGCCAACTCGGCGCGGACTTTCTCGATGGCCGCGTCGATGCGTTCCGCATTCCCCAGGTCGTGGATTTGGACATTGCCCTCGCCGTGCGGCGGAACGATCCACGCGACGTAGTGGGCTGACGGATCGCTTTTGGTTTTGGAACCGAAGTTGCTGATCGACATGCGGACCAGATCGATGTAGAGCGAGTTTGCCGGGAGCGATCGGCGAAACTTGCCCGTCTCGATCCAATCGACTTCGACAAACGCTTCCCCCGTGAAATCGGCCAATTGCTGCGCCAGTTTGTATTCCCGCGCGGACAACGCCGTGAGCGTTGCCTGATGCGCGTCGGCTTGCTCGGGTTTGACGGCGGCCAAGGATTGTGAACCCAAGCGTTGCCGCACGGCTTGCAATTCCTTGACCAGCGGGGCGAGCTGCGGATTGGCGGTGTCGCGGGCGAGCAATTCGCGCACGGCGAGCGATTCTTCGCCCACGGCTTTGCCATTCACAAGCCAGGCCGTACTCAAGCTGGCGAGCGTCGCATTGTCGGGCTGCCGCAAGCCGTAAGAGAGGCTTTGATGCCAGTCATTGCGATAATTGTTCTCTAAGTAGAGCAACTGTTCCGCGGCGGACAGGGCCGGCAACAGATAACGCGTGTAGCGCCGCTGGATTCGGCGAATGTCGTCAAAATTTCGCTGCGCAACATCATCATCGCCCTCGAGCACGGCCAAGTAGGCGAGTGCGTACAAGCTCATTGTCGTATTGGGATGATCCTTGCCAAAGGTTCGGCGGTTGATGCGCAGCGCTTCATCGTAATAGTTCCAGGCCGCGCGATGGTCGCCTTGAGCTTGGGCCAACTGGCCCAGGTTGTTGAGCGCTGTGGCGGTGTTGGGGTGTTCATTGCCCAGGACTTTGCGATAGACGGCCAGGGCCGCTTCGTAGTTTTTCCGTGCCGTCGGGTACTCCCGTTGTTTCTTCGCCAGGAGGCCTAGGTTGTTGAGCGCGTCGGCGGTGAAGGTGTGCTCGTCGCCCAGGACTTTGCGATAGATGGCCAGGGCTTCTTCGAGAGACTTTCGCGCGGCGGGGTAGTCGCCTTGCTGTCGGGCCAAGAGGCCTAGACTGTTGAGCGTGGTGGCGGTGTTGCTGTGTTCGTTGCCCAGGACTTTGCGATTCACGGCCAGCGCTTCTTCAAAACACTTCCGAGCGGCAGGGAAGTCGCCTTGATGTCGAGCTAAGACGCCCAGGTTGTTCAGTGTGGTGGCGGTCGAGGCGTGCTCGTTGCCCAGGACTTTGCGTTGGATCGCGAGGGCATCGTCAAAATGTTTCCGCGCGGCCGGGTAGTCGCTTTGACGGCGTGCCAAGATGCCGAGGCTGTTGAGCGCCTGGGCGGTACTCTTGTGTTCGTTCCCCAGGACTTTGCGATAGACGGCCAACGCTTCTTCGTAAGACTTCCGCGCGGCCGAATAGTCGCCTTGAGTGTCGGCAGTGCCTCCGATGTTCATCAGCCTGTCGGCCACTTCGGGATGTTCGGCACCATAAAGCGCCCGTTCAATTCGATAGCACTGTTCCAAGCTCTGCAGCGCCGCCGCGTACTTTTGTTCCTTTTTCAGTTTTAAGTATTCTGCGAAGTAGGCGTCGGCTTTTTTTAGTTCGGCTTGCTGTTGGCCGGTGAGTTTGATCGTCTCGATGCTGCTTGGGAGTAGCCAGCCATGCTCTTCGCCCTTCGGAACTTTGACCTCGGCCCATTTTTTGTCTTTGGCGAGACGGAATTGCCACAGTCGCGTCCCTTGCGGGACTTCGGCCAGGACCTTGGATTTGTCCTCGTTCATGATCTTGCCCGGATTCGCCGTGACAACGATCATCTGGCCGGCGGCGGCCTGCGCGGTTCGCGGGGCAAGCCAAAGCACCAGCGCGGCGGCGAGAACCCGGCGGACGATGTTCATGCGAGAATGCCCTTGTTGGAGATGCCGACGAAAGCGCAGCGCGGCGGCTGCCTTCAATATAACTCGGCGCAAAGGCCGAATCTTCCCGGCGACGGAGGAAAATTTTCGCGGGTAGCATTTGTCGGTGCGGCTGTGCCGCACAAAGAATCGACTCCCCAAGCCAAACCCGCTTTGCAGACCAAGCCGCTTGGTTAGCGGAAGGGAATTGGACGGAGACTTCGGGATGCCGTTCTGTCTGCCGGGTTCTCTCGCCTTGGGAAATCTGGCGTTTGCCCGGCACAGCCGGGCCTACGGGGCGGTGTTATACTGGCAACAATCTTTTCGCCCGGGGGCGATCAAGTCCTTGCTCCTTCTCTACCCTTCTTTCACGCATCGGAGCCGCTCATGAATTCCACGAAACTGCCGTGTCAGGTGTTCTGCGCCGTGCTGCTGGCCTGTTGTCTCGCGCCGCTCGCCTCGGCCGCTGTGATCGATTTCGAAACGACGCCGGCCGGTCCGCTGCCGACCGACAATCTGGTCCTCAACACTCCTTTCGCCATCACCGGCGGCGGCAACGTTCAGTTTTATTTCGACGTCAACGGCAACAACAGTTACGACGCGGGTCTCGACGACGATCCGATCTTCGAGCGCATCGGCCAAGATGGGTCCGATGCGTACACGAGCAGCGTCAGCGGCAGCGCCGATACCGCGGCACCCGGGTTCGCGCCGCAGTTGGGGTTTTACTTCCTGCGCCACCCCATGCCGTTTTCGCTGCCGCCGAGTTTTGTGATCGACTACAACACGGCGCAGACGATCACCGGCTTGTCAGGTGAGATCTGGGACATTGACGGCACCCCGACCAACACCGAGCGCTGGTTGGTCGAAGTTCTCGATGGTCCGGGCAGTGTCTTGGCGTCGCAACTTTCGCCGCTGGGCAATTCCACGGCGCTCGACAGCTTGCCGTGGACGTTCGGGTTCAGCGGGCTGCCCGCGGGCGTGGACAAGGTTCGGCTCACGTTCGCCGGCACCAAGACGACGGGCATCGGGCTAGCGTTCAACAACTTTAGTCCAACGGTCGCTGTGCCGGAGCCGGGGGTGATGCTGCTGGCGGGGTGTGGTGGTGTGGGGTTGGTGATGTTTTTGAAAAAGAAGAAATGTAGCTGAGATCGTGAGACCTCAGATGATTGAGGGGAATCGTCGTCAACACAATTCGCTCTGAAGTCTCACGACTTTGGCGACGAATTTTGTAGGTCCGGAGGACCGGAATGCTTAAGCCCAGGCCGGAAGGCCTGGGTTCGCGTCAATCAAAATTCCAAAGGCCTGGAAGGCCGACACTTGTGCCAGTCCTCCGGACCTACGAATTTCGCGGCGCTGCGTTCCCAGGCCTCACGGCCTGGGCTTAATCATGGCGGTCCTCCGGACCTCAATGCGCGAGCCGTGGTTATGAAATAGCTCCTGAATCACAGCGCTATTGGTTATGCCGGCGTCTTTTCTTGTCTCGCTCGCAGCATGGCTGCGAGCTACGGATCCCCCCGCGTCACCCGGGGCGGATTCGAGGAAATAGACTTTTCAGCAGCTTTTTGCGCCAAAAGATTGACAAAAAGTCAGAGTCCGCGTGTAATTAGCGGATATTATTCCCGGCGTGAATAAAGCAGCTCTTATCTTAAACGCCATTTTGCTTTTCGTGAGGCGATCGTGATGAAGTCCAGGAACTGGTTTGCGTGGAAAATATCGACTCAACTTGGCAAACCAGCCAGCCGTCGGAAAACGCGCCGACAGAAATCGTTGTTCGAGCAGCTCGAGGCACGCGACTTGATGTATGCTCCGCTGCCGTTGAACTATGATCCGTCGATTGATTATTTTCCCGTGACTCCTGCGCTGACTCAGGATCAAGCTGATGCGCAGACGGTTTTGGGACCACAAACAACCGTGGCTGAAGTCGGGCTCTCGGCTGTGTGTGCGTTGACTCCGAGCATTCACAATGGCACGGGTGGTTGCTGTTGCCCGAGTTGTTTAGGGGTGATGGATACCGCGCTGGACGAATCAGAAGAATTGTTCGATGGTTCTCTGGATGCGACTCCGACGAGTGATTCAGCAACCGATACAACGAACACGAGCTTGCCCTATAGCGTGGCCAATAACATCCAGTATTCGATCCCTGGGAATGGGGATTACTTGGACGAGGTGATTGCCGCTTACACGACAACTGCTGCGGGGATGCCGATTCTGAATAGCTCTCCGAGTTCGCCAACAGCGATCTATTTGGATTTTGATGGCGATTCTGGCGGATTTGATGTGGCCACGCCGTATGACACCGATGGAAATACGGCGACATTCAACCTGAGCGAACAGACCGATATTGTCAAAGCATGGCGCCAGGTTTCGGCCTACTTTGCCATGTTTGATATGAATGTCACCACGATTAAACCAGCCACTGGAATCGAAACCGCGTGGTTGGCCATCGGGAACAACATCAGTGGCGGCTATGCTTGGGTCGGCACATTTCCTACGACTTCGGGAGCGAGCGGTTTTAATAATAGCGGCGATGCGCGCACGCGAGTCTCGGGCATGGTCCATGAAATTGGCCATATCATGGGGCTAAGTCACCAATCAACATACAATACCTTGGGTGTCAAAACGGCCGAATATGCCAGCAAGAAAGATGACCTGCATGGAACAATCATGGGGGTTGATTTTGATGGCACCGTGAAAAAATGGATCTGGGATCATCCCTCAAGTTCACCAAGTAATCTTCAAGATGACTTGCTCGTGATTGCCAATCGAGTCAAGGCTTATCAACCTTCCGGCGGCGATGGGTATCGCGCCGATGATTATGGCGGCACGGTCGCACTAGCTACAGCAATGCAAGTCGTCGCTGGTACGCAACAAATCTATGGCAACATCGAACGTGCGGCCGATGTCGATGTCTTTACGTTTACTGTTTCGAGTGCCGCGACTCAAATCGATGTCGTCCCGGATTACCCCGGCAGTTTAGATGCCAAGTTGGAAATTCGGGATGCGGCCGGAAATGTCCTCGCCAAGAGTCACACGACCAATAACGATCAGCATTTGACGTTGAATCTGGGGACAGGGACGTACTATGCCTATATCTCGGGTGCCGGCGATTATGGAGATGTAGGGTTATATAGCGTCAAGGTCGCGAGCCTGCCTGAGAATTGGCGCAGTCAAGACATCAACTCTGCCGCTTTGTATCTCGGCGGCAGCGGCCGCTATGACAGTGTGAACAACACGTGGGAACTAGAAGGGTCAGGCGCTGGTTTAGGATCGACTTCGGATAACTTTCAATTTACATCGGGCACGATGACCGGTGATGGGACGATTACCCTGCGCGTGGATAGCCTGGAGAATACCAATAATAACGCCAAAACAGGCATTATGATTCGCTCGACGACGGCTGGCAATTCGGCCTCGATCGCCGTGGCTGCGACTCCGACGAGTGGTCAGCAGTTTATCCGACGATTAACGAATGGGGCGTCAAGTTCTACCACGAGTGTCAGTGCGGCGACTTTTGCTCCGATTTGGTTAAGAATCACCAAGGCCGGCAACAATTACTCGGTCTTTCGCTCGACTAACGGAACCAGTTGGACCCAGATCGGCTCGACGACAAGTGCCTCGCTTGGAACGAACTTCCAAGTAGGTGTGTTCTCGACATCGGCCACGAACTCGAATCCGAGTTCGGTCAAGATGAGCAACTTCTCGATGACGGGCTTTACAGCTCCTGCTGCGGGCAGCGTGAACGGCTTGACTGCACCTACAGACCTGGCTGTCGTGCCTGGGACGAATACGAATCTGAATCTGAGTTGGTCTGATATTGTTGGGGAGACCGGCTATCGCATCGAGCGCTCGACCGACGGCATGTTCTTTACTGCGGTCACTACCACGGCAGCGAATATCACGACTTACACAGACGCAGCTCTCTCGGGCTCGAATCGCTACTACTATCGTATCATCGCGATGAGCAGCGCGACTCCTTCGGTGCCAGGGAATGTGGCACAAGCCGTGAATAAGCCCGGGGCTGTGACCAACCTCACGTTTACTTCTTGGACGACAACCTCGATTATTCTGAATTGGCGCGAGACCAACGGCGAAACGGGCTATCGTATCGAACGCTCCACCGATGGGACGACCTACACAACCATCGCGACGATCGCTGCCAATATCCCAAGCTACACCAATACGGGGTTAACCGCGGGGACTTCGTACACCTATCGAGTCACTCCGCTCAGCGCGCTCGGCGATGGCGTCGCGGCAACCACGACGGGGAGCACGCGGCTGGCGGCGGTGACGGGTTCGGGGTTCACGGCGAAGAGCTCGACGTCGCTGACGTTCACTTGGAACGACATCGCGGGCGAAACCGGCTATCAAATCGAACGCTCGACCAATGGCACCACCTATACCACGCTGACGACCGTCGCCGCAGGCGTCACCACTTACACCGACACGACGGTGACTGCCGCGAATGAATACTATTATCGCGTGGTTGGGACAAACGGTTCGTCGATTAGTATCTATCCAACGCCGATCTTTACCGCAACACCTTCGGCGAACGCGTTGCCCGCACCCTGGGCGGCGAGCGATATCGGCGCGGTGGCCGGCGCGGGGACCACGGATTTTTCGGGCAGCACCTTTAAGGTAATCAGCGCCGGGGCCGATATCTGGGGCACCGCCGATCAGTTCCGCTACACCTATCAAACACTCACCGGCAACGGCACGATCACCGCGCGCGTGAGCGCCGTCGAAGACACCGGCGGTTGGGCCAAGATCGGCGTCATGGTGCGCGAATCGCTCGCGGCCAACTCGAAACACGCCATGCTCGTGGTCACGCCCGACAACGGCGTGGCCATGCAATCTCGCAGCTCGACCGGCGGCTCGAGCAGCAGTGTGCTTGGCCCCAATGTCGATGCGCCGTATTGGGTTCGCATGACGCGCATTGGCAATACGCTGACGGGCTTTGCCTCGTCCGACGGCGTCACTTGGACCCAAGTGAGCTCGGTGACGATCAGCATGACAAGCACGGTCTACTTTGGCCTGTCGGCGAACGCCAATACCTCGACGCTCTTGAACACGTCGAGCTTTACCAACGTCTCGGTCACTAACACCACGCCGAGCGTGACCAATGCGGCGACCGTCGTGAACGCGCAGAACATGACCGGGTTGGTCCTCACGCCGAATGCGGCGGATGGAACATCGATCACCCATTTCCAAATCACCGGCATCACCAACGGCACACTGTTTCAAGCCAACGGCACGACGCCGATCACCAATGGCCAGTTCATCACCATCGCCCAGGGCGCGGCCGGACTCAAGTTCCTCCCCGCCGCCAACAGCACTGCCACGGGCAGCTTCCAGGCCAAGGCCTCGCTGAGCAACACCGTGAGCGGACTCAGCGGCAACGCCGTCACCGCCACGATTACCGTCGCACCGCTGGTCACGGTCGAAAGCACGGTGATCAATGCCGGGCTGACGGGCGGGAATCAGCGCTCGATGGTCAAGAACGTGACGGTCACCTTCAGCGGCTTGGTCACGACCCCAATCGCTAGCGGATCCTTTGTCGTAACCCAGCAGCCGAGCGGCACACCCGTGACCGTCATTGCGACCCCTTCGACCGTGGCGGGCAAGACCGTGGTAACGCTGACCTTTAGCGGCCCAGGCACCGAGAATGGCTCGCTCGTGGATGGCAATTACCAAATGGTCATCAACGGCGCGTTGATCAAGGACGCCCTGGGCTATTCGATCGATGCCGACGCGAACCAATCGGCCGGCGGGACGCGGCTGTTTGGCCAGGGTGCTAGCACGGCGGCCACGGACAAGTTTTTCCGGCTGTTTGGCGACTACGACGGCGACCGGGACGTGGATGGCCTCGATCTTTTCCGTTTCCGAACCACCCAAAACAAGCTCCAATCCGACCCGTTATTCCTGTGGTTCATGGATTTCGACCAAGACGGCGACGTGGACGGGATTGATTTATTTCGCTTCCGGGTGCGTTATGGCAGCACAATAAGTTGATTTTTTCGAAAGTAGGAATTAATCTGATTATGAGGGTTGCGACAATAAGCACGTTTTCTTAACATTTCACCGCTGATTTCAGCACTTCCCGAGGACCGCTAATGCTCTACCACCGCCGTTTGGTTTCTTTCTTGTCACTGCTGGTGACAATTGCCTGGGGCAGTACCGCCTCGGCTGCTTATGAATATCGGTACGTCTTCGACGCGACCAACTATACGGTCTCGCCCGGCCAAACCGTGCCGGTCCAGGTCTTTCTCCAGGAAACCGTCAATGGCGGGAGCACTCCCTGGTTTACTACTCCGGGTCTCGGTCTCTTTATCGGCGGGGTGCGTGTCAATTTTGACGAACTCCCGGTTCCCACGGACCGCGCCGAAGTTCTAAGCACCGCGAATATTATCGCAAACCCTCTCTTTACCGACTCTCCGCCGACACTCAGTCTGGTGTCCGGCAGTTCCGCTGGCTTGACGGCGGCGGTGGCTGATCCGTTTTCGGAACTGATCCAAGGGACGGTGGTCAACGCCTCGACGTCGCGCATTCTCCTGGGCACCTTCACGTTCACCGCTGGCTTGATCCCCAACGAAGTGACCAATCTGCTGGCCGGCGACTACGATGCCATTACGCAAAACGTGGTGATCACCTCGGGCTTCAATCCGGTCGATCTCGATGCGCTGATCCTCCCGGCCACGGCCACGATCACGGTGATCCCAGAACCGAGTTCGCTCGCGCTGCTGGGTCTCGGCGGCGCAGGCCTCTGCGGCTGGCAATTCCGGCGGCTGCGTCGGCAAGAAAAGTAACGCCGCGCGATTGAAAAAACGAGTCTCTTGAAAAGAGGTCCAGAAGGTTCTGGACCTCTTTTCGTTTTTATGCGGCGATGTTTGCAAGTCGCGTCGCATTTATCGCCCGTAGCGTTAGCGAGGGTATTAGTAGCTCTTTGCTCGCCCTCGCTAACGCTACGGGCTACAAAGGTAGCGTCGCCGTAAAACGAGCAAAGGTCTGCATGTTGTTGAATGCGTTGCAAGTTGATGATTGCTTGTTGCCAACTCGCGAGTGAATTAAGATCAGTCGAGTTCATTTCTTCCATCATCAACGTAAATCTACGCCGGCTTGCTATCGAATGAACCATCCTTCGATTTCTGGATTCGATCACTGGCAAAAGCGGCTTTGGCAGTATGGTCTCTGGGTCTGTTTCATATTGATTGTCATCTATCATGTCATTCGAAGCTTGCTCGCCGTCAGTCCATTTGATCAAGGGATGATGGATGGGCCCTTTCAGCTATTTAACTGGCTGCGCAGGATGGATGCGGGTGAGGTACCGGGGCGAGACTTTCCCTGTTTCCACGGGATCGGAATTCCCTTGGTGCACTACCCGCTGTACCGCGTGTTGGGCGGCGGTCTATTTGGGATGGAGATCAGCCGGCAATTGGTCTGCCGCTTGTCGACACTAGCGGCGTACTTGATTGTTTCGCGCTTAACCACCAAAAGTTACACGGCTGGCGTGCTCTGGTCGTTGACGACACTATTGCCGGACATGGATTGGGGAGCCGGCCAATGGAAAATTCTGACCAGTTTCGCCGGCGGCAACGCTCTCTTTGCGTTCGAGCCGGGTAATAGCATGCCAGGACTGCGGGGATTGTTGCCGCTGATCTTTGTGGCGACTTGCTTTTTACCCTCGAACTGGAAAATCAAATGTTGGCAGATGCTCTTGCTCAGCGGCAGCTTTTTCTGCGGCATCGAAAATGGGATGGCCCTGTTTTTAGGCTTATTTGGCACGCTTTTGTTACTGCTAGTGAGTTCATTTTTTAAGAACAGTTTACTCATTTATGTCAAAGACTTCGTGATCGTGCTGGTGGGCGGCGCGCTGCTCACGTTTTTGGGAATGCTCGCCGTGTGCGGCAGTTCAGGACTCCCAAGATACTTGGCATTTCATTTTCGATCCCAAATTCAAGATCAAACGTGGTTTTTCGGCTCGCCGCCCAACAACTTTTTGTTGGATGGTTATTCATGGACCTTGGTCCTAGCAATCATTGCCGCGTTCGTTGTCGCGGCAATTGGAATGTATCTACTCTGGTTATGCCGCAATTTGATTCGCAGCGAGAACCCGGATCAGCAGCAAAGAGAATTGGCGAAGATCGTCGGGTTGAGCTTTGGCGTAATCTCGTTGGCTTCGTTGTTGGGGTACGTCAACCCCGGCGGGACTGTCAGCTTTACTCGGATCGT
Source organism: Pirellulales bacterium (assembly GCA_041736895.1). Lineage (GTDB taxonomy): Bacteria > Planctomycetota > Planctomycetia > Pirellulales > JALHPA01 > JANRLT01. Next base: position 57,084 of record JBGSSS010000165.1, read on the forward strand.
CTATCTGTTGTTGACGGTCGCCGTGACCAAGCGGTTGTCTGAATGGTCGCCTTCGCGCGCGACGATGATCCTGCTGAATTGCATTTTATGGTCGATCATCCTATTCGCAGCCATTCGCTGTGTGTCGCTTGGACGGCGTTTCACGGGGGTTGGCATCTCCGAGCGATACAGGACTCATCTCGAGCTTGCGGCTCCGATCTTTGCGGATCATCAAATAATTGCCCAGCCCCAATTGTTGTGGCCGGCTTATGCGGGTCTCTATGAATCCGAACTGGGAATCTACGCGCCGACGGAGTGGGATTACATCATTCATGCCCTCGGTGCTGATCGCCAAGAATACTTTCGGAAATATGCCGAGGTTCGGCCCAAGTATGTGACCACGTCGAAACACGCGGCGAGCGTCTACGAGGAATGGCTGCGGACGGCGTTATTTCCCTTGTATCGGCCGCTGTTATTTCATTACAAAATTCTTGCCGAAACGCCGTTCATGTATATCTGGCAACGCTCCGATGATGCAGCGGCTGCTGTGGCTGGGGAACCCGTCGTGTTGAAAACAGAGCAGCCTTTGCATTATGTAGTTCCGGCATTACCCAAGGACGACGAGCTTTCGCTGTTCATCATCGACGTCGAGTATCAAACGAAGAACCCCCTTCGATGGCTGCCGCTCCTCGGAAATAGTCCGCGCTATCTCGTGGAACTGACCGGCGCCAAAGCCGGCAACCCGGTCTCGTTGTCGCCGTTTCAAACCAGTCAATCATTTCCCGTGATCCCCGTTCCGGGGCAAACTTTTCGCCTTGATTTTGTGGTGCGCGGTATCCGTTGGGATGCCGAGATCGACGTGCAAAAAGTCACCGCCACCAAGGTGACGCTCGATCCGGCCAACAAGCAATTTCTAAAACCGTCGTTGGATTATCGCGAAACAGAAAAGCGAAACTGACGACGCGGATATTCCGGAACAACTCGTAAGGCTCCTGCCGAAGAGTTCGACGTAGGACTCGCTGTGGAAAACGAGTCACAAGAGCTTTGTTTCGATTGGGTGTGCCTCGATTTCCCCAAGCGTCAAACGCGAGTCAGCTTCTTCATTTACGCGCTTGCTGCCGGCAACGCTCGCTGCAGTAGCGAACCTGCGCCCAAACCGCGGCCCATTTTTTGCGCCAGGCAAACGGGCGCTGGCACACGGCGCAGAGTTTCGTGGGGAGGATGGGTTTTTGATGGGGCATTCGTCCTCCGGCAAAGCAACGGCTTGCGCGAGAGCCTCGCCGCAACGGGAAGCGAATTCTACTTGGTTTCCTTCAGTAGTTCGAGCATCGACTCGCCCAGGGCTTTGCCGATCCGGTTGTACCAGATCGCGCTGCCGTAATAGTGATACGGGCGGTCGCTGCCGGTGTGGACCCATTCGGCATTTTTCTGCCACGTCGGGAACATCTCCTCGGCCGCTTTGTCGACCAGGACATCGACGGGGATCGCCCGCACGTTGTCTTTGAACTCGGGCACGTCGTTCATCGAGAGCTGTGCTGTTTGCACGGTCAGCATTCCGCCGGTCGCCGGTTTCGAGCCGTTTTGGCCGAGCGCGCCGATCACGACGGGGAGCTTGGGCGCATTGAGATCGCGGCGCACGTCGTTGATCAGATGCTTCATGTTCGACGCATATTCGTCCTGGCCGCCGAACATGTCGTTGTAGCCCTGAAACCAGACGAAGCCCGCGAGTTCCAGCTTCTTCCCCTCGGTCGCGGGAAAGAGTTTGGCGTGATTGGTCATCACGTCTTGGACTTCGGCCAGCATGTTGCGATACGACGAGCCGAACTCTTTTTTGATGTCGTCCAGGGTCGGCAGCGGAGCTTGCTTTTTGTTCTTCTCGTTTGCTTTTGTGACTTTGGTTTGCGCCTGTTGCAGTTCCCGCGCGAGCAACTCCTCGGGGAGTCCGGCCGAAGGCGAGCGAAAGAGTTTGTAGAGCGAGTGTCCGCCCCAGGCCGTTTTGATCAAGATCACCGGCTCGTCAAAGTGGTTGGCCATCGCGGTCCCAAATTCCAACTCGGGTCCGGTGCAGCCCGGGGAGCCGTACCCGACGGTGAGAGGTCCATGGCGGTCGAGAAATTTGATAAAGGCATCGTCGCGCACGCGCCATTGATCGCCCTGGCGAAGATGCGCGAAGAGATCCTTGGTCTTGGCGTCGGTTGCTTGGTAATCGAGGAGCGTGTTGCGCGCCTTGCCCTCCATGTTCGACTGCCCGGCGAGGATAAAAACCCGCACCGGCTTGTCCGCGGCCAGGAGCGCCGAGGTCGCGGCGAAGAGTGCGAGGAATGAAAACACGAGGGATCGCAGCATGGCGGGGCCTTTGTTCGAGGCGGGTATAGGGGAAAGTCGTCTTACTTCTTCTTTCTCGGCTTGGCTTCGAGGCGGGCGACGCCTTGCTTGGCTTCTTCGTCTCCTTGCTCGGCGGACTTCTTGTACCACTCGAGGGCTTTGCCGATGTTCTTTGGCACGCCAGTGCCGTTTTCGTAGCGCTTGCCCAGGTCGCGTTGCGCTTCGATGTGTCCTTTTTCCGCGGCCTTGGTGAACCACTCGATGGCTTTCGCGTTGTCTTTGTTGGGACTCTGGCTGTTGGCGTAGATATTCGCGAGCCAGAGCATTGCATGGACATTGCCATTATCGGCGGCTATTGTCAGGAACTCAATGGCTTTGGTTTCGTCCTTCGTGATGCCACTACCGATCATGTGCCGATAGCCGAGTTCGGCCTTGGCATGGAGATCCCCGCGCTCGGCGGCTTTGGTGAACCACTCGATCCCCCGGGGCTCGTCCTTGGCGATGCCTTCGCCGTTGAGCAACATCTCGCCCAAGTAACGCATCGCGGTGGTATCCCCCCGCTCGGCCGCTTTGGTGAACCAGGTAACAGCCTTGAGTCCATCCTTTTCGACGCCTTCGCCGGTGCGATACATCGAGCCGATGCGCAGTTCCGTTACCTGATCGCCTTTGCCGGCGGCCTTGGTGAGCCACTCGATCCCTTTTTGCTCGTCCTTGGCGACGCCTTCGCCCCGGAGATACATCTCGGCCAAGAAACTCATGGCTTGGGGATGTCCCCGTTCCGCAGCCTTGGTGAGCCAGGTGGCCGCCTTGAGCGGATCCTTGTCGATGCCATCGACCCCCGTGCGATAGATGACGCCTAACTGTAACGCGCAGTTGGGGTCGCCTTTGTCGGCGCCTTTGGTGAACCAGTCGATGGCTTTATTTGTGTCGCGAGGGACGCCCTGGCCGTTCAGGTGCAGTTGGCCGACGGAAAACATCGAGCCGAAATTCCCGCGCACGGCGGCCTTGGTGTAGTACTCGGCTCCCCGGGCTTCATCCTTGGCCGTGCCGCGGCCGTTGAGGTAGACAAAGCCTAGAAAATTGATGGCATCCAAATTGTGCTTCGCGGCGGCCTTATGAAATAATTCGACCGCCCGTTTTTCGTCGTGCGGCACGCCGCGCCCATGAAACGCCATCCAACCCAACTGATATTGCGCCGTGGGATCTCCCTTGTCGGCGGCCGTGGTGATCAGTTCCGCGGCTTTCTTCATATCGGGCTTGACGCCCAGGCCGGCAAAGTAACACCAACCCTGGTGATAGATGGCAAAGGGGCAGCCCTGGTCGGCCGCCTTGACCGTCAGCTCGAAGCCCTTCGCGGCGTCTTTCGTGAATCCCTGGCCCGTGGAATAGGCGAAGCCCAAATCGGCCATTGCATCGACATGGCCCTGGGCGGCCGCTTTGAGCAAGAGCTCTTCGGCGCGCTTCTTGTTCTTCTGAACGCCGGCTCCCTCCATCGACAGAGCGGCGAAGACATACTGCGCATCGGCATTGCCCGCATCGACCAGCTTGCGCACCGCGGGCAAGCCCTCCTTGATCAGGCGGAGTCCCTCGACCTGGTCCTTTTCCGACGCCTTGCCGAGATAGATGATCGATCCGGCATACACGGAGGCGAGCGGATGATCTTTTTTGGCGGCGAGTTTGTAGAGCTTGAGCGCCTGCTCGGGATCGTACTCCTTGGTGATGCCCTGAGAGAGCTCCTTGGCTTCTTGATAGAGTTGCTCGGGATCGGCGTTTTTCTTTTTGCCCTGGGCTTGCAGGGGCGTATTCGGCAGAACCACGGCGAGCATGACCGGGAACATAATGGCCAGGAGCCGCAGCAGGTTTGCAGTTTTCATTGTGTTACTCCAGAAAATGGAATTAAGTGGTATTTGCAGAAGCATGAAGGCAAGAGAATGGATTGGGGATGCCAACTCATCGCGAACTACAGCCGGAAATAGGCAGGAGAATGGTGGCAAGAGAATGTTTCTGAGTTATTCTCCTGCCTTCATTCTCTTGCCGATCAGTTGCGTTTCTTCGGCCAATCGGTTGTGGGATAGGCTCCTATTCTTTTGTCTTCATTCTCCTGCCTGTTTTTCCAACTCGACGGTATTGATTTCAACAAGGGAGTGGTTGAGGTTAATCCACTGGATGGCTCTCAGTTTGGTGTGTGCAAGCAAGACATTGAGGTGCTGTTGATAAGCTGGTTGATTCCGTGAAAGCGAGGTGACTATGAAGGCAAGGCGATCTGCATGGAGCTGTACTCGATGCGTTCCGAGGAGCAACGGCCCGCTCCTTAGCTCCATACGCAGCACACAGTGAGCTTCGCCGCCAAAGAAATCGACGAGCGCCGCACTGTAGAGATGGCTGGATAAGTGTGTTCCCCAGTCGTCGATGATTGCCATAAGATAAGTCACCAATCGTTCGCAATTCGCAGTGATGAAACGCATGGCGGAGTTTTGCAGCGTGGGGCGATGACGGTCGGCGGTGTCAACCGCGTTGCGAAGCAATTTGCCGCGTACTTTCTGCTCGCCAAAGTTGATGAGTTTTACCAACCGAATGTTTTGCAGCATGGCGTAATGCAGACTTTGGGCCTCATGCTCACTGGCAAGTCCGCCGACGGCCTTGAGTTCATAGAGCATCTGATTGACAACCAAATCAAGGTAGTAGGTCTTTTCATAGCCACCGTGAGTCACCAGAACGGGTATCTGGGTATAAACGACAAAGCCCTCTGCTCTGAGCCGCGCGGCAAGCTCGTTCTCATAAATCTGCTCGTCGAAGCGTCTGCCAAATTTTTTATGCACGGCATAGGCGCAGCGCATCACCGCCTTATCGATGATGGCAAACTCATCATCGGAGACCCGCTCGAACTGGAGTGAAGGGATGATCGGCATGATGATTCATCGGCAGCCTGAAATCGTCAGAAGAATGAAATACGGATGAAACTTCTATCTTCATTCCCATCAGGCAGAAGAATGAAGACAGAAGCAGGGGGAGGGAATTGTCTCTTCTGGTAATATTCTTTTGCCTTCATTCTCTTGCCTGCTACTCTGCAATCATCTCCAGGGAGTGAGGCAGAAGGAAAGAGAACAAATTTTGGATGAATCTTCTGACTTCATTCTCCTGCCGACAGGTCACTTCGTTATCGCCGGCCGCGCGAGCCGCCGAGGACTTTGCCGTTTTTGCTGAAGTTCGCCGTCAGGGTAAACGCCGTCGACTTCGGCGCATTCGGCGAAACGCCGCCGGTGAACGGCATCTCGGCATACACCATGAGGCCGCCGTTGCTCTCCTGGGTGACTTTGATGTTGTTGACCGGTCCAAATTTATATTGAGGGTGCCGGGCCGCCGCCAACAGCAAATGAATGCGCGCGTATCGGCGCGCGTCGGCCGGAGTAAGCACGGTCATCTGATCTCGTAAGAGGGCAAAGATGCGCCCGCCGTTTTTCTCGTCGTCATCATCATGATCGACGGTTTCGATGCTGCCGTCGGGTTTCTTGATGATGAGCCGCAGCGGCCGGCGATTCGCTTTTTTGTCATCGTCGCTATCGTTCGGCACCGGAAAAAACATATAGCCCGGCAGCGCTTGATTGATCACCGGATTGATGATCGGTGCGGGGGCGATTTTGAGCTTGAGCTTGGTGACCGCGGGGGCGATCGCCTGCTGCGCGGCGGCGACTTCTTGCGGCGTCGGGCAGCCCGGCATCGGGGCCGCGTTGCCTCCAGGCGTACTATTTCCCGCCGGCGCATCCGCCGGCAGCGTGCCGTCGGGATACGGGCACGGCACTTCTTTGGGCAGCACATCCCGCGGTTGAACCAAAACCGTTTCGGGATTCAACGACTTGGTGTACACATCGTCAATCGTTGTGTTGTGCGGAACCAAGACCATCGCGGAACCGACCGCGGACTGCCAGGCTTTTTCATCAGCAAGCGTCTTGCCCGAGACAGTGCGGCCGGCCACGTCGCTTTGCGCGACGGTGACTTCGCGCGGCTGATTCACGAGCACCGGCGGACCCGAGGCGGGTTGTTCGATCGCCGGCCGCCAATAGATAAAGGTCAGCGTTTTCTGATCGGCCCCACTCAACACGGCAAACCGCGGCGGCTCTTCCGGGGTGCCCAAAATCGGCGCTGCCGCCGAGAGAACGCCACTGAAGTTCACGGCCAACAGAAACACGGCCGACACCGAATAGACTACGCGGAACATCGAAACTCCCCACAAAAAAAGGGCCGCTAAACTAGAAAGATAAATCAGTCTTAGTCGTCCGAATCGCACATGTCAAATTTGGACGTCAAAATCACGTTTATGAGGGAAAATAAAAACGGCCATCTTCGGTTCCCCAGAGCAGACTGGGGATTTGATGATGCATTTTGGATTTTGACTTTTAACTTTTGCATTTGGATGACGTGTCTTTTATCTCGCTCGCAAACGTTATGGGCTACAAAAAACGCCGGCCGTGGACGGTCCGGCTAAGCGTCGGCTGCGCTGCGCTTCGCCGCTAAACGGTATTGTCTTTCTCTCCAATCCCTAATCCCCAATCCCGAATCCCGCGCAGCACTATCCCCACCATCCCCCGTTCACATGCAGCGTCTGCCCCGTCATGTAACTCGCCATGGGACTGCAAAGGAACAAAATCACTTCGGCGATTTCACGCGGTTCGCCGAAGCGGCCGAGCGGGATCAGCGGCAGCATCGCGGCGCGCGATTCTTCGGGAATGGACTTGCCCATTTCGGTGAGGACGACGCCCGGCGCGACGGCGTTGACCGTGATGCGGCGTTTGGCCAGTTCGCGGCTGACGACCTTGGTGAGACCGATCACGCCGGCCTTGGCCGCGGCGTAGTTGGCTTGGCCGAAGGTCCCGAGCACCGCGCTGATCGAGGCGAGGTTCACGATCCGCCCGCCGTCGTTCAGGCGCTCGGCCGCCGCCTTGCAGCAATGAAACACGCCCGACAGATTCGTGTCGAGGACATCCTGCCATTCCTGTTCGGTGATTTTCTTGAGCGTCTTGTCGCGCAAGATGCCGGCGTTGTTGACGAGGATGTCAAGGCTGCCGAACCTGGCTCGCGCGTCGTCGAACATCGCGTTGACGGCCGCTTGATCGCGGACGTCCGCGCCGTGAATCATGACGCGCGGCCCGAGCGCCGCGACCGCTTGCTCGGCCTTGTTTTTTTCTGCGCCCGCCGAATCGGGAAAGTAATTGAGCACGACATTCGCGCCGGCCGCATGTAGCGCCGTGGCCGTGGCGAGGCCGAGACCCTGCGCTGCGCCGGTGATCAGGGCCGTTTGATTCGTGAGGTCGATCGTGTGCATGAGAACCTTTTCTTTCACGCGAATCAGGATGCCATGCCCTGCTTTCGCAGGCCATGCCGCGCAGCGGCCAGAAGCCTCACGAAAAATCATCGCAACTTGCAGACGCAACGCCTCCGCACAAGCTTCTTGTCGCCTGCGGCGAGCGTGTTTGCGATAGCAAACACGGCTATCCCGTGGGTTGGTCCAGCTTCTCAATCCGCGGGATATGCCGGCCCCCTTCGAACGGCGTGTCGAGCCACGTTTGCACGATCGCGAACAACTGATCCTGCGGCACCAAGCGTTCGCCCAGCGCGATCATGTTCGCGTTGTTGTGCTGCCGGCCGAGCTTCGCCGTTTCGACGTTGTAGCACAGCGGGCAGCGCACGCCGCGATACCGATTCGCGGCGATCGCTTCGCCGTTGCCCGAGCCGCCGAGGACGATTCCGCGCTCGCATTCGCCGCGCGCGACGGCCGCCGCGGCGGGGCGAATGAAGTCGGGGTAATCGACCGGCTCGGTCGAGTGGCAGCCGAAGTCGATAACCTCGTGCCCGCGCTCCGTCAGGTACACGCGGAGGAGTTCTTTGTAGTTGAAGCCGGCATGGTCGCTGGCGATGGAGATTTTCACAATGGTTCCTGTGTCTCTGACGGGTGCCGTAATCGAGGGCGCGATTCTGCGCGTCAGAAATACTGTAACAAAAAAAGCCGAGGACTTGCGTCCCCGGCTCGTGAAATTTCCCGCGATTGGTCGAGGTCGTTAGACAGTTTGCATCGCCAACCGGCGGCGTCGCAGACCGAAGCCGGCGAAGCCGAGCAGGGCCAACCCGCCCAGCACGAATGTTGATGGCTCCGGCACCGCTTGCACCAGATTCCCGCCGCCGGCGGTCAACTGCGGCGCGCCTTGGGTGGTGAGACCCGTGATGTACAAGTCGAAGTCGGTCGAGGAATCGACCGTCCCGCTGTAGTCAAAGTCGCCAAACAGCCAACCGCCCAAGCTGCCGCCGCTGGTGAGACCGGTGATGTACAAGTCGAAGTCGGTCGAAGTATCGACCGAACCGCTCAGGTCGGCGTCGCCATAGTAGGTGTACTTGATCAAGACATCGTTCGCATCAACCGTCTGGCCGGAGAAGCTGGTGTAACCCAACTCCGAGTTCGCCGCGATGCCCAGCACTGTGTTGAAGTCCACGTTGTTGGCGAACGCGGTGCTCGTGATGCCCGGCCCATTGCCATAAGTGCCGTTGATGTCCAAACCCGAGGCGAGTTGCGCGGTGAGCGTCGCCAAGTTGCCGTTGTCGACGACCAGGTCGTTGTCGTTCAGGTCGAGTTTGCCCGTGGCGTTGATGCTCAGGGTCGAGACCGTGCTCGTGCCGCTGTTGCCGCCGTTGGTGGCGACGGTGACGGTGTTGCCAGCGCCGATGTTGAGCGTTGACTGGCGAATATGATTCGCGGTCAACGTTGCGCCGGTTGCCGTCACGGTTGTAGTGCCGGAGCCGCTGATCTCGCCGACGCGTTTGCCGGCGGTGGTCGCCGCGAGCGTGCCGCTGTTGGCCACGTTGGCATGAGTGCTGGTGCCGTTGCTCAGGGCATTGCCC
>JBGSSS010000185.1:0-20148 GCA_041736895.1 Pirellulales bacterium
GCCGCAGCGGCCGGCGGCGGGGTTCCCGGCACCGGTTTATGTTCCACCGAGGCCCATTCTTTTTGCAGCGGCACGGTGAACCACTTGCTGAGATCCTCCATGTATTCGCAATCGATCGAAGTAATGTGGATCTGTTCACGCAATCCCAGCGGGATTGGTCCCTTGTCATTGGCAATCAATTGGTTGGTTGTTTTGCCGTATTGGGGGAGCGCTTCGTTGATCGCCCGCATCAGCGTCGGCCAAAGCAACTGGCGTTCGGGAATCGCCGCGATTTCCTTGCCCATCTTGTCGTAATTATCGAACTTCGTTTCGGCGTCCTTAAAGGTCGTCACCAGGCCCTCGGATTTGCTGACGAGAAGCCCGGCTTTGCCAAACGCATCTTTGAACGGCTCGGTCTTCGTCGTCTTCCAGGCGAGCGAGTTAAAGACGTACCCCAAACCGCAGCCCAACAGCAGCGTCGCCGCGGTCATCATCGCCCAGGGCTTCTTCGCGCGGATCAGGCGTTCGCGCACGATTTCGCCGGGGAGCAAGTTCGTCGAGAGAACCCCGCGATCGAGGGCTTGCACACAGAGCCCATAGCAGACGCCAAACGAGCCGACGTTTTCTTCGAACTGCGGCGAATTGACGACCGCGGAACCCTTAAGGCCGCGGAAACTCTCGACGACTTCGACCGGCATGCCGAGGTTTTGCTGCAGATATTTCTGCAAGCCGCGGAGCTTCATCGTGTTGCCCAGCGCAACAATTCGGCCGAGTTTGGCCGTCTTGTTGATGCTGTTGAAGAAGTTCAGCGACCGCTGAATTTCAGTGACGAGGTCGTTGAAGATCGGCTTCATCGCCTGGAAGATGGCGCGGGGATCTTCGGTCTTCATGGCGTTGCGCTTCAGGTGCTCGGCCTTGGCGAATGTGACCTTGAGTTCCTTGGTGATCGCCTTGGTAAAGTGATTCCCGCCGAGCGGGATGCTCCGCTGCCACACGCGGTAACCATTGGTCACCACCAGATCGCTCGTGTCGGTCCCCAGCGACAACACCACGGTCGACTCCGGCGGCTCGTCGGGATTGAATTGGTCCGGCGGCGGCAGATCCTGCATCTGATCAAAGACGATGTAATCGAACAGCGAGATCGGCGTGAGTTGGACGATGTCGACTTCGATGTCGGCGTTGATGAACGGACGCAACGAGCGAAAGACTTCGTCGCGCTTCATCGCGAACAGCCCGACTTCGGTCTCCATCGAGAACCCGTCTTCTTCGGTTCCGCCGGGCATCTGTTGGAAGTCCCAGACGACGTCTTCCAGCGGGAACGGAATCTGTTGCTTGGCCTCGAATTTGACCAGGTCCGGAATCTTCGACGACTCGACCGGCGGCAGCTTCACAAAGCGCGGCAACCCGCGCTGACCCGGCACGCTGATCGCGACCTTCATTCCCTTGAGCGGATTGCGGCTCATGAATTCTTGGATCGCGTCGCGCACCAACTCGACCGGATCGGCGTCGGGTTGGCTGAGTATCTTGGGATACTCGACGAAGTCAAAGGCCTCGGCAATGATGTGATCGTTGCCGTCGCCCGACCGGCAACGAAGTGCCTTGAGCGCGCTTTGCCCGATATCGATTCCCCAAAAGGATTCGCTTTTCGCCATGATGATCAAAAGCCAATAAGGAAGATCAAACTGTTCGTTGGAAGAGCGCGCCGTCAATCGACGAACATCCCCAAATCATTTCTTACGAAACGAAGACCCGAGGGTGCGGCGCCTCGGGCAAAGGGATGTTGAATATCACGCCTGGGACAGAGTTGGGACCGCGAGCGGAGAGATCGCGGACCAGGTTTGAATGACTGCCAATTTCGGAGAACCGCGTTCTTTTTCAGAAACGCTGTACGCCATCTTGGCAGCTTGCCGAATCATGATTCGGCACAAACCCGCAAGGAGATAAGCCAGCTTGCTCCCTCTGTCCTTTACATACCTCTAATTTATTTGGAATTAGGGTCGCGCGTCAAACAATTTCCAGGTCTGGCCTTGAATTTGCCAAGAATTGTTCAATTATGAACACGATTCCTTGGGATTTGCGTTTCCGACTTGCCTCGAACCAGGGTCGGGGGCGATACTTCCCCCCGCTGCCGCTCGCTCCGCGCAAGCGGCGTTACCCTCGCGATTTCGTGTCAGATTTCACTATGACTTATCAAACCCGCACTGTCTTGCGCGCGCTGTTGTTGCTGGCGCTGATTATCACAGTCGTGGGTTTTGCGATCTTCATGCATATTCCTTATCCCTATTTGCCGGAGATCGCCAAACGACAGTCGAGCTTTTTCATCCCGCTCGACAAGATCTTTCACTTCTCGTCGTACTTTCTGCTCAGCGTGTTGCTGTGTGCCTGGGTCTGGGTCGGCCGCGTGCCGCCGCTGCGCAAGCAAGTCTTTTGGATCATCGGCGGACTGATGATCTACAGCGGGCTGGAAGAATACACGCAGCAGTTCAGCAACCGCGTCACCGACATGAAGGATTGGTTGGCCGATGTGCTGGGCTTCACGCTCGGGTGCGTGATGATGTGGGCCATTTGGCGCTTTGGTCCGCGCTGGCTATCGGTGACTGAGCCGGATGATCAACGAGTCGCCGCGTAGCGCGATTCCGCAGGACGCACATTCGAGTTCGCATAGAGCGGCGTCGGCGGGCGATAGTCATCCAACCGAATCGTCGTGAACCAATCAAGCGTCGCGGCCAAACCAGTGCGCAAGTCGACCGACGGCTGCCAGTTGAGCAACCGTTTCGCCAACGAAATATCGGGTTGGCGGCGCGTCGGATCGTCCACCGGCAAGCGCTGATGCTCGATGTGTTTGCGTGAGCCGATCAGGTCGCAGAGCATCTCGGCAAGTTGTAGGATTGTGAACTCACCCGGGTTGCCCAGGTTCACCGGCTCGCGATAGTCGGCCGAGTTGTTCATCAAGCGGATCAGTCCTTCGACCAGATCGTCGCGATAACAGAACGACCGCGTTTGCGACCCATCGCCATAGATCGTGAGCCGATCGCCGGTGAGAGCTTGGCGAATGAAATTCGAGACCACGCGGCCATCATACGGATGCATCCGCGGACCGTAGGTATTAAAGATCCGCGCGATGCGTGTGCGGACGTTGTGGACGCGCGAGTAATCCATGAACAGCGTTTCGGCCGCGCGCTTGCCCTCGTCGTAACAGGCCCGCGGGCCAAGCGTATTGACGCAGCCGCGATAGCTTTCGACTTGCGGATGGACCTCGGGATCGCCGTAGATTTCGCTCGTCGAAGCTTGCAGGATCGTCGCGCCGCAGCGCTTCGCCATGCCGAGCAGATGCAGCGCGCCCAGCACGCTCGTCTTCATGGTTTGGATCGGGTCGTATTGGTAATGACCCGGGGCCGCGGGGCATGCCAGGCTGTAAATCTGGTCCACTTCGAGCCAAATCGGCTGCGAAATGTCGTGGCGGATCAGCTCGAAATTCGGCCGCTCCAGCAAATGCGCGATGTTCGACTTTTGGCTCGTAAAAAAGTTGTCGAGGCAAATGACCTCGTGTCCCTGATCCAACAGCCGTTCGCACAGATGCGATCCGAGAAACCCGGCACCGCCGGCGATGAGAATGCGTTGGAGGGGCATGGGTGATGACTCGGGAAGGTTTCGTGCTAGCAGGTTCGTAGCTCGTAGCCATTGCTGCGAGCGAACTGTTCGGCCGATCTTCCCTAACCGCGATTGACCCATGCTGGAGTTTGGCGGTATTCTTGGCCGCCCCAACACTGCACCAGACATGGTCACTCGATACTTCCGTGCATCTTCCGTCGTATCGACAACGTGCGGGGAAACCTTGCCTGTCGGAAAAACTTTTCCTATCGGATAATTTATGCCCATCGTTCCTGCTTTGCGTCTTGTGCCGGTTGTGCTGCTCGCGCTGGGCTTTGCCGCGCTCCGCGCCGAGGACTTTCGCATCGACTCGCGCGTCTTCCAGGGCAAGGACGAACAGCCGCAATCCGAAAGCACGACGATCTTTGCCAATGGGCGGGTTTACGACTTTCACAATGCGCCGCGCGAGCTGACGATCTACGATCCGCCGCACGACCGGATCGTCGTCATGGATCTGGAACGGAATCGCAAGACCGAACTCCGGACCGAGCAGCTCACACGCTTCCGCGACGAGCTTCTGGCCCGGTCCGAGAAAACGACCGATGCCGGCGTGCGGTTTTTGCTCCAGCCAAAGTTCGACAAGCAAACCGGTTCGACGCCGGCGGAGCGCGTTTTTCAAAGCGAGTACATCACATACCAAGTGGAGACCGCGAGCCCGCGCACGGCCGCGATCGCAGAACAGTACCGCCAATTCAGCGACATGTCGGCCACGCTGAACGCGATGCTGAATAGCGGCTGGCCGCCGTTCGCACGGTTGCAAGTCAACGCCGCCCTCGCCGACGAGAAGCTGATCCCGACCAAGGTGAATCTCCTCTTTCCGAGCAAGTCGCTGCTCGGCCAGCGCAAGCAATTCCGCAGCGAGCACGAACTGCACACGCGGATCACCGATAGCGATCAACAAAAGATCGCCGCCGCCGAAGAGCACCTGAACCGGACTGTACTGGTGAGCCTGCGGGAGTATACGACACGGTAATTGGGAACAGTGCGCTTGCAATATTGGATAGCACTTGCTCCGTAAGGCTGTATTAGAAACACCTATCGCAGAGCGCAGCCATTTCAATACGGCAACTGTCGCAGAAATTGAATCCGGGCGAGCTACAGCAAGTCTATTTATGTATTTAATACAGATCCACGAAAACCAAATTATAGAAAGTTAAAGTCTACTGTTTTGCTGCATCATGTTTGCAGTTCCAAAGATTACCATCTTTTGCGTCTGTTGACGCACACCATACGTCGAAAGATTGACAATCATCTACTAGAGCTTTAGGTTGATGAATCGAATTTGATCGATTCGTCTCTAGCCCCTGAGCCGCTAATGAAAAACACCATCAACGTCGCACTTTTTTATGCGCTGCTTTGCTGCGCCGCAAACGTTTATGCGGTTCCGCCCGCCACGCGTTATACGGTCACGGAGATTTCCCCGACCAATGTGACGGAATCCAACAGACCTAGGGATCTGAACAACTCGGGTGTTGGTGTGGGAACCATGTCTTCGGGTTCTGCCTACGGCGATCGCGCGCTCGTGTTCGCGAATGGCGCGACGCAAAAGCTTGGAACGTTGCCGACCGATCCGGGGAACACGTTCCTGCAAAGTTTCGCGCTGGGAATTAACAATCTCGGCAACGTCGTCGGCAATTCGACGTACGGCTCGAATGGTTCCACCACGCACGGATTTTTCTATTCTGGCGGCGTGATGACCGACATCGGGGCAATTTCCGGCGCCTTGAGCGAAGCCAATGCTGTCAATGATGCAAATCAAGTGGCGGGCCGTTCTTCGATTGCCGGCGGCTTTGCGCCCATTCGCTGGCAAAACGGCCAGATGATCAATCTGGGGTCGCTCGGCGGCACCAATGGCAGTGCGTTCGACATCAACGCCTCGGGCAATACGGTGGGGTTCTCGACAAATGCTTCGGGATCGACCCGCGCTTTTTTTTGGCACGATCTTAATACCAATGGTCAGAGCGATCCGGGCGAGATGATTTCGCTCGGCATCTTGAGCGGCTATCTGACTTCCGTGGCCACCTCGGTGAATAATCTCAACGAAGTCGTCGGCAATCTTGGAACTTCCCAGCGTGCTTTCTATTGGAAAGACATGAATTCCAATAACCTCAGCGATCCAGGAGAAATGACGTTATTGCCATTGATGTCTGGGATGGTATTGACCAACGCCACGGGGATCAACAATGCGGGGGATATCGTCGGTCTCAGCAGGAGCAGCAGTTCTGTGAATTACGCTACGATCTGGGATGATGGAATTCCGTACGACTTGAACACGCTGCTGGATCTTTCCCCAGGACAAACGGTCCCGCAATTTACCCTAGCCCAGGCGATTAATGATCGCGGGGAAATTCTTGTTACTGGCGCTGTCCCTACCGGCTTAGGGAACAAGGATCGCGTTTATTTGCTGACGCCTGTGCCGGAGCCGGGGGTGATCGCACTGGGTTGCATGGTCTTGCTGATCTTTATTGTGCGAGTGGTGCAGCAACGATCCTTCGCCGAGCAAAAATAAGTCGCCGGAAACAAAATCCGTGCTTGAGCAATTCTCTCGATATAACAAGATACAAGGCGCGCAAGATGCTGGCGTGACCACACAAATTCGAACAATTCGGTGAATGCTTGGGGAGGTGAAAGCTAAAACTGCGAGAGTGTTGCTACGGTCGCAGCTTTAGCTTCCACTGACTATGATGACCGCTAATCAGGCTCATCTACCTTGTAGGATATCCGATGTTCGCTACAACCGTTCGCTTGCACATGCTTGTCGCAGCTATTTGTTTCTCTGTGACAGGTTCCCCCGCCGCCGAATGGAACGATGCGGCCCGCCGCGACGTGCAAAAACGAATCGACGAGCGCGCGGCGGAGTATACCGCGATCGCCGAAAAGATCTGGGACTTCGCCGAAGTCGGCT
This sequence comes from Pirellulales bacterium, assembly GCA_041736895.1. Classification (GTDB taxonomy): domain Bacteria; phylum Planctomycetota; class Planctomycetia; order Pirellulales; family JALHPA01; genus JANRLT01. Next base: position 6,536 of record JBGSSS010000185.1, read on the forward strand.
ATCAAGAAACACGCAGCGCCGCACTCCTTCAAGGGCAACTCAAGAACGCCGGGTTCAAGATCACCGAAAAAGTTGGCGGTCTGCCCACGGCGTTCACCGCCGAGTACGGCTCCGGCAAGCCGGTGATCGGCATCCTGGGCGAATACGACGCGCTGCCGGGCATGCAACAAGACCGCGCGCCTTTCAAGCGACCCGAGGTCGCCACGCAGCCGGGCCATGCCTGCGGACACAATCTCTTTGGCACGGCATCGGCGCTCGCGGCGATCACGGTCAAGGAATGGCTCGCGGAGAACAATGTCACCGGAACGATTCGCTTCTATGGTTGTCCCGCCGAAGAAGGGGGTTCGGGCAAGGTTTTCATGGTCCGCGCCGGCGCGTTCAAGGACTGCGATGTCGTGCTGCATTGGCATCCGAACGCGTCCAACCGCGCTGCCAACAATGTGACGTACGGCAACGTGACCGGAAAGTTTCATTTCCACGGCACCGCGGCCCATGCGTCGAGTGCGCCCGAGAAAGGCCGCTCGGCCCTCGACGGCGTCATGCTCTTCACGCACGCGGTCGAGTTGCTCCGCGAGCACATCCCGCGCAACATGCGGCTGCACTACATCATCACCGGCGGCGGCGATGCGCCGAACATCGTCCCGGCGCATGCCGAGGTTTATCTCTATCTGCGCTCGGACGAGATGCGGGTCATCGACGATATCTGGCCGCGGATCAAGAAATGCGCCGAAGGTGCCGCCCTCGCAACGGAAACGAAATTCGAACTCGAATACGTCAGCAGTGCCTACACGATGCTGCCCAATTCGTCGTTAGCAAAGTTACTTGATCAACAGCTAAAGCATGTCGGAGGCGTGAAGTACAACGACGAGGAACGCGCCTTCGCCGCCGATATTCAAGCCACGCTCACGGCCGCGAAGCTGCCGGTGCCGGCGCTCGCGGCGGCTCTGGAAATCGCGCCGCCGGGAACCGAACCCTCCAGCGGTTCGACCGACGTGGCCGATGTCAGTTGGAACGTCCCTACCGGCGGGTTTAGCACGGCGACTTTCGTTCCCGGCGTCCCGCTGCACAGTTGGCAGGCCGTGGCCTGCGCCGGCCACAGCTCGGGCCACAAGGGTATGCTCGTCGCCGCCAAGGTGCTCACCCTGGGCGCGCTGGAACTCTTCACGAACCCCGACGAGGTACGCGCCGCGCGCGAAGCGTTCGAACGCAGCCGTGGCAAGGAAGAATACCGGTCGCGCTTGCCGGCCGATTTCAAGCCGAACTTGGAGTATCGGAAGTCATCGGGCCAATAAGCTGCGATCCAAGAGGTGAGAGAACACTAGCTCGCATCCTGCATCGCAAATCGTGTGCAATCTTGCGGAGTACTCGATATAATACGATCGGATTTCTCGAAGGCAGCTTCGCTTCTATTGTGGGATACCATGCGCCAGGCAAGCCGATTCTCTGCGCCTCCCGCCTTCACCCTCGTGGAACTCCTCGTGGTGATCGCCATCATCGGCATTCTCATGGCGATGATCTTGCCCGCGGTGCAATCCTCGCGCGAGTCCGGCCGCCGAACTCAATGCGCGAATCAAATTCGGCAAGTCGGCATCGCGACGCTGAACTTTACCACGGCCAAGAAATCCTATCCGTCCGGAACGTTTATCGACTTCGCGAAAAACTGCAGCGGCTCGGACTGTCGCGGCATGAACATGTTCTTGCAGATCTTTCCCTACATGGAAGAAGCGGCCGCCGCTCGGGCGTACGAACCTTACATCAAAAACCCGTCGGGTTGGATCGCGTGGGGGAGCGATCCGGTCTTGGGCAAAATCCGCATGCCGCTATTCCAATGCCCCAGTGAAACACGTTGGGGCGACGCCGAAGATCCCGATGGCGTGCGGCGATCGTATTTCGGGGTGACGGGCGGCAAGACGAAAACGATGCGCAATTGGCGCGGCGATGTCTTCAAGGACGGCATTTTTCATATCAACAGCTACATCCTCCCGGCCAAAGTCCGCGACGGCGAGTCCAAGACCATGCTCGTCGGCGAAAGCGTGCATCCCGCGAGATGGGGCCTGGGCCCCGGCTATGGCGTCGCGACTTACGGCGGTCCTTGTCAGTGGTACGAAGGGAGCGCCACCGATCCCAACCGGACCAAGGATTCCGTCGGCCGCCAGCTGCGCTCGACCAAGTACCCCATGAATTTCCTGATCACCAACGGCACCGGGGCACTCTCGATGAAAGACGATGACGAAAACGATTCGCCGTTCGGCAGCCAGCACGTCTCGGGCGCGCAATTCTGCTACGCCGACGGCCACGTCGATTATCTGACCGACGACATCGACATGCCGGCGTATCAGGCGCTTTCGACGCGCGCGGATGGGGATTGAGATTTCTCGACCAGCAACATCGCGCGAGAATGCCCGCCGATCCCATCGGCGGCTTTGCTTTATCGCTGATACAGCGGCAAAAACGCCTTTTCCAATTGCAGGATTGTGAGATTGATCGCGGTGGTGTAAATGGGGCCGATGTAGCCTTGGTCCCAGTAGTTCAACTTGCCGTCGGATTTCGCTTCGTTGAGCAGCCGCGTGTAGATCTTGTCGCGGTAGGTTTCCCACTTCTTGCCGCCCTCGCGGTAGACGACCTGCGCGTAGTAATAATGCGCGTAGTGCCAGTGGCCGTCGTTGTCGCTGCCGACGTTCAGGTAGTGCCGGTCGACGTACTTCATGATCTTGGGCACATAGTCGCTATCGTAGTCGCCCGCGTTGAACAGGCACGCGATCGCCGCGGCGGTGATCGGGGGGCGGCCGCTGCCGCCGGTCTTGGCGCTGTACTGCACGCCGCCGTCCGAGCCCGTGCACTTTTGGATGTACTTGATCGCGCGGTCGATGACTTCCTTGGGCACGGGGATGCCGGCGTTGCGGCAGGCACGCAGCCCTTGGACTTGGGTGATCGTGGTCGAGCCTTCGTCAAAGTCGCTGCCGTCTTTGGCGCTGACATAGCCCCAGCCGCCGCTCGTGGTTTGCGCTTGCGCACAGAAGTTCACGGCCTTGGCCAGGACCGTGGTCAGTTCTTCACGGCGCTTTTCGTCTTCTTCTTCGCCGAGAATCTGGCTGAGGAACATCATCGAATAGCCGTGGCCGTAGGTGTAGCGGTCGTCGGTTTTCGGATCGCCGATGAGCCCATTGCCGCGGCACTTGGCAACGAGGTAGTTGACGCAGTTTTGCAGGTTCTTGCTGTACTTCCCCTGCATCGTCGTCGAGCCGTGGCAGATCAACGCCATGCCGGCGAGCGCCGTCATCGCCGTGGGATAGGCGCCCTGGTTGCCCGTCCAACCGCCGGAGCGGTTCTGCGTGTGCGCGACCCAATCGCACGCGCCGTTGACGACCTTGTTGAATTGTTTGGTGTCGTAGCCGTAGCTGGTACGCGGGAGGAGCAAGCCCCCGGGCAAAGCACAGGCGGCCAAACTACCCAAGCCGTAACGCATCAGATCGCGTCGATTCATATTTCGGAGGGGGCTAAAGTTATTCATTAGCCCCCGGTCAATGACCGGGGGGAAGCAGCGTTGCGATACCAGAAAGTTGTCCCTTTCTAGTTTAATCGCCCGCTGAAACGGATCACAATCAAATTTTCCAACTATTGAGTCGCATGAAGGGGCGAAAAAGTTCATTTTGCGCGGGTAAGTGCGGCAAAGCCGCGGGAAATGCTTTCAATCGCAACTAAGCCCAGGGGCTCCGCCCCCTGGAGTGGAGACGTTCTACTCCAGGGGGCGGAGCCCCTGGGCTTAGGATTTTTGCTATCGTCCCGCAACGAGCATCGCCAGCCAGAGCGCCCCAATCCCCACGACAACACTCAGCCCGACGTACAGCGCCGCGATGCCGACGTGTCCCTCGCGGAGCAGGTGTACCGTCTCGACCCCGAACGCCGAGAACGTTGTGAACCCGCCGAGGAGGCCGGTGAAGAGGAAGAGCCGATGTTGTTCGCTGAACCAATCTTGCTTGACGACGAACCCGGCCAAGATGCCCGCGACGAGACAGCCGACGACGTTGACGAGGAACGTTGGGAGGGGGAACTTCCAGCCGGAATAGTGATGAAAGACAAACCCGCTCAAGAGATAGCGGGCGATTGCGCCGAAGGCACCGCCGAGGCCGACGAGCAGCAATTGCATGGGGTTCGGGATTGGGGTTTGGGGATTCGGGAAGAAAAGACGAATCAGCTTAACGCACTTCTGGATCGAAGAACTTCTTGTATTCCCCAATCCCTAATCCCAAATCCCTAATCCCCTCTCTTCCGCGGCTTATATATCTCCGTCGCCGTCCCGAAGTAACTCTCGTTCGCGAACGCGACCGTTTCGCTGAGCGTCGGGTGGGGGTGGATGCTTTCGGCGATGTCGCGGGCCGAGCAGCCCATTTCGATGGCGAGGACCCCTTCGGCGATCAGTTCACCCGCGCCGGCACCGACAACCGCGACGCCGAGGACGCGATCTGTTTCGGGATCGATGATCACCTTAGTCAGGCCTTCGGTGCGGCCGAGCGATTGGGCGCGGCCGCTGGCGGCCCAGGGGTAAACGACAACTTCGACGGTGCGGCCTTCCTTCTTGGCTTGATCTTCGGTCAGGCCGGCCCAAGCGATTTCGGGATCGGTGAAGACGACAGCCGGGATCGCGAGCGGTTCGAACTTGGCTGGGCCGCCGTGAACGACTTCGACCGCGACGCGGCCCTGCGCGCTGGCCTTGTGCGCGAGCATCGGATCGCCGGCGACATCGCCGATCGCGAGGATGTTCGGGTCGTCGGTTTCGCAGCGGTCGTTGATCACGACGAAGCCGCGTTGGTCGATTTTGACCTTAGTGTTTTCCAGGCCCATGTCGTTGCTGTTCGGTTTGCGGCCGACGCTGACCAGGACGCGCGAGTAGGTTTCCTTGCGCTCGTTCGAGCCGTCGGCGTCTTGCAGGGTGATCTCGACCCCGTCGCCGATGTCCTTGGCCGCCGTGGCCTTGGTCTTGAGCATAATGTTTTTGAACGACTTCTCGAGCCGCTTCTGCAACGGCTTGACCAGGTCGCGATCCGCCCCGGGCAATAGCCCGTCGGTGAATTCGGCGACGCTAACTTCAGTGCCGAGCTGCGCGTAGACCGAACCCATCTCGAGCCCGATGTACCCGCCGCCGACGACGAGGAGCGACTTCGGGATGTCCTTCAATTCCAGCGCCCCGGTCGAGTCCATGACGCGTTCGCTGCCGATGTCGAGCGGGGGAACCTTGGCCGGGCGCGAACCGCTGGCGAGGATGCACTTGTCGTAGGTCAATTCTTCGCTCGACCCGTCGGACTTCTTCAGCGAGAGTGTCGTGCTGTTCTTGAACGTCGCCCGGGCATTGATCACGGTGACGTTGCGGCGCTTGGCGAGTCCGGCAAGCCCGGTCGTCAGCGTGCTGATGACCTTGTCCTTGCGGGCGCGGAGCGTGTCGACGTTGATGGCCGGCGGCGTGTAGTCGATGCCCCACTCGGCCATGTGTTTAGTTTCGTCGAGGATCTTGGCGACGTGGAGCAGGGCCTTGCTCGGGATGCAACCGCGCAAGAGGCACGTGCCGCCGAGCCGCGCGTCGGCTTCGACGATGGTGACTTCCATCCCGAGGTCGGACGCCAAAAACGCGGCGGCATATCCGCCCGGCCCGCCGCCCAACACCACCAGCTTCGCATGACTCATGACAAACGATCCGTACAAGCAGACAAAGAGGAAAATCAGAAGTCCCTATGATAGTTTCTACGCGGTGTTTTCTGTAGGGTGCGTTAGCGAGTTTTCAGGAGCGAAAATGAGGGAAAAGAGGGCTTCAACCCGTTTCGCGGGGAGCCGAAGGCGACCGCGCGGTCGATTCGCAGAAAGCGGCCGCTTGTGCTTTAGAACGTGAGCTCCACGCCCGCAGCCGTTGTTTGAAACTGAACGTTCGGGTTGTTGTTAAACAGTTCGCTGCCGATGAAACCGAGGATTGATTTATCCAAAAAAATTCCTGGTTCCTAGTGATAGAGCCGATCGGCGACTTCGTTGAAATAACGATCATCGAAGACTATTTCTTTTTTGTTCGAGAAGAGCTGACAAACCTTGGCCGATCCCAAAACAGGTGAATTCAGTTCCAGCGTCAAGCCATCAATGATTTTGACGTCCCGCTGCCCACGACTTGTCCGCAGAGATTTTTTCTATGTTGCGACATTGTCGAAATAATGTAGGACTTCCTCGCGGAATACCGAATAAACAACACGAGGATGAAGGAGAGATAAAATGTTTTGCTGAGATTTCGCGCCCGCGAAGTTACAGACGCTTGCAACGACACTCAAGCCTGGCGTGGTGCCGATCAGCCGGAAAGGATACTGAAAGTTCAAGTCAGCCCCATCTTGTTTCAGTCATCAAGAATTCGTCGAGATTTGACGGTGCTCGTCCCGTTATGCCGCATCATTCAAGCGGCAATAACGATTTCTTACGATGATCACTTTGGTTTCAGCTTGCTCGGCAGGCAAGCGGCTGCTGGTGTTCGCTTCAAAATGAGTTTTTCCGACGGCCAAAACATGACCTAGACTGTCGATTGCCAGATATTAATCCTGATCATGCTCAAGAAACGTCGCCGTTGGCAGTGTTTCTACAAAATCGTGAAATCCAACGGGAGTCAGATCCCAAAGATGTTGATACACCGTCTCCGCGTTACTGACAGCTGTTGATTGAGACTGCACGGCGTGATCATCGAGTGACATCGCAACTTCTCCAGATTCAAAGCGTGTCCACATCAAATGCAAGGAGCAGCAACCTGCGCGCTAAGCTTACAATCGTTTTGTAGAGCAAAGGGATCAGCAGCCGCGCTGCATAACTCGTGAATATATTATATTCTATGCGGCAGTTCGGGCCAACTGCGTATGAGTATGTGCTGGTTGAGGCCTTTGCTAAGGGACATGATCAAGCCCGTGAAATTTGATCAGGATAAGTTTGTGAGTACTCCTCCTCCGATTCCCGACACTTGGAAAACCGGTCCGCGGCGCGGGGCGGTCGCGGTGATTTGGCGCGGCGAGGAACTGCTCGTGATCCGCCGCGCGCTTCATATCCGCGCCGGCGGAATGATGTGCTTTCCCGGCGGCGGCATCGAAGCTGGCGAGAGCGAAGAAGAAGCCCTGATGCGCGAACTGCGCGAGGAGTTGAACGCGACCGTCGTGCCCGTGCGGCGCGTCTGGCAAAGCACGACGCGCTGGGGTGTCGAGCTCAACTGGTGGCTGGCAGAGTTGCCGGACCATTCGACGCTCGCGGCGAATCCCGACGAGGTCCACTCGATCGAGTGGCACACGCCGCCGGTGATGTCGCGGCTGTCGAATCTGCTGGAGAGCAACCGCGAGTTTCTGACGCTCGCCGCGCGCGGAGAAATCGTGATTCGCTAGAAGGCAAATGCGAAACACGGAGTAACGGAGGAAATTCGGAGCAGCACCAAGAGAAAAGAATCATTGCCCGTTTAGCGGCGACTCACGCGCAGCGCAATAAACGCAGAGGAGCGTTTCCTCGCCCGCGCGGAATGTTATCTTTCACGGGCTATCGCCGCTTGATCTCGCCGGTACCTTGGGCAGGCGGCGGAGGCGTATCCTCGGGCGGGAGCGGGAATTTCTTGCGCGGACGATTGAGGTTGATCGGCGGTGCTGCGGGCTGTTCCTTCGAGGAGACCGAAGCTCCCGGCAACGGCGACCCAGGCGTGCTCGGCAACGGCACTGACGAGGAAATTCCTGACGAACCCTCTTCCGGCGGCAACGCATCTGGCTTGAGTCTTGATTTAGCAATGCTCTTGGGCAGCAGCGACTCGGGCAAGGCGTGCGGCGAACTTGGAGGCGTCAAATTCCCTGGCCCCAAATTCGTTTGCGACAAGTTGGTTGGCGGCGAGACCGGCGGAGCATCCGTGTAGTACGCCGCGGGCTGCACAGTATTTACGGGCGGCTGCGAGGTGTTTACGGACTGCACGGCCGTTGGAGCTTGATTAGCAAGCGCCGCCTTGGCCGCGTCATTGTCAAACAGCGGTGTCCCCGCCGGCAGGTTACGCAGCAACTCCGGCGCGGGGAGTCCGTTCAACGGCGCCGCTGTCGGCAGGCTCGGCGTGTTCGTTTGCGGGAGCAACAGGTCTGTTGAAACGGAATTCTGTGCCGGTTTCTGCTCCGCAGTTGCTGGTGCGTTGTTGATCAACCCCCGCGCTTCGTTCGCGCGCTGCGAATTTGTTTCCAAGGCCTTCAGTTTTTGCGCTTCGGCATCGTACGCCTTTTGGCGTTCTATCGCGGCTTGCCAGCCGGCGGAATTCTGATTGATCACGGCAGCCGCTTTATTTTCCGGCGCTGGTTCCTCGGCCGCACTCGCGGGGAACGTCGCGCGGCCAGGCGTGACTTGACCCGGCAAGTTGAGCGAACTGGAACTCGTCGGATCGGGTTTCGCTTCCTTGGGTAGTTCGCGGCCCGTGGCGAGCGCGGCAAATTCACGAAACGCGGCCAGCGCAGGACCATCACCCGCCGCGAGCGGCGGCGTCAGGCTGGTCCCGTGCGCTCGGCCGCTCATGACCAGGAGCGGACTCTCTTCGGGTTTTTCCGTCAGGATCAAGCGTGTGGTCGCGGCCAGGTTCTTGAGCGTGGTCGAGCGGGGAATCGCTTCTTGTTTGGAATAGCGTTCGAGCTTGAAACTATTTGAGCTGTTCATGTCATGGCAGCCAACGTTGCTGCAACGGCTGACGACCCAGGGCTGCACGCGAGAGGCGAAGAGTTCGACCGCCGCGGGGGGTAAAGTTCCAGGGTTCGGCGAGTTGGTCGCGGCTTGGATGTTCGACGAAGACGAATCGACTTCGCCGGCAGTGAGTCCATACGCTTGCGGCTTAGCAAGCGCAGGGACGCTCGTCGGCTGCAATCCTTGCGGTGGCATTGCCGTTGTCGCTGCCGCTGCCGGAGCGGGACTTGTCGGCGGCGCGGCCGCACGCTGTGCCGCGGCGGCTTGCTGTTCCTGATGGATCTCGCGCAACCGCGCGACGCGAGTTTGATAGCCGCGGATCCGCGGCGGGTCTTGCCCGACGATCGCTATCTGCGCAAGTGCCGCCTCGGCATGGTCGTACAGATGATGCCGCGCGCACCAATCGACGAACGGTAATTGCTTGTCGAGATGCTGCTGATGCAGGAGAGCCCATTGCTGTTCGGCCAAATCGCCAAGCGAATAGCCCGTCAATGCAATTTCACTGGCGCGTACTTCGATATCGCCGTCGTTGACGCGGAGCTTGACCCGTTCGCCGGCGCTCAGCATCCGCGCTGCGAAGGTCGAACCGTTTTTGAGCATCAACCAGGTTTCGGGAACCTGGGGTGCCGGAATCGGTACGCGTACCAACTGCGCAGCGGCGCGTTCCTTGACCGCGAGGACAAGACAGCAACTTGCTAGCAAAATGGCGAGAACGGATTTCATCGTGCCGCGAACAATACAGCCGACCAGAAAACGCGTCAAGCTTGGTTCACATCAGTTTCCGTAGCTGAGGTCGTGAGACCTCAGATGTGCCGCCACAAACGCCGCTCCTGTGAAGTCTTACGACTTCAGCTACAGGAACTGCGTCAAGCGCTAGTAAAAAGCGAAAACGGTTCTGAGTGAAATGCTTCACCCAGAACCGTTTTCGTGTGATGGGGCAATACTGCCAAGTGCTCTGCGATGCTATTTTCGCTCCATGAGTTCGATCTGCTTGCGTAACTGCTCCACGGCCTTTTGCAAATCATCGAGCTGCTTCTGGGTCGCTTGCGGAGCGAGAGCCGGCAGCGGTTGAACTTGCGGCGTCGCATGAATCACGACCCGCGGCGGCGCGATGGGCAACCCCGGCATCGGCGGACGTTCCCCTTCGGGCACGCGCAACTCGACCCGCCCGGGCAGATCATTGCCTTGCGCTGACCAGAGCCGCAGCATGCGCGACTTTTGCGGCTCGGCCATTGGTTCGACGATCGCCCGGATATCTTGCGGCAGATCCTTGAGGTTTTCGGCGGTGACTTCCCATTGCTCTTCGCCGCGCTGGACCACGAACTCGGCCGGCTTGTTTCCTTTGCGCTTCATCGTGACACTCAAATTCTCGGGCCAGGCCGAGGGCTTGATGATGTTGATGTAATCTTGCGATATCGTGTTGGTCACCAAGCCCGGGGCAGGAATCAGCACATCGAATTGCGGGTTGTTGGGATTGGCGATCGAGAAGCCATGCTTGGACATCGTCTTGCTCCAGAGCTCAAATTGCTGGAGTTGAGCTGCGGTTTGCCTGACCTGCGCTTCGAGTTGCATTAACTGCGCCTCGTCCTTGGCCAGATTGGCCCGCGCAGACTTGAGGGCTTTCCCTTCGGTATCGCCGACTTGTTTTAGACCTTGCTGCACTTTTTCTTTGACTTCGTCGCGCTGTTTTTCCAGGATCTTCAAATGCTGCTGCATTGCCGATAGTTGATGTTGCGCATATTCGTTCGGACCGATGTTCTCCGATTTGAATGCGAAAGACTGGCCCGCCTGCTCGCGTTTCGCAGGCTTGAGTTCCACAGTATCAGTCTTGCCACGGCGGCGATATTCGAGAGTGATCGTTTGGTCCGGTTGCTTGGCGGCTGTATCTTGGACGAGCTTGACCAAATGTTCGACGCTTTCAAGCGGCTGGCACTTTTTGTCCGCGTCGCACCACTGGAGCAGGATATCGCCCGATTGCAAGCCGGCTTTCGCGGCGGGACTCTTGTCGGTGACACGCGCGACCAGGATCCCCTGCTTCTCGGGGAGATCGAGCGCCGTCCGCATTGCCGCGTCGAGCGGTTGTCCCTCGACGCCAATCCAATAGGGGGCGGGCGTTTGAAAATTCGACGACCATTGCATGACATTCGGCCCAGGTGCTGTGCGAATTACTCCGAATGCGGCCCCGCCCGATTGAGCCTCGGCTTGGACCGTCACCTGGTTGCCAGCTTCTTCTTGAGCAAGCGCAGAGAATCCGCTGGCGGTTGCCAAGATCAGAGCCAAAGCGGAACGTTTCAGATTGGTCGACAACATGAGAAGACTCCAAAGATAAGTTTGATGTTATTGTGCGAGCAGATGCCGCGGCTGCACCACGATGCGCTGCACCGGCACGAGGGCTTGCTGTCCGTTCGGAAGATCGACCGTCAGCCACAGATTCTGTTGCCGCACCACTTGTCCTTCTTGCTCCAGCCAACGCAGGGTTTCTTGAGGGATAGTATTTTGCCGCGCTGCTTGTTCCCACGACGACAGCATGCTGTCGTCGACTTTGTTCACGGGGATCAGCGGGACATCAATTTCTTTATTGCTCGGTTGGCCTTCATTGCTGACATACTGCAGCCGCAAGTTGCTCGGCGAATCGGTCTTGGCCAGCAGGGCAGACGAAGCGTCATCGGCTTGTTGATTCGGCGCGGTTGGCGGCGCGGAATCTTTGGCCACGGGTGTGTTTGTTGGCAGCGGGCGCGATTGGTACTGCTGGAGAACCGAGCCGCCGATAAAGGCCAACAACAAACCCGCGGCGATGGTTGTGTAGTCGAGCCAGGAACGTTGTTTTGATGCAATTCGGGGAACAACTTTCTCGGCGGTTAGCCCGAGCACCGCAGGTGCCGGCTGGCTTGGCACCGGAGCTGACTCTTGCGCTTTAACCCAGCCCCGCGCGCCGCGGCGCAGCGCGCGTTCTTCGAGAAAGCCAAGCGCGCAATCCCGCCACAACTCGGGATGCGCGTCGAGGTGCTTGAGGAGCTCACGCTCCTGCGCGGCGGTGAGTTCGTCATCGATCAATCGCGCGAGGGCCAACTCGCGGTCTTCTTTCGTCGTCAAGGTTAGTATCTCGTTCATAGGTGATGCTTCGTCAATACTTGGGAGGGTGAGGCTCCTGCCGAACCGTTTGTTTTTTTAGCAGCCCGCGGCGTAAGCAAGGGAGTGCCGGATTCCCTTGCTTACGCCGCGGGCTGCTAAATGCATCATGCCCCGGCTTCAATCACCTGCAACTCTAGCAGCTTCGTTCGCAACTTCGCCCGCGCGCGATGCAGACGGGTCTCCACCGCGCTGTGACTCAAGCCCAAGTGATGGGCAATCTGGTGATAGTTCCAATCTTCGGTGTACTTGAGCAGCAGTAACTCGCGATCACGGTGCGGCAGTTGTTCCAGTGCTTGTCGAATCAAGCGCTGCCGCTCCTCGGCCAAGAGCCACGCCAACGGATCGACCGAACTTGCATCGTGCTCGCTCGGCGGGCAAGCGGTCGTGTAACGTTCGGTCAGTTTGCGGCGGCGGCCCAGTGTTCGACGATGCAGCAAACAGTGCGTCACCACGAGCCGGTAAAGCCACGGCGCGACCTTGGTCGGGTCTTGCAGCGGCGCAGCTTGCTTGACCGCGGCGAGCGAAACTTCTTGCAGCACCTCGTCCACACCCTGGCTGCTCCCCATGCGGGCGATCGCCACAGTCCGCAGCCACCGCCCATGCTCGGCCAGCGCATGCGCCCAATCGATCTTGGCCGCAGGCCCGATCGCTGGTGCTGGCTCGGTCGTAAGGGAGGTTGCCGCCACGGGTGAGAGTTACCGTCGAGTGTGGAATCTTGCGGTTGGAAGGGCGGAAGTCATCAAGGGAAAAGGAAAAAGGGAAAAGGTGGTGATTCCTACCTTTTTCCTTGTTCCTTTTCCCTTATCATACGAACAGCCAACAAACGCTGCCTCGCGGTGCTACTGTAGCTTCAATGAAATTGCCGTAAGGCTAAACCCAACATCACCTTACCGCTATGAACTACTGGCTGCTGAAGAACGAGCCCGAGTGCTTTTCGATCCAGGACCTTGCCGCGGCTGCGAACCAAACGACGTTTTGGGATGGCGTCCGGAATTATCAGGCTCGCAACTACCTGCGCGATTCCCTGAAGCGCGGCGACCGGGTTTTTTACTATCACTCGAACGCCGAACCATCGTCGATCGTCGGCACCGCGACGGTCGTCCGCGAAGGTTACCCCGACCACACGGCGTGGGATCCCAAGAGCGACCACTTTGATCCGGCGGCTTCGCCCGAGAATCCGATCTGGCAGATGGTCGATATCAAGCTGGAGCAGATCTTTGATCGACCGATCCCGCTCGAGGAACTGCGCGCGGTCAAAGAACTCGACGGACTCGAATTGTTGCGCCGCGGGTCGCGCTTGAGTGTCCAGCCGGTGAGCGCGGCGCACTTCGCGGTGATCTTGCGCTTGGCGCAGCAGCCAGGACCGGCGGATGCGAAAGAGGCGAAGGCCGAGAAGAAGGTCGTGAAGACAACAGCGGTGAAGAAAGAGCCAGCGAAGAAAGCTCCGATAAAGAAGTCTGCGAAGAAGAAGTGAGTGCTGGTCTCATCAAGAGAAACGTCCCTCAAAAAACTGGTTTGGTCCCCTCCCCTTGATGGGGAGGGTTAGGGAGGGGTGATGAGCGGGCAACCAGCTCCATCGCACCACAATCCTTCATGCGTAGTATTTTTTCCAGTCTGAAGCAGAGAGAGCGTAACCCAGAACCCCTTCCCCAGCCCTCGTCAATACTGTTCGGCACAAGATTTGCGCATGGTATTCTGGCAGCTTAGGAGGCTGCCAGAATGGCGCGACAAAAGGGTGACGAGGTACTGCTATTACAAGGCCGACGGCTGCTGGAGCCGGC
>JBGSSS010000202.1:0-33885 GCA_041736895.1 Pirellulales bacterium
GCCATGATCTCACCCGGCCGCTCTCGCAGCCGGCGCGCGATTTCCCGGCGCAGTTCAGCGAGGCCCATGTCGCTGAGCGAGCTAGTTGCCAGAGTGGCTGGGGAAGCTTGAGTATTGCCGGCCAAATCTGATTTGGTTCCAACGATGAGGTGCGGAATTTTGTCGCCCTCGCTAACGCTACGGGCTACAAAATTCGTCGAGAGATCCACGCACCACAGCTGCAAGTCCGCCTGGGCGCGCTGCCCATGGGTTTGTTGCTGAGCCATCAAGGCAGGCGAAGTAACTTGATCCTCAAAGTCTTCAATCCCCGCCGTGTCGATCAGTTCAACAAGAATCCCATCGCAGTCACACGGCCCGCGGAGGTAGTCGCGCGTCGTGCCGGCGATCGGCGAGACGATTGCCGCCGACTCGCCGACGAGCGCATTGAAAAGTTGACTCTTTCCGGCGTTGGGCGAGCCGAGCAGGACGACGCGCGGCAATTGCTGCTGCGCGTCGCGCGAGGCTAGCCGCTGCAACAGATCGGCGACATGCTCACCGGCTTCGGCAAGTCGGCGTTGGACTTCGGCGTTGCTGACGAACTCGATGTCTTCATCGACGAAGTCCAGCCCCGCTTCCAAATCCGCCAGCAGATCTAGCAATTCGCCGCGCAGTGTTTCCAACGGCGCGGAGAACCCGCCTGCAAGCTGCGCGAGCGCCGCTTGAAACGACGAGTCGTCCCGTGCATCGATCAGCCCTAGCACCGCTTCAGCTTGCAGCAAATCGAGCCGCCCGGCGAGATATGCCCGCAGCGTGAACTCGCCCGGCTGCGCCAAGCATGCGCCGGCCGCGAGCAGACGTTCGATCACCAATTCCACCAGCGGCGGCGACCCGGGGAGATGGATCTCGGCCAGTGGCTGGCGGGTGTAGCTCCGCGCGGTTGGCCAAAGCCAAATCTCGGCAGATAAATTGACGCTGGGTAATCGTACGTCAGGAATTCCCATCTGACTCTCAGCGCGTGGGATCAGAACAAAGCTGGCCGAGATCACCGAAGGCCGCTTCAGATCGAAGCTATCGAGCGTCGCGAACTGTTGAAGCACGGTCACCGTCTGCGGGCCGCTCACACGAACGATCGCCCGCGCGCCGCCCGCGGCAGCCGAGGCCGGAGCAACGATGGTTTGCGAGACGTCGTGCATAAGATTTTGCATTCAAAAGAAAACGCAGCCACAACAAGAATTTGTCTGGCTCCCTCCCACTTGAGGGGAGGGCTGGGGAGGGGGTTCTGTAGTCCCACAGAAATATATTTATGAAAAAAAGCTTTTCAGAAAATTCTCTTCTCCTCAAAAACTCGTCCCGCTTCAGCCCCCTCCCTAACCCTCCCCGCCAGGGGGAGGGGACCAAACCAGTTTTTTTGAGATAGTTGCCGCTTGCCAAGCTCCGCATCAAACGCTGTCAGGCTAGAAAGCCTAACCTACGGAGTTGTTAGGCTGGAAAGCCTAACCTACGTTACCTTCGCCCGCGTTGCTTCTTGCTCTTCCCGCCGCCGCTGCCGTTGCTTTTATAACTCGACGTCGTGCCAGTGTTCGAGTTGGACGGAGCAGTGTTGAGCACCGCCGGATTTGCTTCGGCGGTCTTCTTCAGGTACTTGCGCTCCGCCATCCCCCACAAGCTCGACACGATGAAGTACAAGCACAAGCCGCACGCGACATTGTAAAACATGAAAGCCATTAAGATCGTCATGTACTTCATCATCGATTGCTGCATCCGCGTTTGGTCATCCGTCGCCGGCGGCATCATCGATTTTTGTTGCTTGAGGAACAAGAACACCGTGAACAACGGCATGATGTTCAAGAATGGCCCGAGCCAACCCGTCGGCGAGCCGAGGAACGCCGGCAAGTACGGCTCCCAATACCACAGCATGTCGGGCGCGCCGAGATTCGAGCACCAGGAAATGCTTTTCGAGAAGAGCGGCGCGTCGCGCAGCTCGACGTCGACCATCAGCGCCCGATAGAGACCCATGAAGATCGGCAACTGCAAGAACGCGGGCAAGCAGCCGCCGAGCGGATTGAACTTGTTCTTGCGGAATAGCTCTTGGGTCTTGAGCGTGATTTCTTGACTTTTGCCCTTGTACTTTTCCTTGATCGCGGCGATTTGAGGCTGGAGGAGTTTCATCTTCTCGGCCGAGTTCGCTTGCTTCTTGCTCAGCGGAAAGAGACACATCCGCACGAAAATCGTGAGCATGATGATGTTGATCCCGTAGTTCGGAATCAAACTATGAAAGACATGCAAGAACCAGAGCAGGATATGCGCCGGCACACTGAACATCTTCCAGCCGAAATAGACCAAGCGATCGAGCTTCGTGTTTTCGCTCCCCGTTTGATCCAAGATCTCGGGCTGCTTCGGGCCGACAAAGAGATCGTAGGTATGCTTCAACCTTCCGCCGGGCGGAAGTGTCTCCAACTTGCTCGTGAACGCGCAACTGGCGTTAGCTAGACCTTTTAGTTTGACTTCGGTCGGCACGGTGCCCACGATTTCGGGGGTGATTTGCTCGAACCAAACATCCTGCTGCTTTTCGCGGCGCGGAATCAGCACGGCGGCAAAGTATTGGCAATCGACGCCGGCGTAAACAAGGGGCGAATTTCCCTCACCGTAAGTCGATTTTTTGTCACCTTCGCTGACTAGGTCGATCGTTCCGACCAACTCCGAGTCACGATTCTCGAAACGCAAGGCCGCATCGCGTAAACCGAGATGCTGACCCCAGGCCGTCCCGATACGGTTGCTGCGTAAATACCACCAACCCTCGATCGGCATTCCATTAGGTCCGCCGAGTTCATAAGCCACCTTGCGTTCTTTGTCGCCAGTGTTCTCGATTTGGATCGAGAACCGGATTTCATAACCGGATTGTTTTTTTTCGGCGTTCAAAAAGAGCAATTCGTACCGTTTGGTCAGCCGCAAGTTGTACTTCGGCAATTCGCGCGTGAATTCAACCGTGTTGGCATCGATTTGTTTGCCGGCCCAGGGTTTGGTTTTCAATTCGGCGGCGTCGAGCTCCAACGCCTTGGCCGTGTCCCGTTCCTGGTCATCGATTCTCGCCATTTGCAGGGCGAGCGAAAACGGGTCGTGCGCCTTGCCGACGACCGGCAGCGGGCGTGAATCGAGTTCGGGGCGAATGACCTGCACCGGCCGCCAGCCGAGTTTCGCTGTGAGTGTCAGCGATTCATCGCTTCCCTCACGATTTACCTTGATGATCAATTCGGACTCGGGTTTGCAGCGTCCCAAGAACTGAAAAAGTTCAAGCGGGTCTTTGATCCCCGCGTCGCTGTCTTTTTCCAAGTTCGAATTCGCGAGCGCGATGATCACATCCCCGGCCTTCAGACCCGCAGCATCCGCCGGTGTGCCCGGCGGCACGACTTGAACCTTGACGCCTTTCTCGGCCTTCACCGGAGCCAAGTTGCCGAGATAACCCGCACGATTCCAGAGCATCCCTGCTTTTTCCAAACCGAACGCAATCCAATCTTCGAGATCGGGGTAGCGGTTCAACTCGATCCGCTCGATCGTGCCGCCGGCATTGTTGAGTGTGACCAACATCCGCGGGACGGGATTTGCGGACGTCGCTTCTTCGTCAGTGAACTTGCCGAGCGTGAACCAGGCCGGCGCGATTTCTTTTTCTTCGACGACAATGTCGGCCACTGGAGCAGCCGGCTCTTTGTTACTTACGGCGGCTACGAAACCGCTCAACCCAAGTTTGCCCCAATCCTGATACGACTTGCGCGCGACCGGCGGCTTGGGAATCTCCGGCGGGGGATGGTTCATTTTCCACCAAGCCGTGAACAGAGCGTTCCCGACCAAGATCAGCAAACTCAAACCCAGAAATACCAACATCCGCTTATTCACAACCGTCGTCCTTGCTCAAAAAATGCTTTGGCCTAGTGCTAACAAGACGCCCATATTTTAACCCGCAGCGTAAGCAAGGCACGTTTGACCTCGCACCTGTATTCCGGGTTCTGTTACGTCTTTCAAACCAGAGCCAAAGTGATGTCTGTCAATAAAAAACGCGGGCCAAGCCCGCAGGAATGTCGGATGAACTCCGACTTTGATTAGCGTCCCAGCAATAACCGATCGCCCAGATTGTTATCCAAATCGGGAATCGCGTAGATTTTGTCTCGTGTCACTTCGGCCGGATACTCCACGCGGCAGAAGTTGATCTGTTCGTCGTCCAACACCACATAGCAAGCCCGGCGGTCGCCGTCGCGCGGCTGTCCGACGGAGCCGACGTTGACCATGATCTTTTCGGCCGGCCAGCGATACTTGTAGCCGATCTCTTCGGGGCTGACAAAGTTCAGGCTCTGTGTGAATACGCCCGGCACATGGGTATGGCCTTGGAAGCAGCTCTTCTCGATCAGCGAAAAGAGCTTTTCCATTTTCTTGGGGATATAAATGTCTTCGGGGAAGACATACTCGCTCAAGGGATGCCGCGGCGAGCCGTGGACAAAGAGCAAGCCGTCTTCACGCACGCTGCGCGGCAACTCGCCCAGGTACTCCCAGCGTGCCGTCTGATTGCCAATGTTGACGCGCGAGTTTTCCAACTGATCGCGAGTCCAAAAGATCGCCCGTTCGGCGCTCTTGTTGAAGCCATCGGGATCGAACAAAGCTCCCTGATCGTGATTGCCCAGGATCGTCACCTTGCAGGCCGACATGATGCGGTCGATGCACTCGACCGGGTTCGGCCCGTAACCGATCAGATCGCCGAGGCAATAGATTTCGGTGATATCCTTTTTACGGATGTCGGCCAACACCGCTTCAAGCGCTTCCAAATTTCCGTGGACATCACTGATCAAAGCACGTTTCACTGCGCGGTCCGCCGGAGGAGCATGTTGAAGACAAACGCCAGGAAGCTCCGCGGTTCAAACTGGGGCCGCGAGCAACACCGATCTAAGTTCCGAATTACTGTGGTAAAGACGAGAACGCTGATTGACCCGAGCGTTGCTGCCGGAGGCCAAGTGCTTGCGTCCAAAGTTGTTACTACAACAAAGTTTAGCACATTAGTCTAAATTGTGCCTCGCAGGGGGTCAAGGGAACCGGAACCTGCCCAAGCCCTGCCGTTTCCAGCCAGCTTCCTCTATTCTATTTCGCCAGACGATATTGCGCGAGACCGCACCACTGCCACAACACGTATAAACAGAACTGCTAAACCGAACCGATGAACCGACAAACTGCCAACGCCGCTGCCCGAGTCCTGGCCATCGAGACGTCCCAGACGGCGGGCAGTGTTGCGCTGCTCGAAGCAGGGCAAATCATCGCCGAGCGGCAACTCCCGCCCGCCGAACGGAGCGCCAAAACACTCGCCCCGGGCATCGACGCGATCTTGCGCGGCGCGAATTGGGAACCGGCGTCGCTCGAATTGATTGCCGTCGTCCGCGGGCCAGGTTCGTTCACCGGTCTGCGCATCGGCGTGAGCACGGCCAAGATGTTGGCGCTCGCTCTCGATTGCCAAGTGATCAGCGTGCTAACGAATGAAGTTCTGGCCGAACAACTTCGCCACTCAATGAGCATGCAAGAACTGCAAGGCAAGACGATTAAGACAGCGATCGATGCGTATCGGCAGGAACTCTTCACCGCCGAGTTTTGCGTTGACGAAGAAGGCATATTGCACTACTCGCGCGTGGTGCAATTTGAACCGATCGATGCTTGGCTCGCAGCGCTCGACGACAATTCGATCGTGACGGGTCCGGTGCTCAAGCGACTCGCGAGCAAGTTGCCCATCGCAGCGAAGGTAGCACCGGAGAACGAATGGGAACCCCGCGCCGGGATCGCAGGGCAACTCGGTTGGCGTGCATGCAGCGCCGGCCAGCGCGAAGACCCGGCGCAATTGGTGCCGTTCTACATTCGGCCGAGTTATGCCGAAGAGAAAAAGTAGCCAAGGTCGTAAGTCCTTGGATGAATTGCCAACCGGCCACGAATCCAAGGTCTTACGACCTTGGCTACTTTGGGTTTACTTCCAATTCTCCAGCGCATTCCCGCGCACCTTACTCGGCAGCGCAATCCGCTTCCCGTCGTTGACGTGCGACTCGAACACGGCGTTGATCATCTCCATGACGACCTGGCCTTCTTCTGCATTGCACAGCGGCTTGCGGCCTTTTTGCAGGGCTTCGATCAAGTCGAGCGCGGCGATCCGGTGAGAAGCAATGTCCCGGCCGAGGTTCGCGATTGGCTCCGGTTTGCCGATGCCGGCCGTGCTGATTGGCACCCAAGTCCGCGGCTCTTTGGTCGGCTGCGTGGGGTTCCCAAGACAGATCTGCGCGAGCGGCTCGACGTCCACGCGCAAGTCGATAATCCCGGCGTTGCCCACGAGCTGCAGACCAAAACCCGCGGCCTTGGTTCCCGCGTTCTCGATCGAATCGAAATAGAACGGCACGCCGTTGGCCATTTCGTAGCGCGCGTGAAGTTCGTTGCCAACCAGCAACCCGATCCCTTCGGCCCCTTCGACCACATCTTTGGGAGTCGCCAGCCGACGATCTTGGTAGATGGCCGCCGAGCAAGCCTGGGGCTCGCCCGCAAAATAGTGCGCGAGATTCAGCACATGCGACCCGAGGACATGCAAATCGAGCCCGCCGCCGCGGTGATCTTCTTTGCCTCGCCCGCGCAATTCGAGCAGCATGCCGATCGCTCCGGCTTTGACGAGGTTCTTGATCACCGGCAACACGGGATGATAGCGGTTGCGATGCGCGATCGCTAAGGTAACGCCGCGCTTCACAATCTCGTCCGCTTCCGCCGGCGTACGGCAGAACGATTTTTCGCAATAGATGCCAAGAACTTCTTCGGTTTCGAACGCGCGTAGGATCAACTCGCGGTGTTTGTCCACAAAGCGCATTGCGACCGCGACGATGTCGGGCTTTACCTCGGCCAGCATTTTTGCGTAGTCGTGGTAGAACGCGGCTTTTTGCGTACGGACAAGGAGACTCGGCTTGCTGTTTGGATCAAGGTCTGCCACCGCCACGAGTTCGGCACCAGGCAGATCGAGCCACATCGTGTCGAGTCCATGCCCGAAGTTCCCGCGCCCGGTTTGACCGACGACGGCAACACGCAGATTCGGCTTCTTTTTCGGTTCATCCGCGCGGAGCAGCGGTACCGCGCCGAGGATCGCAGTGGTGGCTAGGAATTCGCGCCGTTGCATTGACTCGCTCCCGATTTTTCATGCACCTACGAAGTACGCACCACTGGCTTATCATAAGGCCACTCCGTGATGATTGCCTAGAATGTTGCAGAATCTAAAAAAGTTTGGCGGGAAACTTTCCTTGGGATATAATTACAACATGACCTCAGACCATTTTGAACGAACACTTCGAGCCTTTCAAAAACGTGCGCCTTTCAAGGTGTTCACGGTAGAACTTCTTAGTGGGCAACGTTTCCAGGTAGATCATCCGGAAGCTTTGGTCCTTCGTGACGGCGTCGCGGTCTTTGTCGCCAAAGGCGGTTTCCCTGTCCTGTTCGATCACGAGGGCGTCAGCCAAGTTCTCGGCGAACCGCTGCAGCAATCGGCATAAACTCGTTGCGGCTTTGTAACGACGAAATTTTCTTGCAAGTCAATGCTCTGCCCGATTTGCCAAACCGAATTTGATCCCAAAACCGCGCCGGCGGCCTCGTTGCCGTTTTGCTGCGCGCGCTGCAAACAGATCGACCTCGGCCGCTGGCTCGGCGGGAATTACACAATCAGCACACCGGGTTTGCCGCGGGAATTTGATCCGGACGAAGAGCCGGAGGAATGATTTGCTCTTGTTGCCAAAGCTAGCGCATGGCTTCTTTGCTTAGTCCGGTCGTAATAACTTTAGCCGCTGATGGCTTCGAAGGACCGGCCTTCTTTAGCGCTTCGATAACAGCATCTTTCGTCACAACATCGCGCAGAATAATCGGATTGTCCGGCGCATTGGCTGGATAGATGGCCAAGACGGGGATCGATTTCGACTGCAACTGAACATTTAATAAATGCTTCGTTTCAGCGGAGGGCTCACTCAGGTCCGCCTTTATTGCAATCACATCGTATTGCGTGACAAGTTCCTTCACTTCGAATTGGTTGATCGAAAAGAAGAGGTTTGCTTTACAAGTGGCGCACCAGTCCGCGGTCAGATCCAAAAGCACCGTTTTGCCACTGGAGGTTGCTTGGCTGAGGACAGCAGGCGTGTAATTCTGCCACTTCAATTCATTAGGATTCTCGTAGAACAAATAAAACCAAAAACCCCACACCGAGAGCAATCCGGCGATCGGGCCGCCAATCAGCCACGGTTTGAGACGCTTCAATTTCGTTTCGTAGATTGGCACACGGCCAACCATCCATAAAGCAAACCAAAGCGAGAACAGCAAGATCAGTGTAGGAATGTAATACGAACTAAGAATGAGCGTGAAAAGCCAAACCACGGTACCCAATAACACAAAGCCCATCAGCTGTTTAAAGGTATCCATCCAAGCACCAGCCTTGGGCAGAAACTTTACCGCTTTAGGATAGGCTCCAATGATCAAATAAGGCGACGCCATCCCAAGACCAACCGTGAAATAAATCAATAGAATTTCCAGCGGCGGGAGTTTTGCCGTCAAGGCAAACACCGTGCCGAGCAGAGGACCGCTGCAAGGTGTTGCTAAAAGCGTGGTGATAACACCTTTGACAAAAGCTCCTTCATAGCCGACACGTTGAGTGCTATGAGCGATGCCAGGTGTAGTGGCGAATCCGGGAATTGGGATTTCCCAGACACCCAGAAAACTCAGTGCCATCGCAAAGATGATCGCCATCATCGAGATATTGAACGCCGGCTCCTGACTCTGCTCTCCCCAACCCAACCCAAAGGCTGCAGCCAAGGCAGCCAACACCATAAAAACGGAGATAATACCCAACGAATAAAACAAGTTGAGCAGAAAAATTTGCTTGCGGTTTTTTCCGGCTTGCTCAACAAACGAGAGGATTTTGAGCCCAATCACCGGCAGCACGCACGGCATCAGATTCAGAATCAGTCCGCCGATCAGCGCGAATAAGAGGGCCACCGACAGTGAGTTCACTTCGCCGCCAACGACATCAAGCTGCATGTCCTTTACGGGCGGGGCTTTTTGATCCGTGCTGGGGGTATTTTCTTTTGCAGAAATTCCCGTTGGTGAATCGCTTTTGGTCGGCTTGTTCGTGCCCGTATTGCCGGCTGAAGCGGCTTTGACCTGGGCTTTAATCTTGTTGTAGTTGCCTTTGATCCATTCGGCTTCCGGCACTTTGGTACCGGCTGTTTTAGTGACCGGCAATTTGACACGAAAATTGAAACCCTCGGGCAACAAGCATGATTTGTCACAAGCTTGGACAGCAACGCCACCGTTGAGTTCGAGTTCCCCTTCGGCCTGTGTGGCGGGAACAGAGATCTGGTAGACGAAACTAATTGGTTTCTTATAGACGTTGGCTATCGACCCATCGTCCATCAATTTCGGTTCTGGATCGATCGAAGGCGTTGGCCCAGAGATCGTCAACTCTTTGGTACCTTCGAGATGCACCAAAATCGGCTTGCCGGCACCGCCAGCGATTTTGGGTTCTCCGTTAGCACTCCACTCATAGAGATACCATGAGTCTTGTGGAACGATTTCGATCGAGAGCTTTGCCTTCCCTCCCGGCTCAACGCTTGCCGGTTCCAACCTGAACTGGATTTCCGCCGCTGAATCTAGGGTATTAATCTTCCCCTTCGACCAGTCTTTCTCTGCCGCCTTTAGCGGCTGCGCCGCTAGCATCCCCCCGCACAGTAGGGCGAACGCGAAGCACGCCAACCGTAGACACAACGTTCCCTGTTGCTGTTTCAAAATCATGGTCTCACTTTCATTTCTGGAGGACGCTGCCGCGAAGGCGGAACATGCCCGAAAAATGTTGCTCCTAACATGTTGATCGTACAAGGCAATCAGGCCGCAGGTCAATTAGGGTTCAATATCAGCAGATTCGCCAGTTTAACACTTGCGGCTCGGAATCGGACCGTGGTTTATCGTTGTTTCGGCTAGGACTGATGGATTTTTGTGCTGCAATTCAGGATTCGCTCCAAATCCTGGACGATTCGCTGCCAATGTTGCTCAACAAGGTCATGATTCACAAATTCGCGCTCTTCGAGCACGATCCACCGCAACCATTGTACGCCGGTAAGCAAGCGGGCGGAATCATCGTAGACGTCCACGAGGACCCGTTCGTTTTTCGACAGCGGTCGAACTTTGTCATACGCCGCAAGCGAGTCCGCATACCAATCCGGCTCTGGGAATCTCCAAAGTTGCAGCAACCGAGCCAAATCGGCCGCGGCCGAATCAAGTCGCATCGCCCCGAGATCGATGAAGCCCGCGACCCGTGCCTCTTGAAACAACACATGCCCCGGTTGAACATCGCGGAGGACGGGAAATATTTTGACAAAGGTCGCGGCAGCCAGATCCAGCCTTGCCAAGAGCTCAAGCCCTTGACGTTGCAGCGCTTGCTGCTGCGCATGAAACAATGCCAATAACGTCGGGGAGTAAGCCGCGCCGCGAAAGCGCTTCGCAATTTGTGCTTGGTCTGTGGTGAGCCAATCTTGCAGCAGCCGGCGTCGTTCGCGAATCCCCTCGGCGTGCATTTCTTGCCACTTCAAGTGCGGCAGCGCGTGATAATGCGCGTGCTCCAACTGCTGATGAAGGTCCGCCAAGGTTGTTATCGCCGTGATCAGCAGCTCGCGCGTGGGCTTTTCTTCTAGAAGCGGTTCACCGTGAACCCAGGTCAGCAGTTCCCAGAGCTGCGACTCGTGCTTGATCCAGGTGGCTCCCTCGCTCGTGGAAACAGGGCAGGGGAGTAGCGCACAACCGCGATCTCGAACTTCTTTCAGAAAACCATGCAACCATCGCAGCCGTTCCTCCGTAGGAAACTCTGTCGGATACTGCCGCAGTGCAAATGTCCCCCGCGACGACTCGACCCGCCAGACCCTCGCCCCGCTCAGCCCGCCGGATTGTTCGACGATGGAAACCGGCAACTCCTGCAAAAAGCGGCCAGCAATTTGGCGGGCTAGCTCGTTGGTCGTGAGTTGGAGTTGCATTGATAATTCGCAAAACGTTGCGTTTTTGACTGTTTTATTCACAGATTCTGGCCGGAATGTAGCAACTATCCTACAATCATTATTGTCCGCACAACCCACCTAAGCGTTCTGTCGCATCGTTTCTACATCTACGTTCGCCAGCAAGGCCCGGTTTTTCCTGCCAACAATGGTAAACCGGGATACCTGGGTTATATTTAGGTGTTGAAGAAGTTTTGTCGCCCGTCGGCATTAAGCCGTCGGCTTCGTCCAAGTCTGTTCCTACTCGCTTGTTACAACCATTTACATGGGTCGGTGTATGTTTCGACATTTGAATTGTTTGCTGTTGGCCTTGAGCACGCTGCTCCTTGGTAGTGCCACCGCTTCGGCCGAAGAGCCCAAGAACAAAGAAAATCCGGACACCGTGAAGGCCGATGCGGCATCGGCGGCCAAAGCCGCTGCCAAAGTAGCCGAAGACGATGACACCCCCAAAGCCAAACCCAAGTTTCCGCCATTCTCGACGGTAATCAAGGACGCGACAAAGCTCGAAGGGCTGATAACGCTGCACAAGAAAGAGACGTCGGTCTACGCCGAGATTCCCAGTTCGATCCAGAACAAAGATTTGATCATGATCATGTCGATCGCCCGCGGCATCGGCCAGCAGCCACTGCTCGGCGGCATGAGCTGGGGCTTTGGCGACGATTGGGTCTGGCAGTTCCGCAAGGTCGATGACACGATCCGCATCGTCCGCCGCAACGTGCGCTTCACCGCGAACAAGGGCTCGCCCGAGGACAAAGCCGTGGGCTTGGCTTACACGGACAGCGTTCTCTATAGCTTGCCGATCGCGACGATGTCGCCGGGCGGCGCACCGGTCGTCGATCTGACGCCCGTATTCATGAGCGATATTCCGCAGCTTTCTCAAGTGCTCTCGGGCTTCGTCTTTTCGAGCAACAAGTCGAACTGGGCGACGGTCAAGAGCTACCCTGACAATGTCGAACTCGAAGTCGCCGCGACCTACGCCAGCAGCGGCACACAAGAAATCGAAACGATCGCCGACTCGCGCGGCGCGACGATCCACGTCCACTACTCGATCAGCTTGCTCCCCAACACCGGCTACAAGCCGCGCTTGGCCGATGATCGCGTGGGGTACTTCCTGAGCGTGCTCAAGGACTATTCGACCAAGACCGATGAAGATCGCTTTGTGCGGTACATCAATCGTTGGGATCTGCAAAAGGCTGACCCCACGGCCGAACTTTCGCCGCCCAAGAAACCGATCGTCTTCTGGCTCGAAAAGACGATTCCGATCAAGTATCGCAAGCCGATCCGCGACGGGATTTTGGAATGGAACAAGGCCTTTGAAAAAGCCGGCATCTACGCCGCGATCGAAGTTCGCCAACAGCCCGACAACGCCGATTGGGATCCCGAAGACGTCAATTACAACACGTTCCGCTGGATCACCTCGGGTGCCGGCTTTGCGATGGGGCCTTCGCGCGTGAATCCGATGACGGGTCAGATTCTTGACGCCGACATTATCTTCGACAGCGACTTCATCCAGTTCTGGAAGCAAGAGTATGAAACCTTTTCGCCGCAAGGCATTGCCGCGATGACCGGCGGGCCGAATGATCTTCGTTCCTATCACAAAATGTACGGCAATCTGGGCGAAGACCAAGCGAATTGCCGCTGCCGCTCGTGCCAATTGAGCCACGGCCGGACACTCGACATGGCGTTCGGCGCCGCGGCACTGCTGGCCAAAGACAGCGCGACTAGCGAAGCCGAAAAAGAAAAGCTCATCATGCAGGCACTCAAAGAGGTGACGATGCACGAGGTCGGCCACACACTCGGCTTGCGGCACAACTTCAAAGCCAGCACGGTCTACACCCTGGCCGAACTGAATGACCCCAAGAAGACCGCCGAGACGGGACTCACCGGCTCGGTCATGGATTACACGCCAGGCAACATCGCGCCGAAGGGGGCGAAGCAAGGCGACTTCTACTCGCAAACGATTGGGCCGTATGACATGTGGGCGATCGAATACGGGTACAAGCCTTTCTCGGGCGGAACCGAAGGCGAAGTTGCTGAACTGCAAAAGATCGCAGCGCGCAGCGGCGAGCCGATGCTGCGTTACTCGACCGACGAAGACACGCGCGGCATCGACCCTGATCCGCTGAGCAATCGGTTCGACCTGGGCAAGGACCCGCTGGAATACGCCAAGCAGCAAGCCAAGCTCGTGAGCGATCTGTGGCCGGGTCTGGTGGACCGCGTCGTCAAGGAAGGCGAAGGCTATCAACAAGCTCGCCGGACGTTCGGCGTGTTGCTGTCGAAGTATGGTCAAGCGATGTTCTTTACCGCCCGCAACATCGGCGGGATCGAAGTCAGCCGCAGCCACAAGGGGGACAAGGGTGCCAAGGCCCCGTTCATCGTCACGGACGCCAAGCAACAGCGCGATACGCTCGAGCTATTGAGCGAACGCGTCTTTAGCGACAAGCCGTTCGAGTTTCCGCCGGCGTTGTACAACTACCTGGCCGCGACACGCTGGTCGCACTGGGGTTCCAAGATTCCGAGCCGGACCGACTACGCGATCCACGACAGCGTGGCGATGTGGCAAGACCGCGTGTTGAGCCAGTTGCTTTCGCCGCTGACGCTCGAACGGTTGTACGATTCGGAACTGCGCGTCGCCGCGGACAAGGACGCGTTTACGACAGCCGAATTGCTGCACAAGTTGACCGCGTCGATCTACAGCGAGCTCGAGTCGACCAAGGAAGGCGAATTCACCGACCGCAAGCCGGCGATCAGCAGTCTGCGTAGAAACCTACAGCGGAATTACCTTGATCGGATGACCAAACTCGCGCTCGGCCAAACCGACGCGCCGCACGATTGCCAAAGTATCGCCCGAATGGAGATCAAGAGCCTGAACAAGCAGATCACCACGCTGTTGGATAAGGAGATCAAGCTCGATTCCTACAGCAAGGCTCACCTGCAAGAGCTCTCGGCGTACATCGAAAAGGTGCTGAACGCCGAGATCACGCTCAACAGCGGGGGAGGCGGCGGCAGCGCCAACCTCCTGCGGCTCCTCGGCGGCGAAAAGCCGGAGTAAGGTGTCCGCCCCTCGTTACCAAGCTCCAGCTTGGTAACGTGAACGTCGCAAGACTCTGACAACACCAAGAAGCTCGAGCGGTTCGTTCGCAAGAACGAACCGCTCAATTTTTTCACACCAAAAACCCTGCAACTCATGTCCCTCCTCCTCCTCACCGCCGATCTGATGTTCACCTCGCGCGTGCAAATGGCTGCGCGTGCCGTTGGCAAAGAAGCCTTTGTCGCGATGTCGGTCCAAAAAGCCACGGAAGCGCTTGCGGCGAACGACATCACCACGGCCTGCGTCGACTTGAGTGCGCCCGGCGTCGAAGCCGCCACGACACTCGCGGCGCTGCGCGAGGCGTCATGCGTCAAGCCGCTGCGATTGATTGCCTACGCCCCGCATGTCCACGAAACGAAACTCGCCGCGGCGCAGGAAGCCGGCTACGACGCAGTTCTTACGCGGGGGCAGTTCGATCGGGGAATGCAAGAGATCGCGGCAAGTTCGTAACGTGAGTTTTTGCCCACGCGTCAAAAAATGCCGCAATCGGGCAGTGCATCATTTCACGCGGCGGCGATTCCAAGAGGCCTGCTGACCCCGTCAGCAGGAAGTGAGTGGACGCTCTATTTAAGAAGCTGGCTGAAATAGGAATCAGGCTCAAACGAAACCCTTCTCGCGGGGCGAGAAGGCCACTCTGAGGAGCGTCTTTTCCGCTCGGCGTTTCAATCGCTGATCAGCGTGCCACGAAATGCCCGCCGATACCAACGGCGGCTTTATTGAGAGCTTTGTTGCGGCGTTAACGGTTTAACTCCCCAGCGCCGTATCATCCGGCGAATTGCCTGTCGGTGGCTTCGGGTCAGCAACCGTTGGCACGCCAGCCGCATCCGTTTTGAGCGGCGGCAGGCCGAACTCCTTGTCCTGCGCCGGGAGAAAGACCTCGTCGAGTTCCGCCCCGTCTTCATCGCGGCGGAGCAGGAGATAAATTTGCGTCATCGCCGTCCAGAAGTAACTGGCCGCGACAGCAAATGGAATCAGCACAAGCAGGTGATTCCAAAACGCAAAGAGATGATGCGCTCCGCGAAAAATTGCTCCTTGCTCGCCGTTGATCACCGTGGCATTCAACTCGTTGAGACGCGGAATCCCAGCTCCGATCGAGAAGCCCCAGAGCGTCATTTCCAGAATCAGCTCGACGATCAATGAAACGATGACGAGCAGCAATGCCCCGAGAATACCGGCAAACATGACATAGCCGAAATAGCGCAGCGGCCGATGCAGTGTGTAGGAATACGAACGGCTCAGGGCGTCAAACGAATCGGTGACTTCGGTGCTAATCGTCGGCCACATCAGTGGCCAGCATAAAAACAATCCCAACGCCAACAACGCAATCATGCCGCCGCCGACCAACGCCAGCGGCCAAATCAAACCCACAAAAAACGCGCCCGCATCCAGCCGTGCAATCCAACCCAAGAACAGCAGCGGAATCGCCAGCATCAGGCAAGCGATCAGAGGCAGCGCTGGTCCGCCGGAATACGATGGCCAACGCAGCAACCCAAACGACAGCCCGCCGCGCAAGCCCAGCTTGTGATCGCGCGTGAGAGCCAGCGCCGCGATCCGGGTGATCGCCGCGCCAAAGATCGACCAGACCAAGATGGCCCAGATCGTGCAACACAAAAAGTAACAGAAACCGCTGAACGACAAGCGCCGATCGAACAGCGAGATCACCGGTCGGCTCAAATCTCGGGCTGTTCTCACCAATGCCGCCGAAGATTCGGCGATCGTGTCGTAGCTCGGCAGTTTGAGTGCTAACGAGTCGTACGGCACAACTCGATATTCCCACGGCCAACGTGACAGAGCGGCGCGATTATCCACGACGACCTGATCGGTACTGCTATCCCAACAGTAGGAGAAAAACCGCCAGCCAGCGGCCATCCCGAGCCAGCCGGCAAACCCGAGCAGGATCAAGCTCAGTGTGATCGACAGCCGAGGGCATTTGGCCAAGCGGAGCCAGGGAAAGACGTCGAGCCACGCAATCTGCCGCACGCGACCAGAATCATCGACCATCGCAGGCATCCTTTGTCAAAATAGACAGGCCAGGGAATTTGCGTGCATTATAGATAGGCCTGAATTTCATGCAAGCAAGGATTGCGGCCGCCAACTAACATGCTCAAACAAAACCGGGTGACTTACGTCACCCGCTCGCGGTGTTGAAAGAAACGCGAGCGGGCACCGTGAGGTGCCCGGTTCAACATGATGCGTACTTGGTCTTTTACCGAGCGTTGTTTCCTTTGAGGACCGTGAAGACCGTCTGGAACAAGATTTTGATATCGAGCCACGGCGACCATTCGCGGATGTACTTGTGGTCGAACTCGACGCGTTTTTGCATCTTCTCGTCGGTGTCCGTTTCACCGCGCCAACCGTTGACCTGCGCCAGGCCGGTAATGCCCGGTTTGACCTTGTGGCGGAGCATGTAGCCGGGGATCAGTTTGCGATATTGCTCGTTGTGTGCCGTGGCATGGGGGCGTGGGCCAACCAACGACATGCTCCCCATAATGACGTTGATCAATTGCGGCAGCTCGTCGAGCGATGTGCGGCGGAGGAACGCGCCGAGCCGTGTGATGCGCGGATCGTTGAGCGTGGCCTGTACGATCTTGCCGCCGTTTTCGGTGACCTTCATCGAGCGGAATTTCCAGACGCGAATCTCTCGCCCGTCTTGCCCATAGCGATTCTGGCGGAAGATGATCGGCCCACGGGATGTGACCTTGACCGCAATCGCGATCAGGAGCATCGGAATCGCGAGGGCTATCAACAGCGCCGACCCGATGACCACATCGAGGACACGCTTCACGAGCCCATCGACGCCATAGAACGGGTTTTCAAACACGCTGACGGCGGGCAAGTTGCCGATCTGCGTCCAGCGCGAGTGGAGCAATTCAAAGACGAAGAAGTCCGGCACCACATAGACGCTGGCCGTCGTGTCACTCAAGCGATTGAGTACCCGGTTAATGCGCTCTTCAGCCCGCATCGGGAACGTGATGTAAATCTGTTCGATGTCGCCGCAATGCGCCAGTTTGACGAGTTCGTCGATGTTGCCGACTTGCGCGCCGAATTCCGCGGGAATGCTGGGCAGCCGATCCTTGAGCCGATCGTCGTACATGCCGACGAATTTCAGGCCCAGGTCCGGCGACTGTTCGATATTGCGGGCCAGCTCAAAGCCGAGTTCGTTGATTCCGACGATGGCATAATTCCGCGTGCCGATGCCGTTGGCGCGGAGGACTTGCTGGATGCCGCGAAACACGACGCGCACGCCGAGCAACCCGCTAAGTTCGAGCACCAGCCAGCGCAATAACTCGGGCCGCGTGAGTGTCATCTCGTAACCGCTCAGAAGCACCGCGGTCGCGAGCAAGCCTGCCGTGCCGATCCAAACCAAGACCGCCGTAAACAACTCCCGCTGCATCGGCGTGCCGAGCCAATTGCGGTAGAGACCGACGACTTCGGCCAACAGCAGAAACGCCGTCAGCGCCGCCGCGGCCGAGAGCAACAATTCTTGCCGCGGATGCGGAAATTGCAACGCGGCCCACAGTCCGATGACCATCCACAGCACATCGAGTCCGCGATAGACCAAGGCGGTCCAAGACGAATGGACGTGGATACGATAGGGCGAGGACATGGTCGCGCGGTGGAGAAATTGACGGATTTCGAGACGTACAAGTGTAGGTCACGGAATCCCGCCGACGGCCAGAATCACGCCAGCGCGTGAATAGAAGTTAAAATCGCTACAACCCGATTTAGTAGCGTCACAAAATAGCTGGCGAGAAGTAACTGCGGTTTTTCAAAATTGAGAACTTCTCCTACGGATGGGCATACCATCCGCAGGCTTGGGATGGCGCTGAACACGTTTTTCGAACATTCAGCGAGTAAAGACGAGGACGAGTCTTACTTGGCAATGTGCTGGATCCACTGTTTCGCCAGCTGCTCTTCGTTCCAGCCGTAAACAGCTTCGATGGCCTTCAGGCCATCCGGCTCTTCGCGAAGTTTCAAGACCAGTTTCCCGAACTTGACTCGATCGCGGACGAGCAAATCGACGAGTGTCCAGCTCTCGACAAACTCCGGGATATTCATCTTCGCCGTTGTCATTTTGAGCAACGCGCTAGGCGTCGTTATTTTCCCGGCGGCTAATCGTTGTTTGGCAATCAGCGGCCAGGGCTTTCCTCCGCCGTTGGGATTTCGATCCTCGGCGCCATATTCCCGGCCGACGATCGGGATGGCGGGAGCTCCGACGAGAGCCGCTTCGAGCTCATTGGCGAATCCGGTGACCAAGGGTTTATCGAGCTTGTATCCTCCGAGCTGCAGCATCGCCATGTAGCCGGTATACAGCGCCAAATGATTCTGCAAGATGCGCGGATCGACGGATTCTAGATTCAGAATGCAAACGTGGTCCATCATGACGCCATTGGCGTAACGTTTGACATGCCCCTCTTTGCCGCCGGGATCATCCGTCATAACATTCATTACGTCATAATGCTTCGAAATCCACGCTAACGTTTCTGAA
Source organism: Pirellulales bacterium (assembly GCA_041736895.1). GTDB lineage: Bacteria > Planctomycetota > Planctomycetia > Pirellulales > JALHPA01 > JANRLT01. The sequence goes on from JBGSSS010000202.1 coordinate 18,632, forward strand.
GTGTTTCGCAGCAGCACGATATGCGCGGTTCGTTTGTCCAAACCCGAGCGCAGCGGCTCTTGAAATTTCGTTTCCAGGATCAGGTCGAGTTTCTTGAGCACGCCCAAGACAGCGGGTTGGATATTCTTGGGGGCCCAGAGCGTGAGATGGGGCGTCTGCACGGGCGTGAGATCTTTCGCGGCCTCGGCCGTGATCTCGGTGATTTGCTTGTTGAAGTGGTCGCGCGAGGCTTCGTCTTCCAGCAATTGACTCCCTGCCACGATGGCCGGCAACGGTTCGATCCCCTTGGCCGTCGCAAGATTCTCCAACTGGACCGGGGTAAAACCCAACTTACTCAGTTGCGCTTGAATCGCTTTGGTCACTTCGAAATCGATGCCGCGTTCGAGCGCCTTGGCCAAGACATCGTCCGGCTGAAATTTCTGGCGTAGCGCTAAGACATCTTTCAGCGCCAACGGCCCGGTGTCTTTGGCTGCGGTTTTGGCATCGCCCTTTTTCGCGTCCGCCGATTTGAGGGGGACCGGAGCCGCAGGTTTTTTCGCGGGTGCTTGCGCGAAAACAAGAGTCGCAGCGAATGCCGACAAACCCAAGCAACAGGTTAGAATTCGTGGGAGATAGACCATGATCAGCCCTCAATAGATGAAGTTTGACTTCTCCTGAAGCCAAAGTCCTGAGACTTTGGATGCCTTGCCACAATCGTCGATTCAGAGCGTTAACGTCCAAGGCTTACGACCTTGGCTACAAAAATAGCCGGGGAGGGACGCAGTACAATCTCGGTGCTGTGTTCCGTGATCATACCAGACGTCACTTCCCCGGCAATCCTGTAACAAATTTTGGCGGTGTCTTTAGCAGCCCGACGCGTAAGCAAGGGAGTGTGAAGAGTTTTTCCCACCCTTGCTTACGCTGCGGGCTACTACTGACGATCGCTTTTTTAGATCTTCTTCAAGCTCGTATCCATTTTGCTCAACAAATCCGCCGACGGCGTCCAATCGTCTTCGGTCGGCGAGGCCGACACGAAGCAGACCAGCGATCGATCCCCCATCGAGACAATTCCCTGTGCCGACAAGAACGGCCCGTCCATGTCGGGAAAGATATCGTGCGGCGCACTGGCCGAGGTGTCGATGAACTTACGCCAAGTGATCCCGCGCACCGCTTCCGGCACGACCACGTCGCGCGGCAAGATGCCCGAATGGGTCATGATCATCACATGCCGCGGTTCTTGCCCATAGTAGGCGTTGTCAGCGGCAGCCGGAGCACGTCCAAACACGCATGTCAGCGTGCAATCGAGCGTCTCCCAATTCACTGGCCGGCCGCTCACATCGTACCAACTGACATCGGGCAAAGCTCCCGGAACGTCCGAGTGCCCCTTGAGGAAGTCCGTGCGCCGGAGCGTTGGATTCGACTTGCGAAAGGCGATCAAGGCTTGTGTGAAGCGGAACAGCTCTTCGTTCTTTTCGACTAGCTTCCAATTGAACCAGGACATGTTGTTGTCTTGGCAGTAAGCGTTGTTGTTGCCGCGTTGCGTCCGGCGGCATTCATCACCCATCACCAACATCGGCACGCCCTGGCTGAGCATCAGTGTGGAGAGCATGTTTTTGAGTTGCCGTACGCGAATGACTTCAATGTTCTTGCGGCGGGTCGGGCCTTCGACGCCGTAGTTGCACGTTAGGTTGTGATTGTCGCCGTCACGGTTCCCTTCGCCGTTGTCTTCGTTGTGCTTCTGCTCGTACGACACGAGGTCGTTCATCGTGAAGCCATCGTGCGACGTGATAAAATTGATGCTGTGATACGGCTGGCGGCCGCTCGTTTGGTAGAGGTCGCTCGAACCCGAGATCCGCGTTGCAAGATGCCCCGTCATGCCGACATCGCTGCGCCAGTAACGGCGGATATCATCGCGATACCGCCCGTTCCATTCGGACCAACGAATGTTCGCAAACGACCCAACTTGATACGCACCGGCGGCGTCCCACGCTTCGGCGATGACCTTGGTATCAGCCAACAGCGGATCTTCGGCGATCAATTCGACGACCGGCGGGTTGGCGATGACTTCGCCGTTTCTATCGCGGCTCAAGATCGAAGCCAAATCGAACCGGAAGCCGTCAATGTGATAATTCAGCACCCAATGCCGCAGGCAGAGGAAGATCATCTCGCGGACGATCGGGTGATTGCCGTTGATGGTGTTGCCGCAACCGGTGAAGTTTTTGTAGGTGCTGCCGCCGTTGCCGAGCATGTAGTAGACCTGGTTCTCGAGGCCTTTCATGCTGAGCGTCGGGCCGAACTCGTTGCCTTCGGCCGTGTGATTGAACACGACGTCGAGGATGACTTCGATCCCGGCTTGATGCAGCGCGCGGACCATTTGCTTGAACTCGCGCACCTGGCAGCCTGGTTCCGTGCCGGCCGCGTAGCCGCGATGCGGCGCGAAAAAGGCCAGCGGGTCATAGCCCCAGTAGTTTGGGCGTTCAAGTTTTTGCCCGTTCGGTGCCTCGGTTGGGAACTCATGCACTGGCATCAACTCGACGGCAGTGACGCCAAGCGATTTCAGATAGGGAATCTTGTCAATGACCCCGAGATAAGTTCCCGGATGAGTAACGCCGCTGGAACTATCTTTGGTGAACCCACGGATGTGCATCTCATAGATGACGGTGTCGCTGAGGCTGCGCTTGATGTGTCGATCGCCGCCCCAATCGAACCGGTCATCCACGACGACCGACTTCGGCGGACGAACAATACCGTCTTCGCTCGGCAGGAACTTGCCGGCGAGGGCCTTCGAGTACGGATCGATCAACCGCGCGCGGCCATCGAAGCGGTGTCCCTTTTCAGGGGCGTTCGGACCATCCGCTTGAAAGTGGTAAAGCTGCCCAGGGCCAAGACCGGGGATGTAGGCGCTCCAGACATCGCCCCAGCGATCGTTCTCGCGGTCAAAAGAAATGATTTCCGAAGGCTCAAGGTCGTCAACTCGATCGTATAAAAGCAACCGCATCGCGGTGGCGGAGCGGCTAAAGACATTGAATTGCACTCCGCCTTCTTGTAACAGCGCGCCGTAGGGCAAAGCCGTCGTAAAGTGGAGGGCAGGGTGGGAATGCGGAATTCGGCGAAGCATCGGTTCCATTCCAAAGTGACTAGGGCCAGAAGTGCTCAGGACACGAAAGCCCAACGGAGAAGGGTGTAATGGGCCTTAGAACAATACCACCTAGTCCGTCGAGTGACGGAAGAACTAGGCGACATGTGGCATATTTCGGACGCTCCGCGATCCGCTCATCCGACTTGGAAGAATCCTATCTCCTGGGAAAACTCGGCCGTCGCGCGGCAAAGTCTTCCTAACCGATCAAGTGCAATTCTAGCTTGCGAAAAGTGGTTTGCAGCGTACGCGTGAGCAGAAAATCTCTCCGTTTAGCGGCGACTCGAAGAGGAGCGTTCGAATCACAGCGGAGCATTAGCAATAATGATGGGCGAAATTACTTCTTGGGTGGATCAAACTTTTGGTGACAAGTATGACAAGACCGTTCCATTCGGGCAAATGCTTTTAGGGCCGCGGCCTGATCCGCCGTGTGAACCGCCTTGTTCAAGTCGGCCGCCGCCGTGCGGAATTCGACCGCATATTTTTCGTAAGTCGGGTGTTCCGTCGGATCCTTGACGTGATGCTTATCCAAGAACGTCGCTTGGCCAATCGCGGCCATCGTCGCTGATTGGTACTTCAGCGCGTCGAGTTGCTTCTCGAAGCGCGCCGGCGTCAGGTTCCGCTTGATCGCCGAATTCAACTCGTTAGTCTTCTTCATCATTGCCCCTTGGCCGCGGACCATGACCCAAGTCAGCGGTTCAGTCGCCTTGAGAGAATTGTCAAAAGATGTCTGCAATTTGTCGTAAGCCGCTTTGGCTTGATCGTAGTCCTTGACCTTGGCCGCCAAATCTACTGCCGATGGAAAAACGACGGCCGCCGAAGCTTGCGCTGGATTTGCTGTGTCGTGTAGACCCAAATTCATGGTGATAACGGCCAGAACCAGCGCGTTTTTCTTGGTTCGTTCTTGCAAATCCTCGGCATACTCCGCCTTGTTGGACAAAGGCTCTTCGAGTTGCGACAGGAAATACTTCTGCGCCGCGATTAGATCTTCGGCCGGAGCATAATCGGAAACTTTGACGGCCGTTTTTTCTTCGGCCGCGCTCGCGCGCAGAGCGTCTGACGTCACGGCTAGAAGACCCAGGCCAATCCCGCAAAGTGCAAGATACAACGCCAATGATTTTTGATTCATACAATTTCGCCCGTTGGAATCGATGTCCAGTTCAACGCCGACTGCCCCATTATCAATTAGAACTCGGGCAGTACAAGCAGCTTTTTCGAGAATTTGCCGTAACTCCGGCCGTTTGACAGTCCGCGCCGCCGATTTCTACAATTCATCTTTGCCCCGCACCCGCTTGCATTCAACTTGATCGAGAAAAGTCGCCACGCGCATGGCCAAAGTTACTTATAAAGACGCCGGGGTTGATCTCGATATCTATCGCCAGAGTATGGCCCGCCTGCCGAGGCTTTTGCATCGAACCTATTCCCCGCGCGTCCTGCCGCTCGATGGCGGCTTCGCCGGTCTGTTTCAGCTCGACTTCGCCGACAAGCTCTTCGCGCGCAAGTACGACAACCCGGTTCTCGTCTCATGCACCGATGGCGTCGGGACGAAGCTCAAGGTCGCGATGAACGCCAATCGTCACCACACGGTCGGCATTGATCTGGTCGCGATGAGCGTTAACGACGCACTCTGTTGCGGCGCGGAACCGCTGTTCTTCCTGGATTACGTCGCGATGTCGCACGACGATCCGGTGTTGCTCGAACAGATCGTCAGCGGTATCACCGAGGGTTGCCTACAAAGTGACTGCGCTCTCCTCGGCGGCGAAACGGCGATCATGCCCGATCTCTATGCCCGTGGCGATTACGATCTCGCCGGGTTTGTCGTCGGCGTCGTCGAGAAGCGTCGGCTCATCGATGGCCGTGCGATTGCCCCGGGCGATGTCTTGATTGGCGTCGCATCGAGCGGGTTGCATTCCAATGGGTACAGTCTCGCGCGAAAGATTGTCTTCGAGATTGGCGGGTTCACCGTCGATGAACACATCGAAGAGCTAGGTGAAACCGTCGGCGATGCGTTGCTTCGCCCCACGAAGATTTACGCCAAAGCGGTCCGCGGCGTCATGCGGCACTACAGCCGCAAGAGCATCGTGCACGGCATCGCGCACATCACAGGCGGTGGGTTGCACGAAAACCTCGAGCGAATCATGCCCGCCGGTTGTCATGCGGTGATCGACCGCGAAAGCTGGACGCCGCCGCCGATTTTCGGCTGGATGCAGCGTCTCGGCGATGTCGAGCAGAAAGAAATGGATCAGGTTTTCAACATGGGCCTCGGCCTCGTGATGGTCGTCAACGAGTTCTACGCTGACAGCATCCAGAAGCAGCTCTGCGACCTGGGCGAAGAGAGTTTCCGCATCGGGCGAATCGATGCGGGCGAGCGCGGCGTGAGCTGGGCGTAATTTAGCAGCCCGCAGCGTAAGCAAGGGACGCTGGACGAAGTCCAGCACTATCGGCTCACAACGCTTTTTGTCGCCCTCGCTAACGCTACGGGCTACAAAAAATCACTTCGACGCTGTATTGCCCGTCGCATCGCGCACATATTCGTCGAGCAAAAAGATCTCGACCCGCGCGTTCTGATGGCGGAACTCGTCTTCGCTTGTTGTGGCCGGTTCGAAGGGACCGCCTTGACTGAGGCGCATGCGCGCGGCTTCGATCCCTTGCTCTTCGAAGTAGGCCATCACCGCGCGGCTCCGTGCATAGCAAAATTGCCAACTATCGGCGAACGGGCCATCGGTTGGCACGGGTCGATGCGTCGTATGGCCGCGGATTTCGATCTTGTTCGGCTTGCCGCGCAGTTCGGGCATCAGTCGTTTGAGCCGTGTCAGCGCGAGCTCGTTCAACTCGGCGCTGTTTTCGTCGAACTGAATCTGCACACCGTAGCCGCGCGACTTCTGCGGTTTGATCACTAGCCGCGTCGGCTGCTTGGAATTTGCGCTCACGTCTTCGGCGTCCGTATCCGGCAATTGATCGATGATGCCGGCGAGCGGAACCTGGTTCCCGGATTTCAGCGGATTCGTGCCAGAACCGCTGCCGGATTTGCCATGCGTCAGCGTGGCCGAGGGACCGTTGGGATCTTTGGTTCGCCCAGGCAACATGGCCGACCCGCCGCCGTTTTTCATCGCCGACTTGCCCGGATTGCTGAAGTATTCAGCGACCGCTTTTTTGGTTTTGTCACTTTGCGCAACGAGCCACATGACCATAAAAAAGGCCATCATCGCGGTCACAAAGTCCGCGTACGCCACTTTCCATGCTCCGCCGCCGCCAGCCATGTGTTTGCTCTTGCGTTAAAAGTTTGTTGTTTCGGCTCCAACGCATCGCTGCGCGATGAGTTGGCTTGGGTTGGCGCTGAAATAGCTTTCACTCTGTGCAATCGTTTTCTTCCCTGTCTCCTGCAATCCTGTCCTCCTGCTTACCCTCCCTTATCCACCGCCGCGAACCAGCCTTCCATGACGGTGCGCGTCGGACGAAATTCGCTGCCGACGTTACGGCGAGCGCTTTCGAGTGCGACCTTGGGAGGAAGATCGTTCACGAAGCCCGAGATCGCCGCGACGATCGTTTTCAGGTAAGCCGATTCGGCGTGCCCGATAAATGTCATGCGGACTGCGAGCGGGGCCAGGAAGCCGTACGAGATCAGAATCCCGAGAAACGTCCCGACGAGCGCCGCCCCGACCTTGTGACCGATTTCTTCGACAGGCCCGCTGATGGCACCCATCGTGATCACGATGCCGAGCACCGCTGCGACGATCCCGAACCCCGGCATGCCGTCGGAGGTTTTTGAAAGGACGTCAATCACTTGATGATGCTCATCTTCGATGATGCGAATTTCGCTTTCCATCATCTGCGGAATTTGGTCCGGCTTGATCGTGCCGTCGATGACGGGCGAAATCCCGCCGCAGACAAATTCGACCGCATGATGGTTGTGAGCGAACTTCGGGTACTTGTTAAAGAGGTCGCTTTTGTGCGGATCGCTGATATGCTTTTCCAGCGCGAGGAGACCTTCGCGGCGCGAGAGCTTGAACAGATCGTACATCGCCTTGAAAAGATCTTCGTACGCAAGTTTGTTGTACGGCGAACCCTTCATCGTCGCGATCAGGCCTTTCATCAGATCCTTGAGAACCTTCGACGGCGACATGATGATCATCGCGCCGAGCGCGGCGCCGCCAATGGTCACGACTTCGGACGGATGGACGAGGGCCATGAACTGCCCGCCGGCCATCGAAAAGCCGCCGAGGACCGCGCCGCAAACGAACAAGCATCCGAAGATGACAAGCATGTGATCACCCTGAAGTAACTGCGATGCACGACGTTGAAAGTCGGCATCGCGGGAATCTGTTTCGCAACTCTAGGTTGCGTTTTTACAACAGTCCCTTTCAGGGTTTATCGGTTTTGGCAAGGCTTAACGATTAGAGAAAGTTTGCCGGTTTTAACGCCAAGCTACGCTAGCATCGCAACTAAGATATGCCACAAAGCCAAGGAGTTTACCTCCTTGGATCCGCAATTCCGCTAGCTTATTTCTTTGCTGCGGCTTTCTTGTTTTGCTTCGCGCCATCTTTCTGCGCATCGAAATCCGGATTCTTCGTCGGCAATTGCGCTCTGACCTTCGCTCGCCAATCAGTCAGCTTCTGCCGTAATTCGGCCGTCTTTTTTGGCTCCGCGCTTGCGAGGTCCGTCTTCTCCGCGACGTCGTTCTTCAGGTTGTACAACTCAACCTTGCCATCTTCGAAGAACTCGACCAACCGATAATCGCCATCGCGGATCGCGCTGTACGGCGTCGCTCCGCCGGGATGGTAATGGGGGTAATGCCAGTAGAGCGGACGCGAGACGAGCGGTGTTCGCGTGGTCAGCAACTGCGCCAGCGATACGCCATCGACATCGGCGGGCAACTTCTTGACGCCTGCCCATTCGGCGAGCGTTGGCATGACATCGACCGTGATCATCGGTGTCGCTTCGGTCTTGCCCGCGGGAATGTGGCCCGGTCCCCAAACGATGAACGGCACGCGGACGCCCCCTTCGTACGCGGAACCCTTGCCCGCGCGAAATGGCGGATTCGACGTGGGACCGATCAGCCCGCCGTTGTCCGAGGTAAAGATCACGATCGTGTTCTTGCTCAGGTTCAGTTCGTCGAGCTTCGCGCGAATCCGGCCGACGCTCTCGTCCATGCTCTTGACCATCGCGGCATAAGTCGGGTTCTTTTGCGGGTTGCTTTCCGTGACGCGCTCTTTGGCCGCAGCGATCATCTCAGGCTTGGCTTGCAACGGCGTGTGGACTGCGAAATGCGGCAGGTAGACAAAGAACGGCTTCGTCGGTTCCTTGGCTCGTTCCGCGAGAAAATCCGTGACCTCATCTGTCAAGCGATCCGTGAGATATTCGCCTTCTTTGCGGTTCGGCACGAGCGGCAATTTATACGGATCGAAGTAACTCGGCGGCTGGCCGTGCATCAGACCTCCGACGTGCGAGGCAAAGCCCTGGTCGGTTGGCAATTGTCCTTCGTTGCCAAGATGCCACTTGCCGAAGCTCGCGCTGATGTACCCGCGCTCGGCGAGAACTTCGGCAATTGTTTTTTCTTCGAGCGGCAACGATTTTTGCCAATCGGGAATCTTCAACTTCGCAAACTGCCGATTGTGGCCCGCGATCCAATCGGTGATGTGCAGCCGCGCGGGGTACTTGCCCGTCATCATCGCCGCGCGCGTTGGCGAGCAAACTGTGCAAGCCGAATACGCATTGGTGCAACGCACGCCTTCCTTCGCCAAACGATCTAGCTCGGGTGTCTGATAAAATTCGCTCCCTTGGCAGCCGAGATCGGTGTGGCCCAGGTCGTCGATCAGAATGACGATGAAGTTGGGAGGCGCAGGTTCGGCGGCTTGAGCTTGCGTGACCAGAAGAACGCCGAGAAGCAAACTGAAGATGAAACGAGCAGACACGCGTGCCTCGCCTGAAAGATGCAAAGAAGAAACGAGAACGCATTCTCATCTCATTCGACGCCGAAATCAAACCGGAGGCGTCAAAATCGTAGGTGCGGCTCTGCCGCACAAACGCAGCGGCCTGTTCAAAGCAATGACTTTGGCAGAACACCTAGCTTCGCCCGCGCTTGCTGCCTGCGGAGCTTGCTGGAGTTAGACAATCTGCTCGCTGCCCGGCACAGCCGGGACTACAACGTCTTCAAATACTCGAGCAACGCCAGCTTCTGATCTTTATCGAGCGTCTTCGCGAAGTCGTGGCCGCTGTTGCTTTTGCCGGTCTCGCGTGTGTCGTAGTATTCGCGTTTTTGGCTCGCGGTTTTTGCCGTGGCCGGAACTTCGGCCAAACTTTCATACGACACTCCGATCAATTGCGGATCTCGCTGATCCCCGTTGTGCTTCCAAACCACGGGCCGCAAGCGCGGCTCCAAGACGCCAGCCAATGTTGGCACCGAACCATTGTGAAAATAGGGCCCGCTGGCCCAGATGCCGTCGAGCGGCGGGGCGACGTAGCCCGTGGGGTTCGTTGTGACGCGGTCTTTGCCGGCACGCGCGAACCAACTCGTGGCGTAGTGCTCGCGTTGCTTGACCGAAAGTCCGCGCGAACGTTGTGGATCGGTCCCGACCACATCGAGCGACACCATGCGACCTGGCCACTTGCCACCTTCGCCATAAGTGCCGTGGCATTTGGAGCATGTTGTGTTGAAGAGGAATTGTCCCTTCTCCGCGAGTTTCGCATCGATGGCGTCGGGAAATTTCGGCGGCCGCAGGGATTCCAGCCAAGCACTGACATCGGCAAAGTCACCCTCCCATTTCGCGAACTCGGCCGGTCCGTTTTGCTCGACGAGCAAGAACTGCATCAACGGCCGATGCCCCTTGGGCGCGAAGCCGTCGATGTAGATCGAGTTCTTGCGGTGATAATGCCACCACGCCGGCGCGTCGTGATCGTGGTTCGTCAATGTCGGCAACGGACGCGCTTTATCAAGGCTGAGGTCGGGCTTGCGAAAGTTGAGCAGCACGACGCCAAACATGACGGCATTGGTCGTGCCGCGGCTGGTACTCAGCGGAAGCAGCGCCGAGCCGACATCCATGTGTGTTGGTTTCTTCCCCAGCGGAATTTTCGTATTGCGCACATCTTCGTAGAGCGACTGCATGTTGTACTGGGCATTGGCAAGACCAGGGATTACTTGGCCGGCGAGAGTCCCCTGGTGACAAGCCAAACAATTCATCGACCATTGCCCGTCCTTTGAGACGACGTACTGCATCGGCCGATGCAGCGGGTCATCTGGCCGCTCGGTCAACCCATAGCGGGCATAAAGCAACTTCCGCCGCTCGTCGGGCGAGGCTTTTTCTGCCGCGCTGCGGGCGGGCTCTTCCCAACGCTGCCAAAGCTGGTCGAACGTCTCTTGGTCGAAATCCGGCGGGAGGAACGCCTTGTTCAAGAGCAGCCACTGGCCGCGTTCCGCGCGGGTGGCAAATTTTGGCTCCGGTTCTTGGGCCGCTGCTAACGGGATCATGCCAAGACAGAGGATCAGAAGCCCTAGCCGGCGGATAAGCATCGAGACCATAGCCAAGCAAAAGAAGAGGTGTCGAGGATTTTAAAATTTGGATTCAAACGCGGTCTCTGGGGACGCGATTTTCAGCGCGTAAGTTAGGCTTTCCAGCCTGACACAGTTCGACGATCCCTGCGCAAAAGTCTTCGCAGATCAGCGCTACTGGGTTCAAAAGGCATTTCTACTCCGTCGATGGCACTGCGGGTGTCAGGCTAGAAAGCCTGAACTTTGGTTCATTCATCATAGGCGAACAACCGGCGAAGAAAAGTGCGCTGATTTCCCGGTTTCCCCCTTGGCGAGTAAGATGCTGTCAAACAGATTGGTGATTGTACTGTCAATTCGTTTGACTCTGGGTGCCCGGGTCTGACCAACGGGAAGACCCGGAACGCTCGGCGTCGCGTTCTCGCGTTTTTTAGTCACAGTTCCAAGCCAACCCTCCCGGCCCTCACTTCGTTCGTCCCCTGCCACCCTAGTCTTTTTCGTTCGTATACTCAGGTGTCCCTTGATCAACCCTATTCTGATTCCCGAACTTCGGCTGATGCTGGCCGAACAGGATGATCAAGGGCTGATCGAGGTGACGACCGAATTGCATCCCGCGACGGTCGCCGATTTCACCGAAGGGCTCGATACGGATGAAACGTGGCGCGTCCTGAGCCACGCGCCGCTCGCGGTGCAGGCCGACATCTTTTCGTACTATTCCAACAGCAAGCAAGACGAGATGGTTCACGGGGCGGGGCGGCAGCGAATGTCGGCCTTGCTCGAGGAGATGGCCCCCGACAATCGCGTCGATCTGCTCAAGCGGCTCGACGAGTCCGTGGTCGAAGAACTGCTCCCGCTGATCGCCAAGGCCGAGCGGCAGGACATTCGCCAGCTGCTTTCGTATCCCGAGCAAAGCGCGGGCGCGGTGATGACAACCGAGTATGCCAGTGTGCCGGACGATATTACCTGCGGTGAAGCGATCTCGCGGCTCCGACTGCAAGCTCCGAACAACGAGATGATATACAACATCTACGTCCTCGGGTCGGATCGTCATCTGCTCGGCTCGATCTCGCTCAAAAGCCTGATCATGGCGCGGCCGAATACGCTCGTCTCGGAAGTGATGGAAAGCGATATCGTTTCCGTTCAGGTTGACGAAGACCGCGAAGAAGTCGCCAACAAGATGGCGCGCTACGACTCCCTCTCGATTCCGGTGATCGACGCGAGCGGCCGGCTCGTGGGCATCGTCACGCATGACGATGTGATGGACGTCGTCGTCGAAGCGGCCACCGAAGACGCACATCGCATGGGCGGTGTTTCGCCGATCGAGGGTGACTATCTCGAAACGTCGTTGCAGCGCATGTGGTTCAATCGGTTCATCTGGCTGTCGTGTTTGTTTCTGACGGGATCGTTGACATTTTCCGTGATGCAACACTTCGAAGGCCTGCTCAAAGAAACGGCCGTCCTCAGCCTGTTCCTACCCTTGCTTTTGTCGACGGGAGGAAACAGCGGTTCTCAAGCGGCAACACTGGTGACACGCGCCATGGCGTTAGGCCAAGTACAACCCTCGATTTGGAAGCGCGTGCTCCGCCATGAATTGGCCGTGGGCCTGGCACTCGGATTGTCGTTGGGAGTGATGGGCTTTGCGCGGACAATGCTGGTTGGCGAAGAAACTTTAGACAAGGTCAACGGCTGGCACTTGTCGATGGTGATCGCAACAACGGTCGCCGTGATATGTTTGTGGGGGACAGTCGTTGGTTCGATGCTGCCCTTGATCTTCAAACGCCTTGGCTTTGACCCCGCCTTGGCCTGCAGTCCGTTCGTCGCAACACTCTGCGACGTGACGGGCATTACGATTTATTTCTCGATCGCCGATATGTATTTGACGCTTCCTTAAGGACAAAAAGCTCCGTTCATTCTGCTTTCATGTTGGTTTAATCTCATCCGCTTGGCATCGTGTTTGACCGTAAAGCCAGGTGGGGAGGAATCTAGTTTATATTTCACAAGCTCTTTTGCATCAGTAACTTATGTCGATTTGTAGCCCTTGATTTCCAATATTTCTGATCGCATTCAGGATTCGGCGCAGCTGTTGCGATTGTATGACTCCATGGCCAGGCAAGAGGATGACAGTTTAACGTCTCGCTAAGGAGATAGTCATGCAAGGTTCCCCAATAGCCATGGTTGTTTTATTCGTCTTTGCGTTGTTTGCTCAACCGTCTGTTTCGGTAGATCAAAAAACGAAAACACATGACGGCGTTGTCCTGTCCGCGACTGCGGGCAAACTGACAATGACTGATAAGGAAGGCAAAAACGAACATACTCACGAAGTGACACTGGTCGCCAAGATTACGTTGAACGGCCAGCCTGCTCAACTCGCGCAGTTAATGAAGGGGGATATGGTCAGTGTGACCCAGGATCCCGAAGGCAAAGTAATTTCCGTGGCGGCCATGCGGTCCGCCCATTAATGGGGCCATTTTTAGGAGCGTGTCACAAAGCTATTCACGCCTTTGAACGACACCTTCTAACTCATGTTTCAGAGAGGAGTTCGTCATGTCTGGTTTCTTCAAATCGTTTTTAGGTATTGCTGCTCTCAGCACGGCGATGATTGCCGGGATGGGCGAAAGCAATAAAGCCGAGGCTCGACCTTATGGCGGCTATGGCTATCGCGGCGGTTATAATAACTACTACCGCGGCGGTTACAACACCGGGTATCGATATAACTCGTATCGGCCCTATTACGGCGGCGGCTATTACAACAACAGCTATCCATACGGTTACAATAGCTATTACTATGGCCCGCGTAATTACATCGGCATCGGCGGTGTGCGCATAGGTTGGTAGGGACCGGCTGAAGTTGCAGTGTTAACCGCCATCCCAGCGGACCTTAACTCAAAAGCCGGACGAGAAATCATGGATTTCTCGCCCGGCTTTTTTCTGGCTGTGCTGTTTTTTGGTCGATCCTTATGGCTGCCAACCGGAATCCTTTCCTTCGTTGCGCGTTACTAAGTATCGCATCATGACCGGGTCCATTTGCTCGGTCAAGAAATGTGTGCTGCTGTCGGCAAATACCGCATTGATGCCCGTAGGATGAAACGAAAATGGTTCATCGTTGGGACCGCAATTGTTTTTTGCCCACGGGCAAGCGGAATCAAGCGGATCGGTATTGTGCTGATTGATAATCCCCTTGAGATTCCCCGAAGTAGCATCCGGAGGTCCCGAAACACCGTTGCCAGTGTTTGGCTCAGCCCAACGAGCAACCGCCCGGAATGCAGCATACTTCGGATGGCCGAGGTTCGAATCGACCTGAATAGGCACACCTGGACCGGCTAGCTTCGGATCAAGATTCATTCCCGATTTGTACTTATCACTAGTGATATCGGGATGATTGCGCCCCGCATCTTCACAGATGGCAATGGTTTTGCTCATCCCATCGGCAACGACGGAAATTTTTGTTTTACGCAAACCGAGTGCTCCTTCAGCACGCCATTTTTTGATATCCGTGGCACGAGCGCCTGTTGCCGGGTCAATATCCGTGTAAACAGTCGGCATATAGTCGGTGCGGCCGAAACCCTTGGGATCTTCATCATCGAATGCGGTTGCAGGACAGACAAAGCTATTGATCGGGGCTTTGGCAGCGATCCCATTTTTCGGAGCGCGCGAATCGTCATAGGCATAGCGCAAGTCCATCTGCTTGGCGACGGTCGTCTCCTCCATGTACGGCAACAACTGCGTAAAGGTGGAATTCAGGTCGAAGGCCGTCGTTGGCGTGGCCGCGGAATAATCGGTCCCTTCGCCGCCCGAGGGAAGTTTTTTCGAAGCATCAATGTGATTGTGAATGGCGATTCCTAGCTGGCGCATGTTGTTTTGGCAAGAGTTGCGGAGAGCCGCACCGCGGGCCGCCTGAATGGCTGGCAAGAGCAATGCCACCAGAATTCCGATAATCGCGATTACGACCAACAACTCGACCAGAGTGAAACCCCCAGCGTCTTGCCGACTGGGATTCATTTGACGTTGCATCACATTGCTCCTAAAAAATTCAGAAATCAGCCAATCAACTCCGATTAGCGATGCGAAAGTTTTAGCTAGCAAAAGCGAGCGTTTGATTAGGACAATATTTAGTACTGGCGAGAACTCTAACATTATTTTGCATCGACTTTATTAGCGTTTCGTTAGCGGCTCGGTGATTTATAGTGTGTTTTGCGAGGATATTTGTGCGTAAATGAGAATTACTTATTCCAAATCAAGCCGCAAATGCCGTCGCTTTGCGTAATGCTCGACAACGACCATTTGTGCGAATTGACCGCTGAGTTTTTCACTCGTGCAGCATTCTTCTGCCGTGCCAGCAGCAAAGACACGGCCGGCTTTGAGCAAGATCACCTGCCGGATGCATGGCAGCAATTCCTCTAAGTGATGCGTCACGAGAATCAGCGTGACGCCGTGCGACGCTAGCTGCTCGATGCTCTGCATGAACTCATGCGCGGCAACGACATCCAAGCCGCTAGTCGGCTCATCGAGCACCAGCGCGCGGGGATGATTGATCAACGCCCGCGCTATCAGCACGCGCCGCAGTTCACCCGTCGATAGCCATTCGATGGGCGAGTCGGCGAGAGCAGCGATGTGCATTTTCGACAGAGCCAGCACCGCGGCTTGGCGCATTTCGTC
>JBGSSS010000025.1:0-90459 GCA_041736895.1 Pirellulales bacterium
GGCGAGCGACCCGTCGGGCGTGATCGCGACGCTGATGATCGGCGAGACGGCGCTTGGCAGGGGCTGCCACACGAGCGGTGCGGCGATGATCGCCTGGCCCTCGGCGCCTTGATCGATCCAGGCTTTGAGCATGCCGAGTTCGTCGGAAGTCAGGTTCGCGGCGTTGACCTTGTTGTCGCGCGGCGGCATGACCGGATCGTCGAGATGCGCGGCCAGCTTGAAGAGCAAACTCGCGGCCGAATTCTTCGGCACGATCGCCGCGCCGCTATCGCCCCCCTTGATCATCGATTGCGGCGACTCCATGATGAGGCCGTTTTCGGCCTTGGTGCCGCTGTGGCAAGCGAGACAGTTCTTTTGCAAGATCTTCGCGACGGTGGCGAACTCGACCTTGGTCCCCGCCGAAGGTTCCTTTACCGGCAACGGCCTGGGCTTCGCATCAGCCGCGAGCGTGAAGGATGCGAGCAATACGACGAGCGAGAGTGTGCGCAGAAACATAGTGAGAATCGGAGTGATGAATCATTGCAAAATGCACAGTCAAATAAGCACTGTGCAAAATGCAAATTGAGGCAGGAATCAAACAAAGCCAAGGAGTTTACCTCCTTGGAGAATTCACTTTACTGAACAACTTTCAGCAAGAGCGGCACGTCCAACTGCAACGGTTGTCCGTTCCAAGTCATCTTGGCGCGGATGTTGACGCGGTGTTCGCCGGCTTTCGGCGCGGCGCCCGCGTCGAGCGTGAGCTTGGTTTCGGCCGCATCCTTGGCGATCGACGTTTCGGCCGCTTTCACGCCGGTCGCATCGGCACCAGACAACGTGACCTTGACCTCTTCGCCGAAGCCGAACTGGCGATTCAGCTTGAGATTCAAGTCGAGCTTTTGCCCGGTGCGAATTTCGAGCACCGGTTGGTCGAGCGTCAACTGGATCGGCGTCGGGGCGATCTTGAGCGTCACCGGTTGGCTGTAAAATACGACGTTGAGTGTCTTGGGCTTGGCCGCGTCGGTGGCATCTTTGGCGCGTTTGTCCGCGTCGACCTTGCCGGCGTCAGCCGCTTTCTTTTGGTCAGCGGCCGCAGCGGCGGCTTTGTCGGCTTCGGCCTTCGCGGCGTCGGCTTCGGTCTTGGCTTTTGCCGCATCGGCCGCGGCGGTTTCGGCCTTGGCCGTTTTTTCTTGCGCGGCTTTCAAGGCATCGGCTTCGACGGCGGGTTCTTTTTGAGCTTCGAGTTTTGCCAGCTCGGCCTTCGCCGCGTCAAGTTCAGCCTTGGTCTTGGTCACATTCGCAGCCGCGGCAGTGACGGCTTTCTCGGCTTCGGCTTTCTTGGCCGTGGCGGTCTTCAGGTCTTCATCCGCCTTCTTCACCATCGCGTCCATTTCGGCTTTGGCCTTCTCGGCTTTCTCGACGGCCTTGGGGTTGCGGCGATAGTTGTTGATCTTGCTCGCGCTGGTCATGATCAGCGTGTAGGTCCCCGGCGGGACGGTGCTCTTGATGTCGAGCGTGACCTTGCCCTCGCTTTTGTCCGCCGCGATGTCGGCATCGAATTTCAGATCCTTGGGCAGGTTGCTGCCCGCGAGCTTCAGCGGTTCCTTGAAGTCGCCGCGGCGCGTGACCTTGATCGGGATTTCGAGCTTCGCGGCGAGCGACGTTTCGATCGGCTTCCCTTCGCCTAGCACAATCGTCACCGGCTGCGGATCGGCTTCGGTCACCGAGAACCCAAGATCGCCCGAGAGGCGTGCCCGGACGGGGGATTCCTGGCGATTCGCGCTCCCCCAGACAATCGTTCCGCCGGTTGCAACGCGCGTGAGTTCCTTGTCATTGATCTTCGCGCGGCCGGTGATTTTGAGCGGGCCGGACCACGGGGCGGCGTCTTCGGTCGCGCTAAAGAGCAGGGTGCCGATCGTTTGATCGCCGCCGAGCGTCAATCCGGCGCAGGTCACGCCGGCGGGCAGCCCTTCGACTTGCAGATCGATGTCGCCGACGAAGTCATCTTGCCGCTGCGCATAAACACGGACGCCTTGCGTCCCGCCGCGCTGCAAGACCGGCGACCAGAGATCGATCTTGTTGCCGTTCTGTTGATTGCGAGGCGCTTCGGCGACCGCAAGCAAACGGAAATCGGGAGTTTGCGGACGAATCGCCAGACGATAAAGGTACGACGGATTGCCGCGCGTTTGAAAGTACAGGTCGCGAAGCAAGACGCGGTAAGTTCCGCTCTCCGGGACGGCCAGCTTGTAACTCACATCGGCGTGCGACGTGTCGAAGGTCATGTTTTGCAGTTGCTGCTGGGTGAGTTTTTGGCCTTCGTCGAGCGCGGCAACTTCGCTGATCGATTCTTCGCCTTTGTCGTTTTTCTTGACGCGCTGCACGATCAGGTACGGGTCGCTTGTCTGGCCCAGGCGTTCGGAGAAGACCTCGAAGTACCAGACCTGCCCCTTATCCGCATCAAAGGTGAAGAAGTCTTGATCGCCGCGTTGTTGGAACTGTCCGGCGACTTCGCACGGCAGGTTTAGCTTCTGTGCCTCGGCCCCTTTGCTATTCGGTTCGACTTCGTTGACGACGGGCAGCGTCGTGAGATAAATCGGCACGGGGTTCGCTTCGACATCTCCGAACTTGGCGCGATAGACAAGACTCTCGCCGGCGCTGTCGCTTGGCTCGAGTTGCTGGGCCGCTGTCGCCGCCGGGTCGCCCGATGCGGGGAGTTGGATTTCGACGGTGATCTTTTCAAGCTTCACGCCGTCGAGCGCTTTGAGCTCGGTCTTTTCACCGCCGGGCAAGTTGCGGCCGTAGAGAGTAAAGTTGCCTTTGCTGCCCGCGGTGCCGACGGGCGGAAAGACGAAGTCAACGCGCGGCCGCGCGCTGACGGTCAGACGATACCCATGATTGTCGCCCCCCTTGTAGAGGAAGTCGTACAGTTCGAGTACATACTCGCCATCTTCCGTCGCGGTAAAGTCGAGCAGCGGATCGCGCCGCAGGACATCCATCGACCGCGCGATTTCATTGCCGCTCGGGCCGCATAGGATCAGTGTCCCATCCAACTGCGAATCGGCGCGAAACGCAAAGCATTCGGCGAGGACGCGCTGGCCCTTCTTGAGCGCGAGCTTATAGCAGTCGGCCTTTTCGGCTTCGACGCGGCCATTGACGGTCGATTCGAGCGCGATCAATTGCGCCTTGTCGCGGGGGTTGTTCGGTTCGGCTTCCAAGATTTCGGGCAGCACATCGACCGCGAACATCCGCGGATTCGACAGCCCGTAATACCCGCGGACGCGAGCTTCGTACAGGCCGCGCGGGACATCGCCGGCGATCGTGACCGTGAACACGCGCGGGACGGGTTGCGGCTGGCCATCTTTGCCGGGCTGCATTTTCGGCGCGGCCTTGATGCCAGGGTGGGAGAAGGTTAGCTCCGTGACCTCGTCGAGATCGGTGCCGGCGGCGGTCACTTCGACCGTCGTGCCGACTTGCCCGCCGAACGGGAAGATGCTTGTGAGCTGCGCGGTGGGGTATTGCGCTGAGGCGGGTGCGCTTAAGCAAGCGGTTAAAAGCAAAACGGACCAAACGATCGCGCGCGGGTATCGAATCATGAACGGGAACCCCCGAGGGTTGGGAAGGGGATTGATTATTAGCCCCCCCCTCAATGACGGGGGGGAGATCGGGTGGGATGATTGCGCAGCATCAAGGTCAAATAAAACGTTGCTGAGATGGAGGGATTATCGTCAGCTCGACGTTTTATCCCCCCGGTCATTGACCGGGGGCTAATGATTAATGATTGAACAAAAATTCCTTGGTGTTCAACAGCGCCCAGAGGAGATCCTCGTAGGCCGCTTTCGAGTGTTGGAATTTTTCGAGGTGGGCTTTGGCGGCGGCGATTTCCGGAGACTCGGGCTTGCGCGAGAAGGCGATCAAGTACAGCTCTTCGATCTTCTGTTCCGGCGTCGCTTTCTTGTCCGTGGACAAAGCTCCGCTCCGTCCGCCGGCGAGCTTGCCTTGGACATCGGCTGAGTTCAAAAGATGCAGGCTCTGCGCCAAGTTCGCTTCGTTGGTCCGTTCGCATTCACACGCGCTCGAGCCATCGGGCTTGCCAAAGACTTGCAGGAAGTACGAGTTCACCGCCGTGTCCGGTAATTGAATCGCGCGGGTTCCTTCGGGTAACCCATTGAAGCGAGTCTGCGTGCCGCAGAGCGTATCGACCGAGTCGAGCAGTACTTCGGCATTCAAACGCTTCGGATAGTAGCGAGCGTAGCTCTGCTTGTCGCCGCCGTTGTGGGCATTCGGTTCGGCGCTGAGTTGATACGTGTTCGAGTTGCAGATCGTGCGGACGAGATCCTTGAGATCGAACCCGCTCTTGATGAAATGCTGAGCCAGCGCGTCTAGCAGTTGCGGATTGCTCGCCGGGTTGGTGATCCGCATGTCGTCTTCCGGTTCGACCAGACCGCGGCTCATGAAGTGCTTCCAATAACGATTCACCAGCGCCGGGGCAAAGAACTTGTTCTCGGGCGTGGACATCCAATCGACGAGCGCGTGACGCGGATCTTGTTCTGGATCGAGGTCGATCGGCGTGGCATCAAGGCCGGCGGGCTTCACCGCTTTGTTGGTCTTGGTATTGGTCGAACTCGCCGCGCCGCGGTTGTGGAAGATCTTGTCTTCGCCCGGTTGGATGCCCGGCTTGCGGCCGACGCGACTGAAGAACGCGTTGAGGCTGAAATAATCCTGTTGGCTCCACTTCTCGAACGGATGGTGGTGGCAGTGAGCGCATTGAATCCGCATGCCGAGGAACAATTGCGCGGTGTCTTCTTGCTGTTGGATCGCGTCCTTAACTTCGCGATACCACACGACCGGCGGGTTTTCGCTCATCTCGCCCGAGGCGGCGACGATTTCGCGGACGAATTGGTCGTACGGCTTGTTCTGCAAGAGCGAAGAACGAATCCAATTGTAGAACAGGTATGTTCCGCGGGCATGCACCTCCATGCGGCGTTTGTTTCGCAGGACGGCACTCCATTTGTTGGCAAAGTAATCGGCGTACGACGCGCTATCGATCAGGCGATCGATCGTCTTGGCGCGCTTGTTCTCGTCTTTGTCGGCGAGGAATGCATTTGTTTCCTCGAGCGTCGGCAAACGACCCGTAATGTCGATCGAGACGCGGCGGAGGAACGTGCTGTCGTCGCAAATAGGCGACGGCGGAATGCCGAGCGTCTTCCACTGCGCGGCCGTTAGTTCGTCGATGAAGTTCTTCGGCGCGGGCAGATTCTCGACCGGGACGCCGAGCGGAATCATCGCGCGAAAGACGCTGACTTGCCCTTGAAAGCGGGCCATGATCGCGACGGCCCCGGTCAGGTCGTTGGTCTTGACCAAGCCCGATGGCGAGCAGGCGGCCATTTCGGGATCGTTCGGATCGAACTGCGCCATGTTCGTCACATCGCGCGTGCTGCCATCGGTGTAATGCGCGACGCAGACCAATTGCTGTTCGCTGCCCGAGCCGAGCGTGCGCTGGCTGGGAGCGACTTCGATTTTGGCCACCTTGGGATCGGTCTCGGCACCGTACGGCATGCCTTGCTCGATCCAGCGGCGGAGAACCTTGTACCCGGGGCTGCCGACTTCGATCCGCGCGCCGCCGCCATGCGGCATCGCACCGACCGCCTTCATCAGGAGCAAGCTTCGATCGGGCGCGGCGGGGAACAATCGACGGCCGCGGCCTTCCTTGAGTAAGTGTTCGTAATCTTCGGTCGGTTCAAACCCGAGCAGCGAGAGCTTGAACCCGTTCTGCCCGCTCGCCTTGCCATGGCAGCCGCCGCTATTGCAAGCGAACTTCGTGAAGACCGGCACGACTTCGTTCGGGAAATTGACCGGCGTGTCTTGGATCAGGTTCTTGACCGTGACGCGGGTCGTCGCGGTCAAACCCTCGGTGTTCTTGATCGTGATCGCCGCTTCGCCTTCGGCGGTTGGGAGAACCAAGCCCGTGTCGTCGATCGTGACGATATTCTTGGGTTCGGCCTGATACGCGACCGAGCGCGTCAGGTCGCGTTGTTGACCGCTGGTGTAGTACCCGGTGACGATCAGTTGCTGCCGCGCGTCGCGGCCGGCGAGCGTAAAGCTGTCGTGCTGCGGCAGGCCGAACTCGACGCTCAGCCGCTCCAACTGTCCCGGATCACCCAGGCCCGAGGATTTGGCCGGCGCATCAACCGCTCCAGCGAGCGGGGACATTAGCAACGAACAGACCACGGCACAAATCAATCGACGGTGCATTCCATTCTCCGGCTTGTTCATGCGATAACTCCCTACGGCTGGAATAACCCACTGCTTGGGCGATAGCCCTGGCTGGAACCGAGGACGACAACAGGATGATCAGTTGAGAAACTTTGAAACTAGGATTCGTGTGGCGATGCGACCCTCGCGCATGCCCCGCGAAATTCAAATCCCAGCGTCACGACAAATTCAAAGGTGGGTAACCAAAATCTGGGTGGCTCCAGATTGCTGGTAATGTAGGCGGGTAAGTTCTCGGCAACAAACCTAGCCGACGCGTGACAGTCGACTGGTCTGTAGCAACCTTAAGTATCCTTGTTTTTCCTTCTTTATGCAAGCAAATTTCCGCGGCGGTAGTGATCCCGTTTGCCAAAAAACCGGGTGACTAACGTCACCCGCTCGTGGATTTTGATTGGTCTTGTTTCACAAACGGTATCACTAGCTTCGCTGCAGAAGCTCGCAATCAGGCCCCTGACTGGCGAACGAATCTGCCCTGGAAAATCTGGCTAGCAACATATGCAAGACAAATCGCCAAGGTTACATATAATTTGGCAACTGAACGTTCGATTTCGACTTTTCAATCCTCCTTCATTCTTCCCGCATGGCTCTTTTCGGCCCCTCGCGATTCTTTCCCCCCGCGGATTGGGCCGATCCGCAAGGGCTCGTCTTCATCGGCGGGAAGCTCACACCCGAGTGGCTGTTGGATGCGTATCGCCATGCGATTTTTCCTTGGCCGTTGCTCCCCGATTTTCCGCAGATGCTCTGGTGGTCGCCCGACCCGCGGGCGATTTTTGAATTCGATGATTTTTACATTTCGCGGCGGCTCGCGCGAACGGTGCGCAGCGGCAAGTTCCAAGTCACCAGCGACCAGGCGTTCGTCCAGGTCCTGCGCGGCTGCGCCACGGCGCAGGATCGCGAGCATGAGACCTGGCTCACCGAGGAACTGCAAGCGGCGTATTACGAACTCCATCGATTGGGCTTTGCTCACAGCATCGAGGTCTGGCACGAAGGGCAACTCGCCGGCGGAACGTACGGCGTTTCGGTCGGCGGCTTGTTCGCGGCCGAATCGATGTTCCATTACGTCACCGACGCGAGCAAGGTCGCCCTCGCGGTGTTGATTCCGCATTTGAAGCAGCGCGGCTATCAACTGCTGGACATCCAGCAACTGACCGATCACACCGAGAGCCTCGGCGCGAAAGAAATCAGCCGGCAGGAATACCTGCGCCGTCTCGGCGGGGCCTTGCGCTGCCCGGTCAAATTTGGGAAGATTGGATAATGCCTTTTTTCCCAGAGACTCTCCAAGGAGGTAAACTCCTTGGCTTTGGTCCAAAAAATCATACGCACATCGAATAAAGTTCACGCACAATGCATCCTGAATCTTCCGATATCCTGCCCGCGGACCGGCCTCCCAACACCGGCATCCGGCTCGCGCTGCTCCTGTTTGCTCTGCTGGCGATGGCCATGCTCTGGGCCATGCCATACATGGTCGAGCAATGGGCGTATCGCAAAGAGAAAGGGGCGCAGGTCGCCTTGCGCGAATCGCTCGCCGAGATGGGCGATTTGAAACTCGAAGCGATCAACGAACTCTTTGTCTCGGTCGCGAAACGTTTGAACCCCAGTGTCGTTCACATCGACACCGAACGCAGCAGCTTCGGCCGCGCCGATGAACAAGCCAGCCTCTACGGCCAGCGCGGCCAGCAAACGCGCGGCGAAGCCAGCGGCGTCATCGTCGATCCGTCGGGCTACATCGTCACCAACTACCACGTCATCAGTCAGGCCACGACGATTGTCGTTCATCTCAGCGGCCATCCGACCGAATACGTCGCGCAAGTCATCGGCAGCGATCCCAAGAACGATCTGGCCGTGATCAAGATCAAACCCGACGCGCCGTTGATCGCCGCGCCGTGGGGCGACAGCGATAACCTCAAGGTCGGCAGCTTGGTCTGGGCGATGGGCAATCCGTTTGGGTTGGACAACACGCTGACGTTCGGCATCATCAGCGCCAAAGAACGCCGCGGCGTCAACGAAAAGCACCGCTATCAGGATTACCTGCAAACCGACGCAGCGGTAAATCCCGGCAACAGCGGCGGGCCGCTGGTCAACATGGCCGGTCAGATCGTCGGCATCAACACGGCAATCGTCGGCCCGACGTATCAAGGCATCAGCTTCGCCATCCCGAGCAATACCGCCCGCGCGATCTACGACCAGATCATCGCCCAAGGCAAAATCAGCAACGGCTTTCTCGGCGTCGGCCTGAAGATGTTGACCGAGGAGCTGAAGCGCGAGCTGAATCTGCCGGACCTAAATGGCGTCATTGTCACGGCCGTCGGACCCGGCACGCCAGCCGAAGCGGCGGGCATTCAACCCGGCGACATCATCCGCAAATGGAATGGCCGAGTGATCGAAGAGCCGGGCGTGCTGACGTACCTTGTCGGTCGAACGACCGTCGGATCGCGCGTGCCGCTGGTGTTGATTCGCAAAGGGCGCGAGTTGACGTTGCAGGTGACGGTGGGCGAGCGGCCGGCGGATGCGCGGTAAGAAAAACAACGCCGCCGCAGGGATCGGCGGGCATTCAAGACGCGATGTCACATCGCCGCGCGCTGGATGCTCTTTTAGCGTCACGATCTCAAACTTCGTCAGGCAAGAATGCGTAACATCCGTTCGCTCCGCGCATAAAAAAAGCACCGGCGATTGCTCACCGGTGCATGCCTCACGAGTGGGGCAGGAACTCGTGCGACATTTGAATAATAGCCGCTCTTCTAAGCACGGCAAGTGCATTTCGATCTTTTGCGGATAATCGCAAGATCGGAGTCATTTTTTCATCCTTTCTTAAGCTTCTGTCAACTGCTGGCGTCAGCCCACTGTCAGCCAATCAACATTGACGCAAGTTTGCGAACTCTGTAATTGTTCACTCCATTTTGTCTGATCGGAAAACCCGACACTTCAACCATCGGCGAGAGTTGATCCAGGAATGTGGTTTCGTATTTTCCATTTCGTACTGCTGCTAACCGCGCTCCTCGCCGCGACACAATTGCGCGGCCAAGAGCCGTCCGTGGTGGTCACGCTGCCGCCGGTGCAAGACAGCACGCCGAGCGCGGAGGTCTCTGATGGAGAACTGCTGTTTCCGCTCCCCCCGCTTGACCCCATCGATCCCACGGTCGACGCCACGGTTGCCGATTCGTCCGCGCCGCTAGCGCAACTGCGGCCTCGAACCACGGCGTTCAACTCGCTCGGCCTGGGGAGAAACAGCAACCCGGGCTACGGCGCGACTTGGTATCCGACCAGTTCCAGCGACGGCGCCGATGTCGGTCTCGTGCGGCAATATCTTTCCGGCGGCTACCCCATTTGGAAAGACGGCGGCGATTCCGTCATGCTAACGGGGAGCGTGCGCAATGCCCACTTCGACACGAATCTCATTTTGCCTGAGACTCTTCAGCCATTCCCCGAGGATCTCTGGAATATCAATTTCGGGACAATGTTCCTGCGCAAGTTCGACAACGGCGCTTCGGGCATGATCACTTTCAACTTTGGTTCGGCCAGCGATCAACCGTTTCACAGCATCGACGAACTAACCTATGGCCTCATCGCCATGTATCAAACACCAGCGCGTAACGAACGCGACAAGTGGCAGTTCACAGTGTTTTACTCGCCCGTCGGCAATTTCAATTTCCCCATGCCCGGCATCGCCTACCAATGGAACCCGAGCGAGATGTTTCAGATGTCGGTCGGGTTGCCGTTCTCGCTCAACTGGCGGCCGACGGAACGTTGGGTCATCGAGATGAGCTACTTGCCGGTCCTCAGCGTCAATGCCAAGGCCAGCTTTCTCTGGACGGAGACCGTGACACTGTACGGCGGCTTCGAGTCGTTTCAAGAAACGTACTTGCTCGCCGGCCGCGCGAATGACGATGACCGCTTCGTCGGGTTCGAGCAGCGCGTCATCAGCGGCGTGCGCTGGGCGGCGTGGAGTAAAGCGAGTCTCGACTGCCACGCGGGCTATGCGTTCGAGCGCTACTTCGGCACCGGCCAAAACCAAATCGGCGGCGGGTTGGATGATCAGGTTGATCTGCCATCGGGGGCGTTTGTGGGGGCGAATTTTATCTTGCGGTTTTAAGGTTGGCACGGTCAAAGTCGAGTCTCGACTACGCGCCATGAAATGCCTCGCTCGCATTCCAAGTCACTCGACTCATTCTGGACCGCTACTTGGCGATTGGCGTCAACTTGAATCGCAACGACTCGACCGAATTTAATTTCAATTCGACTTCACCCTTGGCGATTAACTCTTTCGTGATCACTAGTTCGGTCTGTCCCATGTGATCGTGCGCGGCAAGGTCCACGTCAATGACATAGATGCTGACCTTGTCTCCAATCGAGACAGGCAACTCCCCGCCAACGAGTCTGGTCAGCAGTGAATCGTTAGCGACCTTGGTATCGGCGGCAAATTTGCTGCGGGCATCGATAAGCGCTTGGTCCTTGAGCGCTTCGACGTAGCTGCCATTCTGCAGCGTTTGCTGAGCTTGACGAGCCATCAACTGGCGAAACACAGGGGACGTGGGCCGCCCTCCTAATTCCTTCATCTTGCGCTCGTTCACTTGAACTAGCAATTCGATCGCCTGCTTTATTCCCTCGGCGTCGTTGCGCATGAGTGTGACTTGCGGATCAGGTCGCTCGAAGATTCCCCCCCCAGAGTCCCACGGCTTGCCATCGGGTTTCGCGGCAGCGACTTCGAGGATCACGGGTTGCAAAAGATGCGTCGGCTTCGGTTCAACCGCCAGCGAGTCACTCACGCTTGCCAAACTCATGAAAGCAACGAAGGCACAAGCAAAAAACTTTTTCATCAGCAGCACCCTCCCCCATGGAAGCTGAATTGTAAAACATCCCCACACAGCTGCGTCTAGTGTCAGTGTTATCATAACGCTGCGGATCAGCGTGGGATATCTTTTTTTATGAAGCAACCTGAAATTGGAGTTGCCAAGAAATTTCGCGAGCCTCGTGGAATCTCCCAAGAAAAATCCCCATAGGATTCCGAATCTAGGCATCGGAGAAACTGGAGAATAATCGCAATACACACAAAATCGTCTATAATGGCGATGCGGCAATAACCCAGGAGATACCCATGCCAACTCGCGAAGAAGTTTTGAAACAGGCGCTGGAGCTTTCGCCGGAAGATCGGGAGATTCTGCAGATTCAATTGTATTATAGCCTGCAGCCCGATACCAAAGACTCTGCAGAGACATTTGCCACACCTGAACTCGCTGCGAAATGGTCTGCTGAGATTGACCGCCGCATTGCCGCTTACCAACGCGGTGATATGAAAGCGCAAGATTCCGAGACCGCGATGCAAGAATTGCGCGACTATCTGCAGGAAAAAAATCAGCGGAGACAGGCGTCATAGAACTGATATTTCTTGATGCCGCCAAATCAGAAATACGTTCGGCGATCGATTGGTATGATGCGATCAGACCCGAACTGAGTTTTCGTTTTTTGACGGTATTGGAGTTGGCAATAGAGGAAATTAAAGAAGCGCCGCTGAGAAAGTCGCGGCTTGAATACTATTATGGCGACCTTGAAGTACGTCGCATTCTGCTAGATGACTTTCCCTATGCGGCGATATTTGTCATTTTGCCAACTGAGCTTGTGCTGGTAGCTGTCGCCCACACCAGCCGCGAACCGCTCTACTGGATCGACCGCCTGAAAGACCTGTAGCTAGCGCCGGTTGGCATGGGAATGACACGCGCCGCGAAAAATCTTGCTCGTGGGCATTGATAAAGCCCCGGATAGTTCAGGGAGAATCGATGTCAACTTTGCCCTGCTTACGCTGCGGTTATAATTGTGGCTGTTTGCCGCCTTTAGGCTTTGCTCTTTAAATATTTGGCAACATCGGTCGTCTTGGTGCCGACGGACTTCACCGCCGCAACAAGTTGCGATTCGGTGACATCAAAAACTTGGATCCAATACTTCAATTCGTAATCGTCTTTGACGTTAACGACAGTCCGGTCACTTGAACCGCCGGCTTTAATTGCAGTGGCCATGCTATTTTCCCCAGTTGGGATGCTAAAGATCGAGACACTGCTCATTGTAGCGGAGCAGACGCGCAATCCGTTTTTATTTCGAGAATACTTTTTGCCAGCAAAGCGCTCGTCAAATTCATCCGGCGTAACCTTCTAGTATCAGGCACTTTACGTCAAACTCTTTCGTTGAACGACTGACGTTGACCTACTTCCGACCCTGGCCTATATTGCCCCCCGCTCGGTTGACGCAAGAGCAGTTCTTACAAAAATTTTCTGCTCTAATGAGAAGCTGGGAAGCTGAACGAGAGAACATATCCCAGGGGATGAACCCCTGGGCTTTGAAAATCAAGATCAGTGAAAATCAGTTATTCATCCGTGTTCATCAGTGGCAAAAGAAATTCCGAATAAGCATGGCTGAAGTTGCCGGATTCGACGCCAAGGAGCAAGTTCGCCAGGCCACGGATATCGTGGAACTGGTCGGCAGCTACTTGCCGCTGCGCCGCGAAGGCCGCAACTACAAAGCCCTCTGCCCCTGGCATGACGACAGCAAGCCGAGCTTGCAGGTCAACCCGACGCGCCAATCATTCAAATGCTGGGTCTGCAACATCGGCGGCGATATCTTCAGCTTCGTCATGAAGATGGAGAACGTCGAGTTCGTCGAGGCGTTGAACATCCTCGCCGAAAAGGCCGGCATCAAGATCGACCGCCGCGGCGGATCAGGCAGCGGCCCCGACGATCGGCAGTTGCTCTTCAAAGTGCTCAATTGGGCCGAGGATCAATTTCATCACTACCTGGTCGAATCGCCCGACGCCGAAGTCGCGCGGCGTTACTTCGACGACCGCGGCTTGACCGACGAGAGCATCGGCAAGTACCGCCTCGGGTTTTCGCCCGACCGCTGGGACTGGCTCGCCCAAAAAGCCTTCGCCGCTGGCTTCGCCGAGGCGCTGCTTGAAAAGGCGGGCCTCGTGATCAATCGCGAAGACAAGCCAGGCTGCTACGATCGCTTTCGCGGCCGCGCTTTGTTCCCGATTCACGATCCGCAAGGCCGCACCATCGCGTTCGGCGGGCGAGTTCTACCGCAGTTCGCCGACAAGACGCCGGCCAAGTACATCAACTCGCCCGAGACGCCGCTCTTTAGCAAACACCGCGTCTTGTACGGTTTGAACAGCGCTCGCGAGTCGCTCGCGAAGACCAAAACCGCGCTGATCATGGAAGGTTACACCGA
The DNA here is from genome assembly GCA_041736895.1 of Pirellulales bacterium. Taxonomy (GTDB): domain Bacteria; phylum Planctomycetota; class Planctomycetia; order Pirellulales; family JALHPA01; genus JANRLT01. Next base: position 13,459 of record JBGSSS010000025.1, read on the forward strand.
TTGCATCATGGCTCGGCAGTTCGGCATCGCGAATAGCGTCGCCGTGCTCGGCACCGCACTTGGCGAAGCGCACCTGAAGCTGCTGCGCCAGCACAGTGTCGAGCGCGTCGTGCTCGTCCTCGACGGCGATGAAGCCGGCCAGAAGCGCACCAATGAAATTCTCGAGCTCTTCGTTAGCGAGCCGATCGATCTGCGCGTGATGACGCTGCCGGACGATCTCGACCCGTGCGATTTGCTGATCGAACGCGGCAAAGCAACGTTCGATGACTTGCAAGCCAATGCCGTCGATGCGCTCGAACACGCGTTTCAAGTCGCGGCATCGGGTCTCGGGCCGAACAGCAATCCGCATGAACTGTCGCGAGCGATGGAAAAAGTGCTCGGCACACTCGCCAAAGTCCCGACACCGGGTGCTGGCGCTAGCACGGAGCAAACGCTGCGCGAAGCGACGCTTCTCAGCCGCATGTCGCGGATGTTTTCGGTGCGTGAAGAAGCGCTCGTCCAACGCTTGCGCGAACTGCGCCGCAACATCGGGACGAAGCGCGCGGTGTCAACTTATGCTGGCGAGAATGAAGAAGAAATTGCTCCCGTCGAACCGCTCGCGCCAGTGAAATCTTGGCCGCTGCGAGAACTCGAACTTTTGGAGTTGATCCTTTTGGAGCCAGAGTGTCTATTGGCCGTGGCCGAAGAACTCCGGCCGGAAGAACTCACTAGCGCTGCGGCACAAACATTGTTTCGCCTCGCTCTGGGTTTGGCTCGCGAAGGACGCACGCCGGACTTTGCGACGCTGATGAATACGCTCGAGGATGAGCGTTACAAAAACTTGCTGGTCGATCTCGATGAACGTGCTCAGTCTCGTTCACTCTCGATCGAGCCGGCGGAACGGCTGCGGTTGTTTTTGGATTCGGTTCGCCGCGAGCGAGTCATTGCCCAACAACAACAGCGGCAACGAGTGCTGCGTGAGGACACGCGGCCCGACGAGGATAAGCTGCAAGTGTTGCAGCAGTTGATTGAACAAGAACGGTTGAAGCGCGGTCATACTTCGTCCATGGATGGATAGAAGCTCCGCGGCTTTGTCAGTCGTCAACCTGGACCGCACCCGCGCGGCAATGGTGATGACCCGGCAAGGTTCCCACAAGGACACGGCAACGTCATCCCGCGACGCTGCCCCTATCAAGGAGGATTCTCTCATGGTCCATTCCGATTCGGATCTCCGCGCGTTGATCGCCGTCGCCAAGCAACAAAGCTTCTTGACCTACGATCAGGTCAACGAGTATCTGCCGAACGAAGCCGTCACGCCCGAGAAGCTCGACAACCTGCTCTACGCCCTTGATGAACTGGGCATCGAACTGGTCACCGAAGATCCGACCGCCGCCAAGGCTCCGCTCGTCGAACCAGCCGACGAACAACTCCCGGTCCTCAAGAACGACAAGCAACCAAAGCTCAGCGACGATCCGATCCGCATGTATCTCTCGCAGATGTCGGGCATTCCGCTCCTGACCCGCGACCAAGAAATCTCGCTCGCCAAGACGATCGAAGTCACTCGCAAGCGGTATCGCCGCACGTTGCTCGGCTGCCATTTCGTCTTGCAGCACACTGTCGATACGCTCGAAAGGGTCTACCAAGGCAAGCTGCCGTTTGATCGCACGATCAAGGTTTCGCTGACCGAAGCGTTGACCAAGGAACAAATCCTGGCCCGCATGCCGCACAACTTGAAGACGCTGAAGTTGATCCTGGCGAGCAATCGCGCCGACTTCCGCAAACTGGTCTGCCGCAGCACGACGCGCGAAGAGTTCGCCGCCCTCCGCCGCCGGATGTTGTCGCGCCGCGTCAAGGCGCTGCAATTGGTCGAAGAGCTGTCGCTCCGCACCCGCCGCGTACAGCCGTGCGTCAAGCAATTGGAAGAAGCGTCGCGCCGGATGGATTTCCTCCGTACGCGGATCGGCGAATGGAAGACGCAGCCGATGATGCGCAATCAAGTGAGCCTGCTCCGCAAAGAGCTGCATGCCCTGATGTGCATGACCCAAGAAAGCCCCAAGAGCCTCCGCAATCGGATCTCGAAGCTCAAGAATCAATACACCGTTTATCAAGTCTCGAAGCGTCAACTCAGCAGCGGCAACCTGCGGCTTGTTGTGTCGATCGCCAAGAAGTATCGCAATCGCGGCCTGTCGTTCTTGGATCTAATTCAAGAAGGAAATACCGGTTTGATGCGCGCCGTTGATAAGTACGAATATCGCCGCGGCTACAAGTTCAGCACCTACGCAACCTGGTGGATTCGCCAGGCGATCACTCGCGCGATCGCGGACCAAGCACGCACGATTCGCATTCCTGTTCACATGATCGACGTCCTGTCGAAGCTTCGCAACGCGGCCAAGATGCTGCAGCAAACGCTGCATCGCGAACCGACGACCGAAGAAATCGCGCTCGCCGCCGAAGTCACCGTCGAAGAAGCAGCCCGCGTCCTCAACATCGGCCGCAGTCCGGTGAGCCTCGATCGTCCGGTAGGCGAAAGCGAAGACAGCAGCTTCGGCGAGTTCATCGAAGACCATGCCACGCAAGCTCCGGCCCAACTCGCCAACAACAGCGTGTTGCGTCAGCAGATCGAAACGGTCCTCAAGACGCTGACCTATCGCGAACGCGAAATCATTCGTCTCCGTTACGGGCTCGTCGATGGTTACACCTACACGCTCGAAGAAGTCGGCCGCATCTTCCGCGTCACCCGCGAACGCGTCCGCCAGATCGAAGCCAAAGCCGTCGGCAAATTGCAAAGTCCCCAACGCAGCCAATCGCTGGCCGGCTTCGTCAAGCACCTGCCGCTGGCCGAAGAACCGTCGACGTTCAAGCCAATGGAACTGAACCAAGTGGCGTAAGCTGCCGAACTCTCGTTACCAAGCCCCAGCTTGGTAACGTGAACGAGTGCAGACTCTGCAATACAGCAAAAACCCTCAGCCGGGGACGCAAGTCCCCGGCTATTTTTGTATAGAGCCTCAACTCTGAATCATCCGGAGACTCACGTCTCCGGCTCAGAGTTCCACGGCAACTTGCCCCGAACTATTTTGTTTTCGACTCCCAACGGGTAAATTGGAGAAGGTAGCTTCCTTTCCGAGTCCCCCCGCGAGTCGTCATGGCCATTCATTCCGTTTCACTGCGCGAACTGCATCGAATCCATACCCAGCTTTCGGACCTGCGCGATCGTATCGAGCGCGGTCCGAAACAAGTCCGCGCACGGCAAGCGAACGTGGTCGCGGCGGAGCAAAAACTGGCCGCAGCGCAGCAGGAACTGAAACTCGCCCGCGTCGCCGCGGATCAAAAGAACCTGCAACTCAAAAGCGGCGAAGCCAAGATCGAAGACTACAAGAACAAGCTGAATGCCGCGCAGTCGAACCGCGAGTATCAAGCGCTCAAGGATCAAATCGCCGCGAGTGAAATGGCCGGCAGCGTCCTCCAAGACGAGATCCTGGAAATCCTCGAGAAGATCGACGTCCACAAACGCGATCAAACCGACGCCGAAAACAATCTCGCGAGAGCCAAGGACGACCTGGTCAAGTTCGCCGCGCAAGTCAAAGAAGCCGAAGCCGGCTTGCAGTCCGAATTCAAACGCGTCGAGTCGATGCTCAAGGAAGCCGAGTCGGGCTTGCCTCCGGATCTGATGGTCGCCTACGACCGGATCGTCAAATCCAAGGGTGCCGACGCGCTGGCCGTGATCGAAAACGATAGCTGCGGCGGCTGCTATCAGCAATGCACGCAGAACATGCTAAGCGATCTGCGGCTCGGCAAGCCGGTGTTTTGCAAGTCCTGCGGCCGGTTGTTGTACGAACCCGAAAACCTGGGCCAGAGCCTGAAAAAATAATCAACTCCCACGAGCGGGCAGCGTTAGCTGTCCGGTTCACCGAACCGGGCGACTCACTTCGCCCGCTCCATTCGTTCCAACACGTTTATTCGGTCATTTCGGTCAACATTTCCGGTCTCTTTACAGAAGCTCTGAAACAGTCCACAATAGAAGCATCTTCGGTCTCCGCCTTTGTTGGCGGAGACCGCATTTTTTTTTGCGCGTTAGTATAAAGCTGGAGAGTGTGCGATGGATCTGATTCCAATGACCAAAGTCGGGTTTGAAAAACTCAAAGCCGAACTCGCCCACATGGATGAAGTCGAAATGCCCAAGGTCGCACAGCGCATCGCCGAAGCCCGCGGCGAAGGCGACCTCAGCGAAAACGCCGAGTACCACGGCGCGCGCGAAACCCAGGGCATGCTCCAAGCCAAGATCAACCTGCTGCGCGACAAACTCGGCCGCGCACAAATCGTCGACATGTCGAAGCTCCCCAAGGACGAAGTCGTCTTCGGCGTCACCGTCAAGGTCAAGGATCTCGACTTCGACGACGTCGAAGAGTTCACCCTCGTCGGCGAAGGCGAAGAAGATTACGACACGGGCAAGATCCTCTGCACCAGCCCGCTCGCGCAAGGACTGATCGGGAAGAAGGTCGGCGACAAAGTCGAAATCGAAGTGCCGCGCGGCAAGAGGTCGTTTAAGATTTTAGAGATTCATTTTCCAGAGTAGGCGTTATTCAAACAACGCCGATCCGACGCGGACAATCGTCGCTCCTTCTTCAATCGCGATTTCGTAATCGCCGCTCATGCCCATCGAGAGTTCGTCGAGCTGAACCTGTGGCGGGCAGTTCTTTTGCAAACGGTCGCGCAACTCGCGCAGACTTGCGAATTCGCGGCGCACATCTGGAACATCGCTGTGCAAACCAGCCATGCACATCAACCCGCATATTTTTAGATTTGGCTGCTTGATGATGGCCGCGAAATCAGCTTCGAATCCTTCCGGCCAGAAGCCGTCTTTCGCCGCATCCTGGGAAACGTTTACCTCGACGAGCGCCGGAATCTGCACATTCTTTTTCTGGGCATACTTCTGCAATTCATTGACCAATTGCATTCGATCCAAGGAGTGAATCAGCGAGACCAAGGGCAGCGTCCGCTCAATCTTATTCGTCTGCAAATGCCCAATCATGTGCCAGCGAATTGCCGGATCCGTGAATTGCGCCGCTTTTTCCCACAGTGTCTGCGGCCGGCTTTCGCCGAGATCACGGCAACCGGCGGCGAGCAACTCGGCGATCTCAGCCGCGCCGACGTACTTGCTCACGGCGACGAGTGTCACATCTTCGGCGCGGCGGCCCGAGCGCGTCGCGGCCGCGGCGATCTTGGAGCGAACCTCGGCGACGTTTTCAGTTATCGAAGGCATTCAGAAATACAGCCCACAGATGAACACAGATGGACACAGATAATACAAAATACAATTTTACTGAATCAAATCTTAGCCGTCATACAAGAAGGATTATTCAACAGAAATAAATCACAAACAAGAAAAATCTGTATTTGCATTTATCTGTGTTCATCTGTGTCTATCTGTGGGAAATGCCTTTCTGCATTTTGCATTCATTCGATCTCGACCAAATTCGTCGTCGTGCCGTTTTTGAATTGCGCGAGGAGAAACTCGCTGATCAAATTGTGGCCCAGGATCGTGCGGTTGCCTGTCCCGGTCAGCGCGCGGTAGACGATCCATTGCCGCTCGGCGATTTGCACGCGCCACCCGCGGGCGATGTCCGGCCCGCAGATCACGCGGTTTTCGGCCACCGTCAGCGGCCGCCAGGTCAGCGGCTTGCCGAGGCGTTTCGCGTCGAGGTCGATCCACCACGGCGCGCAAAGATTCCGGCCATGCGCAGTGGTCGTCAGCGTGAGCACGGAGTACGCGGCTTGCAAATCGCCCTGGCGAACTTCGCTCCGCCACTCGGGCAGCGCCAGCGGCAAAACGCGTGCGCACGGTTTTTTGCCGGTGAGCGTCACCTCGCGCATTTCGGCATCTTGCTCAGCAACGATCCCGGGAACCAGCGGCAAAGTTTGCTCGTAGCGCAGATTCGCTGCTTCCTGCCCAAGGACTGAATCGCAAAGATAAACGAACCGCTCCTTGCGGCCGAGACACAACTGCCGCTGGATTTTGTAACCGCTTTCAAGCTGCAATTCGAGTTCCAGATAATCCGCGTCGGCGTCGCTAGTGTGACAGACCTCGCGCCACGGCATTTGCATCGCGAGCGCTTGCCCGTTGACTTGCAGTGAACTACCCCAGACTCCGCTGACGATCGTTTCGCGTCCCGTGGAGATTTCAATCGCGACCTGCTCGCGATCATACGAGCAAGCCAAGAGCGGCTCGCGCGGCTCCCAACTCCGGCGAAAGATCGCGACCTGCGCCCATTCGCTGTTGATGCTCGGGGCCGCGTAATCGCGCGGTTTTTCTTCTTCTTTCGCAGCGGCAACTTCGGCAGTGCTCGCGGCCTCGTCGTCAGATTTATTCATGGCAAGTGACCGCTGAAATTTCGCCGCTGCTTTTTTCTCGCGTAGGTCCGGCACAAACCGAAACGCCGCCGCGAACAGTTCCGCCGTCTCGCGTGCTCCAACTTTTTCTTCGCCAAGCGTGCCCAGGACCAGGCTCCCGTCTTCGCGCGTCGCGCGGGACAACTCGTTCACGGCCAGCGTGTACTGCCGCAGCGTCTCGTCGTCCATGAGCTTGTCGGGGATGCCCGCTTGCAACGCGCGGCAGCGAGTCCAACTTGCCGCGAGCGGGCGTTGTATCGGCCACCAGCGCTGCTGCAGAACGCCTTCGCCGTCGAGAAATTCCAAAATCCCGTTAGCCAGTGCTTGCCGCCCCGCCGACAACAGATCACGGCAATGCACCAACTCCGGCAATTGATACGCCAAGGTCAGCGGCAACTCAGCAGCCAACAATTGCGATGCCAGCGACTGCTCGATCAACGGTAGCGACGCCGCTTCACTCGCCACAATCGTCAGTTCATTCACCAGAGCCCACCATTGCTCCGCCGCGAGGTATTGCGCTAACTCCGGCAGCGCACGGGCAATCGCCACGGCTTGGTAGGCCCAGAGCACCTCGGTCGAACCATCAGCGATTCGCGCGGCATGCTGCCAATCAGTAATTCGTTGCTGAAGCTCCGTTACCTGTGTTGCTTGCTCGTCTGTTGGCTTTTGTTTCTTGCGCGGACGACTTGTTTGCTGCAAGGCCTTGTCCCAAGTTTGCACGAGTTGCCGCACCGAATCGGAAACTCCCCACGCCAGCGGCGAACCTTTGGCACTCAACAAACGCTCGATCGCGCGCGGCCGCTTGCGTGACTCAAGATACTCCAACCAACGCGCCCAAGATTTGAGCGGCGTCTTGCAAGCCGACTTGTCGCGCAGGCGCTTCGGCGCGGCGTCGGTCCACATGTCGCTGGCAGGCCAGAGCGGGCCGCGCAACTGCTCGCGCGCGCCTGCATGGCCATTGCGTGTAGAGCTATCGTGTTGCTGAACGACGGGAAATGCGAGTTCTTCCAAGGACATGCCGGTTCTGTTGGTCAAAAATTGTCAATCATGTGATGCAAAATTCACCGCCGCGCGGCTGTCAATCAATGGTCGTGATCCCATTGAGACAAAAACGCTGGGTGGCCGGGGACGACCAACGGGAGGACCCGGAACGATTGGCGAAGAACCTTTTTCATCATTCGCAGGTTCTGCATCAACTCTTCCGGGTCCTTCGCTTCGCTCCGTCCCCGGCCACCCGAGGTCTAACGGGATCCTACACAAATTTTCTTGCCGTTCCGGCGGCGAATCGGATATCTTACACTATGGATAACGGTTGTTCATCACGCTTTTTCTTACGGCCAATTCCTCTGCTAGGATGCCCTCTCATGTCGCTGCGTACCCGACTGCAAATGTTTTTGATGCTGCTCGCGGCATTTTTGCTCACGGCCGGTCTGAGCGGATTCCGCAGCCTGGCCGATGACCCGAAAACCGACGCTCCCAAGGAAGAAACGCCGCAAGAAGAACCGCGGCTCGAAATTTCCGACAAGCCGGCTCCGGACCGCAAGGATCCGAACCTCAAACGGCTCTCGCCGAATTACGATGTCTGGATCGACGGCAAGAACAAACGCGTCGTGCTCGAAGGAACGATCTGCCGCACCGAGGGCGAGTTGGAAATGTTCGCCTGCACCCGCCGGACCAAGGAACATGAATCGATTGTCACCGTGCTCACCACCGCGCAGCCTGTCCATGCCGCCTTGTTGGCTGTGGGAGCAAAACAGGGCAAACCGGTTCAATTCGATCCTGAATACAAACCCGCGACCGGCACCGAAATCGAAATCGAGATGAGTTGGAAGGACAAAGACGGCAAAGAACACAAAGCCCGGGCGCAAGATTGGATCCAAGACGTCAACACCAAAAAGGCGATGACCCACAATTGGGTCTTCGCCGGCAGCGGCTTCTACACCGACGAGACAACGGGCAAACGGCACTACTTGGCCGATCAAGGCGACTTTGTGTGCGTCTCAAATTTCTCCAGCGCCATGCTCGACTTGCCGATCAAGAGTACGGATTCAAAAGACACGGGCCTGATGTTCGATGCCTTCACGGCAAACATCCCGCCCAAGGGTACCCGCGTGACGATGACGTTGATTCCGAAGCTGGAGCCGAAAGCGGAACCAGCGACGAAGGTTGATCCGCCGAAGTAGTGAGATTAAATCAAGAGCCTTGCCAGCCTATGAGCTTCATGTCTTTGCAACACAGCGAGATTATCAAAACAAATGACGGAGAAACGGTCTTTATTTACAGGGCCTTTTGCAGCTTATTGGCACAGTTCCTCGATTCCAACATTGAATGGGTTTGGATTCTAGGGCATCGGCCGAATAGAGTCTCGGAGTGGAAGCAGACTGTTGTTCCGCTCAATATGGGACAGGGGCAATTCAGTGGCTTGGTACGAGATTGCAGTTATGACTTGCAAATGACGACTATTAATTTTATTGAAAGGGCGAAAGAATTTGACGATCATCATCTAGTACTGATCCAAAGTCGGAAACGCATGCCTGATAGCCTGCGTCTAGAGATGATTGATGAAGCAAAACAAAATCAAGTTTTGAGCCAAAACGGCGCTACCTTGAGGATTTATCTCCCCCATGCTTATGAAACGGCAATGATCCAAAGTTTTGTACCGAATTACCTAACCAAAATATTACTAGGCTGATTAAGCAATCGGTTGTTTCGTCGCGATGATCGCATCCAACTCCGTCTTGAGCTTCGGCAGAATTTTGTCGTAGGGAAACGCGCCTAGTTCTAGGCTCCCTTTCTTCAGATTCACAAAATTCGGGCCGCACCAGAGACCAAGATCCGCGTCGTCCGTTTCGCCCGGACCGTTCACGCGGCAGCCCATCACGGCGATCGTGATGTCGTATTCTTTCGCGTAGCGCGTCATTTCTTTGACGTCTTGGGCCAGTTCGATGAACGCTTCGTTCTCGACGCGCGAGCAGCTCGGGCAACTGATGATGTTGATCGTCTTGAGGCCGAAATCGACGACGCTGCGGACGCGGCCCGCGGCGATGTCGGCGAGGATGCGGCGGCCGGCGTCGATTTCCTCGCTCTTGCGCGAGTTCGGCACGGTGAGCGAGACGCGAATCGTATCGCCGATCCCGCGGCTGATCAGTTGCTCGAACGCGATCCGCGTCTTGATGATCCCGTCCGGCGGCAAGCCTGCTTCGGTCACGCCGAGATGCAGCGGAATATCCGGCCGCGCCGCGGCGAAACGCTTGTTGACCTCGATCACTTTCGCCGGGTCGGAATCCTTGAGCGAGACGTTGTACCGCGTGAAGCCCAGCTTATCGAGCAGCTCGCAATGTTCGAGCGCGCTCTCGATCATCGGCGTGATCGAATCGTGCGCGTCGTATTTTTCTTTCTTCGCCGGATCGACGCTGCCGCAATTCACGCCGACGCGCATCGCACAATCATTCGCGGCCGCGACGTCGGCCAGGTACTTCACCTTGTCCTGCCACGGTTTGGTCGGCTCGTGGTGGTAGAGGTGCCCCGGGTTGTAGCGAATCTTGTCGACCGACGGCGCGACAACTTCGGCCATGCGATAATTTTCTTGCAGGTCCACCGCCAGGTTCGCGGCCGTCTGTTTGCGAATCTCGGCGAGTGCTTCGGCATCCTTGCGCGAATCCACGGCGATCCGCACGATGTCGGCCCCGGCACGCAGCAGGTCGTTAATTTGGCCCACGGTTGCGGCGACATCCTGGGTCGAAGTGGCCGTCATGCTCTGCACGGCAATCGGATGGTCGGCGCCAATCGTGCAGGTGCCGATCTTCACAGCGCGGGTTTTATTACGAGCGAGGGGCATATGCTATCGGATTTGTGTTGCAGAGTTCTGTTAGGTCGATCGATTCTAAGCCCAGGGGCTCCGCCCCCTGGAGAATCGGCGCTCCAGGGGGCGGAGCCCCTGGGCTTAGTAGCATTCCACTAACCGCAAACGCCCGCCGCGATTCACTTCGCCTTGATTTTGCGGGCATTTAGGGCCGGATCGCTAGCCAGCGGCAGCTTCACGACCTTGCCCGTTTCGGCCGCTTTGTAGATCGCCAGGATGATCTCGATCGAGCGGCGGCCTTCGAGGCCATCGACCGCCGGAGCGCGGTTTTTCTTGATCGCGTCGACCATGTCGGCGAACTGCTTCGTGTGGCCGTGGTAGCCGATCGCCGTCGGATCGCTAGCCCCGCCGCCGCTGCTCTTGCTGCTCGCCATGCGGGCATGAACCGCTTCGTCCTTCTTGTTCTTCTTGGCGAAGTCCCAGACCTTGATGTCTTCTTCTTCCATCACGGCCGTTCCTTCGCTGCCCGAGATTTCGATTCGCTTCAGGTACCCCGGGTAAGCCGCGGTGCTCGCTTCGATGACGCCGAGCGCGCCGTTGGCGAACTTGAGCGTGGCAACGACGGTGTCTTCGACGGCGATTCGCTCGTGGGCGAGCGTGCCCCATTGCGCGGTGACCTCGACGACAGGGCCCATGAAGTAGGTCAGCAGATCGACGCTATGGACCGCTTGGTTCATCAGCGCGCCGCCGCCATCGAGTTCCCACGTCCCGCGCCACTTGCCGCTATCGTAGTACTGCTGCGTGCGGAACCATTTGACGTACGCATCGCCGAGCGTGATGGTGCCGAAACGTTTGCCGTCGATAGCCTTCTTGATTTCGACCGCCGGTTCATGAAAGCGCGACGGGAAGATCGTCGAGAGTTTGACGTTGTTATCGGCGCACGCCTTGATGATGGCGTCGCACTTCTTGAGCGTGATCTCGAGCGGCTTTTCGACGATCACATGCTTGCCGGCTTTGGCCGCGGCGACGGCCGGTTCCATGTGCGCGCCGCTCGGCGTGCCGATCGTGACGATGTCGAGATCCTTGTCGGCGAGGAACGCCTTGAAATCCGAGTACGGCCGGCAGCCGGTTTCATCGGCCAGCTTCTTCGCCGAATCCGGAAACGTATCGAAACACGCGACCAGTTTCGCCCCCTTCACATCGGCAATCGCCTTCGCATGAAACCGCGAAATCATCCCGCAACCAATGATCCCGAACCCGTAAGCCATGTGACGCATTCCTGTTAGTGATGTTTGATTGTTCGATATCAGTCCCTACAGATGGGCATACCATCCGTAGGCTTGGGTTGGCGCTTGGAACCTTGGTTGTGAATTCAGCGAACACGGTTCGGCGGGAGCCGCCCCTCCCCAAGAACTTGCCTTCTCTGTGCCGCTCTGAATTTTCTCCGTCACTCCGTGTTTCCGTATTCGGATTGCCTCGCCAATCCTTGCAGAATCCCGATTATACGGCTCATTCCGCGGGAATCCTACCCGAAATCAACAGCCAGAGCATGATTGTCGTCGTGAGATTTAACATCGAATGCGCGATGATCGACGGTGCCAAGCGGCCGGTTTTTTCATACGCGTAGCCCAGCGCCAACGAAAAGAAAAAAATCGGAATCGTCGCGGGGCCGTGCGTTGCATGGGCCATGGTAAACGCCATCGACGTGATGAAAATTGGAGCCCAAGTCGTTAGTCGTTGGCGTTGAATCTCCGCGCGGCTGGCTGCCAAACTGAGTTGCGATGGCGAAGACGGGTTGCTGGTCACTGACCCACGCTCATTTTGAGCGCCGGCCGGCCGCTCTAACATTTTGTCCGTCATAGCGCGATACCTCGCGCGGAGCCATCCTTGCAGCAAGCCGCGAAAGAGAATTTCTTCGAGCAGCGGCGCGATCACCATCACCGAGAACGTAACCCAGCCCATGAGTTCATAGATCAGCGTCCGGTCGAGGTCTTTGTTTTCTCGGATCATCTCGATGTAAGGATGTTCCGTCTGTTCCTGAAAAAAAAGCCGGCTAAGGTACTGGAGCAATCCCTGCAGCAACAACAGCAGCGGCACACAAGCCACGCCAAGCAAGATGCCATTGCGAAGATCACGCCGATTCGGAATCAATCCCCGCCAAGGAACGACTTCGCCGGCGGTAATGCGAAACTGCCAATAGCTGAATCCCAGCACAATCGCCAACGTGACCAGATTACCCGCCACACTCCAATGAATGAGGTGCAACTGCATCTCAATCCGCTCTGTCGGCGTCTGTTGGGCGGGAACTTGTTGCAGGTCTTTTCTCAAAAACAGAAAAATCACCACACCCACAAACAACATTCCCAAAAAGCCAGAGGCGGCCACCTGCCCCCAAGGCCGAACGCACTCGCTTTGCACATCGCGCGGACCAAAAAAATCAAGACCGAGCAAATAACTGCGCCGCCACATGAGACAAACGCCCAACGAAGCCGCAAGCGTCACGCCCCAGGCGGCAAGCACCCCAATCTGTTCAGCTGTAATCTCAGCGGCGGCGAGAAGCAGGGGAATATTGGTCACAGTCGATGACGTTCAGAAGAAACTCAAGAGGAAAACGCGGCGATTACTTCTTCTCACTCAAAATCTTGATCGCCACAAGGATGTAAATCACCCCCGAGTACACCGTCGAAATCACCGCGAGCCACGCCGCGATCGGCAAGCCTTGTCTGATCCACTCGGGCAGCTTGCTCGGCTCGAATTGCAGGGCGACCAAACTCCAGATCACGGCCATACACTGGAACCCCATCTTGATTTTGCCGGGCCAGTTGGCCGAGAAATCGCGGCCTTCGCCCTCAAGGAAACTGCGCAGGGTCGTCACCAGCAACTCGCGGCCCATCACCACGACAGCCATCCACGACGCGATGCCGGACCCCGGCAAGCCGGACGATCCAGTGCCGTTCGGCACGGCGCAGAGCATGATGAACGTGCCACAGATGATGATCTTGTCCACGAATGGATCGAGAATTCGCCCGAGGGTCGTGACTTGGCCATATTTCCGCGCGTAATACCCATCGAGCCAATCCGTGCCCGCCGCGATGCAGAATAGAATCGTGCTGGTCAGATAATGTTCGAGCGGGATCATCACAAAGAGGATGATCGAAAGGAGGAGCCGCAGCGAGGTCAACTGGTTGGGGATGTTGAACAGCGCTTGCGAATCAAGTTTTGGACCGGCGGGTGCGGTAGGGACGGTGGACATACTTCTTTTCAGAATGTTTCAGGATCAACAACCGGCAGACCTAGCTCACGACCCAAAGAAAGTAGCCCATGATCGGATGTGACAAACTCAAGCAACAACTGTCTGGCTAGTAGCTCGAGCGTCATCGCCAACTGGAGTGCATCAAGTGTCTGCAGCTCACGAGCCTTGCCGAATTTATTGATTAGCTCTTCCGCGACATCAAAGTGTGCACGTTTCTTTCTGAAAACAACGATCTTACGGGCCTGAATATAACTCTGCACTTGCGCAATTGCAGCATCTAGTTCTTGTTCAGCCACCAGCTTCTTACGGAACTGACGATGCATCACCGATGTGAACTCGACTGAAGTAAGATTACTGACAATAATTGGTCGTTTTGAATCAATAAATCTGGATTCCAATCCGGCTGAGCCTTGTTCTCGACGAAACAATTTGATGAGGGCGTTCGTATCCCAGAATGATCGTGACATCAAAAACGTCCCTCGCGTTCTTTACGGAGATCCGCTTCAATTTCACCCGGAGGAATTTTATCAAATATTTTACGCATTACTTCGAGTGTTACTGAAACATCTTGATGCTGACCGATGTCCGGCATTACTAATTCATCATCACTCAAATCTGGATCCCATGAATGCTTCTTATCACTTTCGACAGTGATATGAACAAGCTCATTCTGACTCAAAATCAGCGGGCTGAGCGGTTTGAGAAAACCATTGTCGACAATCGCATCACTATGCTGTAACATCGTTCACCTGCAAAGAGTTATCGTCCCTTCCCCACCGGCGCCGCGATCAAATCATAATCCTGGCTCGCGACGATTTCGCACGGCACGATCTGGCCCGCTTTGAGTTTTTTGCCCGTCACGATCACGACACCGTCGACATCCGGCGCATCGGCATAGCCGCGGCCGAGCCAAACATCCTTTTCCCCGGGCAGCGGCGCGTCGAGCAAGACATCCATCGGCTTGCCGACTTGCTTGTCGTTCCAATTAAACGCGATTTCCTGTTGCACCGCCATCAGCCGGTCGCAACGCTCTTGCTTGACTTCGTCGGGTAAGTGATCCGGCAAACGCGCGGCCGGCGTGTCGCCTTCGTACGAATAAGTGAACACACCCATCCGTTCGAACGCATGCTCGCGGGTGAAGTCCTCGAGCTCTTGATACTGAGCCTCGGTCTCGCCGGGAAAACCGGTGATGAAGGTGGTTCGTAAGACGAGGTCCGGAATCGAGCGGCGGAGCTTGCTGACGAGCTCTTCGGTCGAAGCCCGCGTCACGCGGCGCTGCATCCGCTTGAGCATCGTGTCGTTGATGTGCTGCAGCGGCATGTCGAGGTACGGCAGGATCTTGTCGCTCGTCGCGATGACTTCGATCAGCTCGTCTGTGAAGTACATTGGGTAAAGGTACATCACCCGAATCCAATCGAGCCCATCGACCTTGTTCAGCTCACGCAGCAACTGCGGCAAGCGCGGTTCGCCGTACAGGTCGAGCCCGTAGTACGTCGTGTCTTGCGCGACGATGTTCAACTCGCGCACGCCATCGGCGGCCAGTTCGCGGGCTTCGGCGATGACTTCTTCGATCGGCTTGGTCGCGTGCTTACCGCGCATCTTGGGAATCGCGCAGAAAGTACACAACCGATCACAGCCTTCGCTGATCTTCAAAAACGCAAAATGCTTCGGCGTGATCCGCAACCGATTGCGATCCGACAGCGGCGTCGAGGGGGCTGGCTGAAAGACGGTGCGCTGCTCCCACAGCCCACCGATTAGTCGGTCCGCGACCTTGGTCACGTGTTCGCGGCCGAAAACGCCGACCAGGTGATCGACCTCAGGGCATTTTTCGAGCAGTGCTTCCTTTTCGCGTTCGGCCAAACAGCCCGAGACGATGATTCCGCGCGTGTCGCCGGCCTTTTTCAACGCGACCATTTCTTGAATCGTCTCGAACGATTCATTTCGCGCACGTTCGATAAAGCCGCAAGTGTTGACGATGACAAAGTCCGCCCCCTTGGGTTCGCGGACGAGTTTGTACCCATCGAGTTGCAACAGCCCGAGCATCCGTTCGCTATCGACGAGATTTTTGGGGCAGCCGAGACTGACAAAGGCGTACGTCCCCTTGCAATCCTTTGCCGCGGTCGGCGCAGCTTTCGGCTGGCTGGCGGGAAGGTCGCAGCTGGTGTCTTGATTAATGATAGGTAACAGAGAACTGCTCACCGAAAATCCTTGGCACCATATGGAAATGGCGCAAAAATACTGAAGAATTTCAATCTTTTAGTATAACGAAGATAAATGCTCGGCGGGAGAGGCGAAAAGGGGTGCCTGCTGCTAGAAGAATCGACTTACAAGGAAAAAGGGAACAGGAAAAAGGTGGTGTAATCGTCGATTAACGTCCCTTTTCCCTTCTTCCTTTTCCCTTCCTTGCTACGCAGCTTTTGCTTTCACTTTGTATTGCGATCATCGACGGCTTGAGAATCGCTCCCCGCAACGGGTATGTTACAGACTCTGGAACAGTGCGAACTGTTCCGTAACTTTTGCTACGCAGTTTCCCCGCGCGAGTCCTCCGGCGTGCCGCGATACCGACAATTCCTGAATACGGACCCGCCGCGCTTGGCCGAGATGTGGCGCGGCTGCACGAATTGTCCGGAGTTGCTCCAGCCCCTCACGGCCGGACTCTTCGAGTCGCTGATCCTCAACAAACCCTACTTCGACCGCGCGGGTTTGATCATCGCCGAAGACGACGAGGGCATTGCCGGCTTCGCGCACGCTGGGTTCGGTCCCGACGAGGAACTGCGAACGCTCGATTTCGACCTCGGCGTGACGAGCATGCTCCTCGTTCACCCGCGCGTCACCGATCCCTCGGTGACCCATGAACTGCTTCGGCGCAGCGAAGAGTATCTGCGCTCGCACGGGGCCAAGGTCCTCTACGGCGGCAGCATCTACCCGCTGAATCCGTTTTACCTTGGCCTCTACGGCGGCAGCGAGTCGCCGGGGATTCCGATCAGCGACGAATGCTTGAGTGCCGTTTATCAACAGAACGGCTATCAACCCATTGACCAGGTGCAGATCTACCGCCGCACGGTCGCCGATTATCACGCGGCCATCGATCGACGCTGGATGCAGATTCGCCGCAAGACGGTGATCGCCAGCGTCGAAGATCCCCCTGCAACGAGTTGGTGGATGGCCTGCACGCAGGGCGAATTCGAACGCCGCGAGGTGCAGCTTCTCGACCAGCGGATGGGCAACCAACTGGCCGGGGCGACGCTGCGCAATCTCGATCCGCCGGCGGCCGGCATCTCGCGCGGAGTCTTTGGGCTGACCGATCTCTGGGTCGACGAACGCCAGCGCCGCCAAGGGCTTGGCGCGTATCTGCTCAACGAAACGCTCAAGTACCTCGCCGCGCAAAACTGCGTCGCCCTCGAAGTCCAAACGATGCAAGCCAACACCGCGGCAATCGGCCTCTACAACAAACTCGGCTTCACGCAGGTGAATACAGGCGTGGTGTATCGCAAAAGCTAACAAACTCCAGCAAAGCCCAGGGGTTTACCCCCTGGGAGCATTTTCGTGATGAAATATTACTTGCTTGGCATCCGATCGAGATGCCGCAACATATCCGCTGCCGCATTGGGGAATTGCTGCGCGAGCGCCGCGCTGAGATCAAGCTCTTGCTCCGGCTGGCCGCGCAGCGAGCGCAGATACGTTTGCAGCGTCGCGCGGCCTTGCGGTGTGCCGTTCAATAGCCAATGCGTCCAGAGCCAGCTCTCGGCGTAGTCGAGTTGCGTCATCGCGCTGCCATCGCTCAACGCGCGCAGCCGCGCCAGGTCCGGCTTCCATTGGCCCACGGCCAGGGCCGCGCGGAGTTCCTCGACATGCGGGCGATTCAAGCCATGCTCGCCGCGCGCGACTTCGAAGTATTCGGCCAGCCCTTCGTCCAGCCAGAGCGGAATGCGCGGCACGGACGAATGAATGTACCCGTGTGCCACTTCGTGCCGCAAATCTTCAGCCACCCGATCCCCCCAATGGGCATAAACCGCGAGCCGCGTATCGCTCTCCAAGAAGAACGCGCGGCGATCGGGAAAATTCGGGTACTTCGACCGCGCGTAGCGCTGCAGTTCGTCGGCTTCCTCGAACAGGTAGACCTGGATCGGCTCGTTCGACGGCGGCAGGGCCAGCTCATTGAAGACATCGCCGCGCAGGTTCTGCAACTCGACCAACAGCCGGTGATCGGACGCCAACGGAAAATTGCTATGCACCGCGAGCTGCCCCAGCGACAGCGAGTGATCGCTGGGCAAGGCTTCCGCCGCGGGCCGCTGCAAGAATTGCATATTCGCGCAGCCGCACATCGTGCCGAGCAACAGCACGAACAGGAAGCGAAGTTTCTGCGGCGCAGGGCAGGGCATCAATTTATTCCCGGGTCTGGAATCGTCCGCGGGAATGATAGCCAGAATGCCCAGATGCCCCAACAGCAGTTCGGGCTGCTAGCAAGCACTGTAGCCAAGGTCGTAAGACCTTGGACGCGCTAGCGCACAAGAAGATCCAAGCTCTCACGAGCTTGGCTACGGTCAAGAAAAGCCCGCGGCGTAAGCCAGGGCGTCAAAAATTCGGTTAGCCACAAAGAGACATAAAAAACACAAAAAAAGAAAGTGAATTTTTTTGCCGCAAGAAAAACAAAGATAGCAAAGAGGAGTCAAGAAAATTTGTGGATCATCCGATTCTTCCGCGCGTCGCCGCTGCTCGAAGCAGAGGCTTGGATTTTTTGAGGCATGACTCCGATGTCCAAAGATTTAACAAACATCGGTTAGCCCAAGGCTAATCCAGGGCCTCAAGCGGGATCCGCAGATTCGAGACTTCTCGGAGCCCGAGTCGAATTGGCCTCCGTCGACAGAAAACTGCGCAGCTTCTCTTATTTCCACACTTTGGACATCGGAGCAATGCCTCTCAAAATCCAATCTGCAAACCATCATCGCGTTTCAACTTGAGTCGGCGCACGCTTCAACCGGATGAACCCAATTTGTATCTCCTCGCAATTCTCTTTGCTTTTTTTGCTTTCTTTGTGGCGAATCTCTCTTCGTATTCTTTTTGTGGCTTGTATGTCTCTTTGTGGCTAAATACTTACGGCCCTCGCTAACGCTACGCGCCTACAAAAGATGACGCCCTGGCTTACGCCTCGGGCTTTTATTCGGCCTCGCTCACGCGTCGGTTTACACCACGGGCGGGTTGCGTTCGAAGTTGCGTTGGTGCCAGTACGGGTAGGCTGGCGTGCGCTTGCTGGCATCGTCGAGCTTTTTGATCTGCTCAGGCGTGAGCTTCCAACCGGCCGCGCCGAGATTCTGCCGCAGTTGTTCTTCGTTGCGCGCGCCGATGATGACCGTCGAGACCGATGGGCGGCGGAGGACCCAATTCAGCGCGACCTGCGGAATCGTCTTGCCCGTTTCCTGCGCAACGGCGTCGAGCGCATCGACGACATCGTAGAGGTACTCGTTGGGGACTGGCGGACCGACGTCGAGGTTCTTTTGACTCTGCAAGCGGCTCTCGGCGGGCAAGGGTTGGCCGCGGCGGATTTTACCTGTCAAGCGGCCCCAGCCGAGCGGGCTCCAAACCACGGCCCCGACTTTTTCTTCGAGCGCCAGCGGCATCAACTCCCATTCGTAATCGCGCCCGATCAGTGAGTAGAACGCTTGATGCGCGACGTAACGCGAGTAACCGTAGCGATCCGCGACGGCGAGCGATTTCATCAAGTGCCAGCCCGAGAAATTTGAGCAGCCGACGTAGCGAATCTTGCCCGCGCGGACCAGATCGTCGAGCGTACTGACCGCTTCTTCGATCGGCGTGACGGGATCGAAGCCGTGCAATTGAAAAAGGTCGATATGGTCGACACCGAGGCGCTTCAAGCTGCCGTTCACCGCGTTGGTGATGTGATACCGCGACGAGCCGACTTGATTCGGGCCGGGTCCGCCGAAGCGGAACGTCGATTTGGTGGAGATCAGGACTTGATCCCGGCGGCCGCGGACTGCTTGGCCGAGAATCTCCTCGGATTGCCCCTGCGAGTAGACATCGGCCGTGTCGAACATCGTCACGCCGGCCTCAAGACAGATATCCACGAGCTTCGTCGCCTCGGCGACATTGGTCTCGCCCCAAGCCTTGAATAGTTCTCCTTTGCCGCCGAAGGTGCCGGTGCCGAGCGTCAACTCCGGCACCATGAGACCTGAGCCGCCAAGTTGTCGATATTCCATTCTGAGTTTCTCCGTGTGCGATGTTCAAATTTTATTTGCCACTGATCAACGCTGATGAAACTAACTGATTTTCACTGATCTGAAGATCGCTCAAGTGATGTTGGCTGTCTTTGATTCCTTGAAATCAAATCAGTGAAAATCAGAAATCAATCCGCGGTAATCAGTGGCAAAAATTTTAACGTCAGCTTCTTAAACGTGGCAATGTTTGAGGATCTCCGCCGGGGCCTCGATGTAGCTCTGATAGAACGGGCCGAATTCGGCGTACTTCGCGCTCGCTTCATCGAAGCGCATCTTGTACACGATGTCCTTGAGGAACTCCGGGTTGCGGGCCCAGAGTGTCACGCCCCATTCCCAATCGTCGAAGCCGAGCCCGACGGTGATCAACTGCGTCACCTTGCCGCCAAAGGCCATTCCGCTGCGGCCGTGTTCGGCCATCAGCTTGTAGCGCTCGTGAAACGAGAGCGTGAACCAATTCGCGTGCGGGTCGCGCCATTTGTTCATCGGGTAAAACACCACACTCGGCCATTCCGGAAACACCGGCCGCAGCCGCTGCTCGCGCATCATCACTTCGCGCGTTTCGTAGGCTTTGACCTTGGCCTTGAACGCCGGACTGTCGGCGACTTCGCCTTCTTCGATCAGTTTTTGCGAGTACTGTTCCAGTGTCGGCACATATTCCGAAACTTCTGTGACGGAAACATACGAGTACGTCGGCACGAGCGCCGGCCCGAGCGGGCTGGCGAGCAAGCGCTGCTTCAACCGATCAAGCTTCAACGGATCGGGGTCGAGGATCATCACCGAGAAGTCGGCCTTGTGACCCATCACGATCCCGGCTTGCAGGCGCGTCGGCGATTCGGGGTTGGCGGGGTCGAGGATCGTGGCAAACGCCGCGCGGCCGGCCGCGAGTTGATCGGCGCTGAATTTCGCGAGCACCGCGCGGTCGAAGCGAAAGAACAGATGCTGGCAATGCCAGCCATCGCTCGGCGTCAAGGAAACAGGAGCGGGGGCGGCGGAATGCCCTGCCCCTGGATGACTAGCGGCGGGACGGCCGTGTTGACTGGCGGCTGGTTGGCCGGGGGCTTCGTGGCTCATGCGGGAATACTCGCGTCGTGGGGTGTGTGAGGGACGACGCCGATTTTAACAAAAAAACAGACGCGGGGAGAGGGCCGCGAGTTGGTGAGGCGAGCAGTTCTTCCCGCTTTAGTCGTTCGTTAGCGAGATGAGTGGGAGATTGAAACTGGTATCGAAGGTAGGGAAGGCAGAAGAATGGAGGCAGGTGAATGGAGAAGCTAGATTTTGATGATTTATTCTTTTGCCTTTATTCTTTTGCCTGCATCCTTACGAATTTTGAAACAGATCATTTTTGTCGCCCTCGCTAACGCTACGGGCTACAAAAATGCAGGTTCTTCTTGAATCGTGCTTTATGGATATTTCAATTCCAGTGTCTGTTTGCCCGGTTTTATTTCTTGGGTCAACTTGGTCGAACCGGGCATTTTCCATTCATCGCGCACGCGGAGAGGTAGTCCTTCGCCGGTTGGCGAAGCGGCGATTGCCAAATCGTAGAGCGTCACACTGTGCATGCCGACGACAGCGCCGGGGCGAACGCCACCTTGGCGGTCGAGCAACTGCAATTGAAATTTTCCGTTCTCATCCGTGTCGGCGGTCGAAGCCGGTCCGGTTTTTTTCCCTTCGACATATTGGGGATGAAATTGGATGCGGATTTTGTTCGCCGGTTTGCCGTTCAGCAGCAGCACGCCATCGACCTCGGCGACATCCAGTGATTCGCCGCAGCCGCTGAAAAAGATCAAGGCCAAAACTGGGAATACCAACTTGCGAAAAGACGAAGGCATAAAGCTCTAAATGGAAAGGACTACTGCGGTGTGACTTTGTCGCCCTCGTTAACGCTACAGGCTACAAAAGATGGGAAATAAAATGCTGAGCGCAGACACTGAACCGCGTTATTGGATCGCTGCTTCGGAAACGAGTTCCCCGCCGGCGCGTGTGGAAAGCGCTTGACGCGTTTTGGCATCGACCGTTTCGTTGATGAAGCGTGCCGAGCCGTCGCACATCGCAAAGACGACCGACCCGCCCAGATGGCTGCTGCCCCAAGCGTTGTAGCGTAGATCTTGTTGGTTGACGTCGTTCACTGTCGTCACGACATAATTCAAATCGACGTAGCCGGAGCCGAACAGGCACGCGATCCCCTTGGTTCCGCCGGCCCAAGCCCAGGTCGAGACCTGATGCATCTTCCAACCGCTGTTGGCCGAAGTGAAAGTGTCGAAGATTCGATCGCTGTGGTTTTTCTCGCCAAACATGATCGTCTTCGAGGTGCCATCGACGATGTTTTTGGTGCGGACGGATTTCAAATTCGAATGTTTCGCGACCGAAGCCGCGAGGACGCCGCCGCTGGACGAGGGCTTCAGATTCGAGTCCGGCCCCGTGAGAAAATAAACTCCATTCCCCGCCACGGGGAGCGACGTGTTTTTCAGATAATACGAAGCGACTCCGTAGTTTCCGGCATAGCTGCTGGGGGAATACATCCCGCCCACGGCGCCGTTTTCCGTCAAGCCAGGAAACGCTTTGGGGGAACCGCTCACGAGGAAGGGAACCTCTGGGAAAAAATCCGAAGGGCAAAGCAACCCGCCGATTTTGGAGGCGGCCCGCGATGTATTGGGATCGGCCGTGACATTGCTCAGCGGATTTTTGAAGTTCCAACTTTTGAACAACGCGCTTTCTTCCAGGTATGGCAGCAGTTGGATAAAGACGGTCGTTTTTGTCACAGCGGAACCGGCGGCCATCTCTTGGCCGACGGGAAACGTTTTGTTCGCATCGTGATAGTTATGCGCTGAGATGGTGAGCTGCCGGATGTTGTTCAAACACTGGGCGCGGCGCGCCGCTTCGCGGGCCGCTTGAATCGCCGGCAACAGCAGCGCAATCAAGATGCCGATGATGGCAATCACGACGAGCAGTTCGACCAGGGTAAACGCAGAGCGCTTCATCACAAAAAACCTTGCTGTGGCATGGGACAAAAAGAGATGCGATTAGCGTCAAACTCGTTTCGCGCGAGGCGAAGCAAAATTCAGCCGGCTCTCGATTCACGTCATTGGTGAAGGAAAGCCATCGCAGCGACTGCTCGACAGCCACGAGGTTAGAGAAACCTCATAGGTGATCCCGTGGCGGAAACCCGGCGGCTTGGCACATGTGAAGAAGATGTGCTTCCGACGGCGCTTCCTGAGTCAGTCGCGGAAAGGTTGTCGACTGAACTTGAGGGGCTAGCCAAGATCCTTGACCCACGGCTCTCGTGTTCATATCGACAAAAGGATTATACAGGCGCAAAGGTTATGCCCGAAGCGATTTCCAGCACTTTTATCGAATCCTAACAAGACTTTTTATTTGCAAATCACCGGCCAAAATGTCACATTTATTGCACCGCGAAAAAAATCTCGTGTCGCGGCATTTGCTTAAAACCAAGGCCACGGCTGTCGATGGTTTCAGCAGCAATTCCGGTTTTCTCGAACGTTACGAACTGGCTGACGCGAGATCGTTGACCAGCCGCGAGAATACTTCGCGTGTGAAATTCGCCGCGATCGTTTCGCGAGCCTGGCCCGGGATTTTGCGGAAGCGAACCAGTTCCAACTCGCCGCCGCGGCGGACGAGCAGCTCGTAGTAGGTCGTCTCATCGTCGCCGCGGCTCGGGGGATTCGAGCGCATCTGGACGATGCACTGTTCCTGGTCGGTTTCGATGGGGCTGATCGGTTCGAGGAGATACGTCAGCCGTTTCGCGAGCCCCGCAGCGATCGTTTCGAGCTTGCTGAGCGGCGCGGTCAGAAGTTTGTCCACGGTGACGACCGTTCGATTGACGGCCAAGGCCAATTGATCAGCGCTTTGGACATCGCACAACAGCCGAACTCCGTCGGTCGACAGCGTCAACTCGCGCGGCCCGGCAGAAAAGCTGCCAAGCTGATCGAGGGCCGTGATTAATTCTGTGCACAGCGTTTTTTTAACCTGCGACATGACAATACCTTCCTGGGGTTCCCTCATCAATTGAGTATCGAACCGTGGGTGAAAAAACTGGAAGCCGACATCTCTCTATTCGCATTTTACTTCTGAATGTTTCCGGAACAGCGGAACGGCTAACCGCAAAATGCTGGCATGGCTCTGTGCGAAATTTCACGATGTCCATTTAGCCCCCGGTCAATGACCGGGGGAGTTTGATGCCGCGACACAACAAACTTTGAGTATCATGCGACGATCCTTTGGAATAGTACGTCGAACATCGTGCAACGTTCTGCTCCCCCCGTCATTGACGGGGGGGCTAATGGTTTGTTGTTGCCGAGTGGCCAACTCGGAGGAGACGAGCCGCGCATCCTTCTCGATTCGTCACAAACGCAGTCCATGCGTTCAGCCGTTGTGTGTGTTCTGTCTTTAGCAGCTCGACGCGTAAGCGAGGGGGAATGGCAGCTTAACTCTCTTGCTTACGCTGCGGGCTGCTAAATACATACGAGCATCTTTGATGCCGTAAGGTTCAATCTCCTCCTTCTTCCATCGAGTGTTCCGAGCCGTCAAAGCTAAGGATCTGCTTCTGCTCTTCGACCAACGTTTCCAGGTGCACCGGCCGCCGCCACAAGCGCTGGACATTGGCCAGCGTGTCTTGCGCGTAGCTCAATTTCAGATCGACGCCCGAGTGGAGGTGTTCCAGGTACAGTTCGCCGCGGTTTTTGTAGTTGCCGTCGCGGACTTGAATCCGCGGGCGGCCGAGGTTGGTTAGTTGAAACAGCAGTCGCTGCTTGATCTTGGGGAACTCGCGGCTTTCGATTTCGTAGCTTTCGCTGTCGTTGTTGTAGCCGAACGAAAAAAGCTTGTGATCGCGGCAAAATTCGAGCGTCAGGTACTCGTCAATGAACGTCAGATCGTTGTGGACGCGGCGGACTTCGAAGATCTTTTTGCGGCCCTCGTTCATTTCGACGTTCCAGCGGCGGCGGCGTTCGAAGTCGTCGCACTCGTCGTACTCCTTGCCAAAGCGGCCGCGATTCCAGCGGTCTTCGATGTCGCGGAACAACTCGATCCCGATCTTGTACGGATTCAACTGCCCTTGCGAACTGGCCATCGTGCCGGAATGGTGATCGGCGTACGTCACGATGTCGCCGGCGGTGAGTCCTTGCTGCGTCATGATCGTGCTGTGCCAGTAGCTGGCCCAACCTTCGTTCATGATCTTGGTCTGCGCCTGCGGCGAGAAGTAGTACGCTTCGTCGCGGATGATCGATAGCACATCGGCCTGCCACGGCTTCAACGGCGCGTGATCGAGGATGAAACCCATCACGTCGCGGACCGGCTGCGAGGGGAAATTCTGCGCGCGTTCGGCTTCGGTTTTCTTGCGATCGTGCTCTGCTTTGATGGCCTCGGGCGGGTTGATGTATTGGTCCATGTAGCCCTTGCTGACGAACTTGCCGTCGGCGTCTTCGTGTTCCTCTTCCTTGTCGGTCGATTTTGGAGCGGGGCGTTTTTCTTCCTTGCGCTTGATGAACGGCGCGTGGATGTCGATCAGGTCCTCGATGCTCAGGCACGCGTCGATGAATTCCTCGACCTCGGTCACGCCTTGGCGATCTTGATGGCGGCGGACGCGCGCGGCGTGGTTCGCCATCTCGTCCATCATCTTGCGGCTGGTTTGACTGAACCAATAGTTGTTCTTGAAGAAGTCGCAATGCCCATAAACATGCGCCATGACCATCTTCTGGTCCGTGAGCGCGTTGGCCTTCAGCAAGTACGCGTAGCACGGATTATTGTTGATCACCAGCTCGTAAATCTTTTGCAGTCCGTAGGTGTAACCCTTGCAGAGCTGCTCGTACTCCATCCCGAAGCGCCAGTGGGGATAGCGATTCGGAAACCCGCCGTAGGCGGCGACTTCGTGGAGTTGGTCGGCATCGACTTGCTCGAAGATCGTGGGGAAGTAGTCGAGCCCATGCCCGCGCGCGTACCCCTCGATCTGGGTCTGCACTTCAGCCAGATAGGTCGGCAGCGGATTGAAGGAGGTTGCGGTGGACATTGAAATTCAGGGATTGGGGATTGGGGGTTTGGGATTGGGGAAATGCGAATCAGGGAGTTGAGAAACTTGCATTTTCCCTAATCCCGAATCCCGCGGCTACGCCGCCCCCCAATCCCACAGCGAAGTTGCTATTTTCCCTTTCCTAAAAAAGTCTTGATCGAGTCATAAATCCCTTCGCGGTTTTCGATTTCGCTGAGGATCAGTTTTTCGTGGTTGTCGCCAAAGGTTTTCTTGAGCGCTTTGATGTACTCGCCGCTGCCGTAAGGGCTTTCGACTTGGCCGTAGCAGAACAGGTTCACCGCCGGCAGCAAATGCTCGCCGAGCATGCGCAGACTCAGTTCGTTGTCCTCGCCCCAGTTATCGCCGTCGGAAAATTGGAAGACGTAGGTATTCCATTCGCTCGGCGAGTAACTTTTGTTGATGATTTCTTGGCAAACTTTGTACGCCGAGCTGATCCGCGTTCCGCCGCTTTCGCGGGTGCGATAGAACGTATGCTCGTCGACTTCTTTCGCGGCCGCGTCGTGGATCACATAGCGCTTCTCGACGCCGTCGTACTGGCTGCCGAGCCAGGTGTCGATCCAAAACGCCTCGGTGCGCACGATTTCCTTTTGCTCGTCGGTCATCGAGCCGCTGACATCCATCAGGTAAATCACCGCCGCATTCGCCTCGGGCAAGTCGATCGTCTCCCACGCGCGATAGCGTTTGTCGTCCTTGATCGGGACGACCTTGGGATCGCTGGGGTTGTAGGTGTTGGTCGAAATCTGGCGGCGCATCGCTTGGACATAAGTCCGTTTGAAGTGCCGCAGCGATTCCGGGCCAGTCCGGCGCACGCTGTTGTATTTGGTTTTTTCTTGCTCGAGACTCGCCTTGCCCTTCGGTTCGATGCGCGGCAGTTCGAGTTCATCGGCCAGGATTTTCGCCAACTCGGTGAGCGAGATTTCGACTTCGAGGACGTGCTGCCCTGGGTCGCTGCCGGCCTTGCCGGTGCCTTCTTCCTCGCCCGGCCCAAGCGGTTGTCCAACTTCGCCGTTGCCTTGGCCGACGCCGCCGGAGTTGTTTTTGCCGTAGCGAAAGTGCGGGATGTCGAGTTGGGGCAGGGGGATGCTGACGAGGTCCTTCCCCTGCCGCCCCAGCATTTCGCCGTGCGTAATGTATTTGCGCAGATTCTCGCGAATCTTGCCATTCACGATGGAACGGAAGCGGCGTTGATCGTGATCAATGTTCAAAACCATGGCAGTTCAGGGGGTTGGGGATTGGGGGTTCGGGATTGGGGGGGAATGCATTTCCCGAATCCCCAATCCCTAATCCCGAATCCCAAGACTTATTTCACATCTCCACGCGCGAAGATGCTCGCGACGTAGTTCAACACATCCGTGGCGCTTTCGTCGTCGTACCCAAAGTCGCGAATCAACCGCGCCTTGACCACGTCAATCTTGGCTTGCGTGTCGGCGTCGACGACCTTGCTGACCAGGCTTGTCAGCTTGATCGTGTCTTTCTGATCTTCGAACAGCTTTAGCTCCAGCGCCTTGTACAAGCGTTCGTTCGCCTTGTAGTCGAACGTCCGGCCGTCCATCATCAGGGCGGCGATGTAGTTCATGATCTCGCGGCGGAAGTCGTCTTTGCGGCTTTCGGGGATGTCGATCTTTTCTTCGATCGACCGCATCAGCCGTTCATCCGGTTCGTCCAACTGTCCGGTGAATTTGTTCCGGACCTTTTCACGCTGCGTGTACGCGCGGACGCTGTCCATGTAATTGGCGCAGAGCCGTTTCAGGGCATCTTCGTCGGCGGCGATCGCGCGTTGCACCTCGTTCTTGACGATGTTCGTGTACTCTTGTTTCACGATGCCGATCATCTCGCGATAGTGCTGCTTCGTTTCGTCGTGCGTGATTAGGCTGTGATGCTTGAGCCCATTCTCCAATTCATTCAACACCATAAAGGGGTTGATCGAATTGGCGTCGGGGTGCGCGACGAGCGCGTTGCTGAGCTTGTCCTGAACATAGCGCGGCGAGATGCCGAGCATCCCTTCGCTGTGGCACGCTTCGCGGAGTTCCTTGATGTTGTCCTCGGTGAAGCCGGGCAGCGTCTTGCCGTTGTAGAGCTTCAACTTCTGTAACAGCGACAAGCCCGCGTTCTTGGGTTGCTCGAGCCGCGTGAGGATCGCCCACATCGCGGCCATTTCGATCGTGTGCGGCGCGATGTGTTTGCCGGCGACCTTGCGGCTGTTGTAGTCCTTTTCGTAGATCTTGATCTCGTCGGCGAGCCGCGTGTTGTAGGGGATGTCGATCTTCACCGTCCGATCGCGGAGCGCTTCCATGAACTCGTTGTTCTGCAGCCGCCGATACTCCGGCTCGTTCGTGTGGCCCAGGATCACTTCGTCGATGTCGGTCTGCGCGAATTTCTTGGGCTTGATCTTGTGCTCTTGGCTTGCGCCCAACAGATCGTACAAGAACGCGACGTCGAGTTTCAGCACTTCGACGAATTCGATGATGCCGCGATTCGCGATGTTGAACTCGCCGTCGAAGTTGAACGCGCGCGGATCGCTATCGCTGCCGTACTCGGCGATCTTGCGATAGTTGATGTCGCCGGTCAGCTCGGTGCTGTCCTGGTTCTTCTCATCCTTGGGCTGGAACGTTCCGATCCCGATGCGATCTTTTTCCGAAAGGATCAGCCGCTTGACGCGAATGTCCTGAATCACGCGCGTCCAATCGCCGTCGTACAGTTTCAGCCGTTCGTGATAAATATGGCGGCAAAACGGGCACAATTCGCCGCGGATTTTGGCCTGGCGGTCGTGCGCATCACGTCCCGCATTGAGTTTCGCCGCGACGTCGTTGCGGAAGCGCTCCGGCACCAGATGCAGCGGTTCCTCGTGCATTGGGCACCAGTGAATGGTGCTCCGATCTTCGAGATCCATCCAGCCGAGCGTGTAGAGCGCGCCATCGTCGGTCTGCGAATAATGTTCGAGTCCGCGCTTCAGCAAGCGCGCGATCGTGCTCTTGCTGCTCCCGACAGGACCGTGAAGCAACAGCACACGCTTTTCGATGCCATAACCCTGGGCCGCGCTTTTGAACGCGTTGACGAGCGCCTGCAACGGTTCGTCGAGGCCGAAGACGGCGTCCGCGCCCTGTTCGAGCGGATCGTCGAAAAATTTGTAGTGCACGCGTTTTTCGCGCGCCACTTCGTACGACTCGGTGCCGTACGAGATCACCATGTCGTACACGCGCTCAAACGCGTTGCGTACGACGCGCGGATCCGCGGCGACGACGTCGAGGTATTCTTCGAACGAGCCGGCCCAATGTTTCTTGCGAAACTGGCCGATGTCTTGGCGTTCGGAAATTAGGGATATGACACTGCTTCCACTAGTCATGGCTCAACCTTCCTTTTACAGGGCAAGGCCGGCATACAGTCGTCATCAGTGGTGCGGCGGCTGAACTGTCGGCAAACGATCGTTGTTGTCCTTCACAACACCTCTTGTTCCGACTCCTCGCTGCCTTGCGGCAACGGCGAGTCCCAACTATTCAAGTCCATCATCCGCGTCGAGAGGTTCACCGAGCTTGCGTCATTTGACGACAAGGGGGTGGACACAGGCAGCCAGCGTACAGTCGCAGAACGCCTCTTCGAGCGATCAATAGAGCAACGCGGGCAGCGGATTCCAGCGCCCGGTTGTGCGGACACTCCCTCCAAAGTTGTTCCACTGCAAACAGAGAACCACTTGGAAGAAAACCAAGGGAACTAAAGCAGGGTCAGCAGAGAAATCGCCGCAAACCGGGCAAAGATTGCCAAAGAGCTTCCTACTATGTCGAGGCACACTCGACGGGCGGGCAGGTGCTGACTCGAATCAGCCCCTCGAATCCAAGAGCTCGCGTGAAGGGCCAGCAAGCTCGTTCGCGTTTATGGGTTTGACAGTTTTATTGCAGGTCTGCAATCGGCTGTACACTGAAAGTATTCTTCTAAATTCCGTTTCTGGCAAGAGCGATTGGCAAGATTTTTGCCAGCGACGAACTGGCATTCCGAAAACCGCACTTTTCTCGGCAAGAAAACCATATTTTATCCCCTGCCTCTGGATACGACAATTGAATTCGGCAATTAGACATTTTGATAACACTGCTAGCGAATATTCGAAAAGCTGGGAGTCGAGATCATTGACAAAAGCAATATTCTTGCCAATCCTGAAGAATTGCTAGGAACAACGTGCATTTATTCTCCGATAGAGTAATAATCAACGCTGGCATAGGGCTTCCAAAGCGGGCTAGTAAGTGGGAAATATCGCCATGATTCGAATGGATACTCGACGCGGCTTCACGCTCGTCGAATTGCTGGTTGTCATCGCCATCATCGGCATCTTGATCGCGCTTTTGCTGCCGGCGATTCAAGCCGCGCGCGAAGCCGCGCGGCGCACCCAATGCATTAACAATCTTCGCCAACTCGGCTTGGCGATTCAAAACTATAACGACAATTATCGAATCCTCCCCGCCGGAGCTTATTGGACCAATGCCGCGGGGATTACCGAAAGCCGCGGGTCGATCATGATCCGGCTCTTGCCGTACATCGAAGAGAAGACGCTTTTCGAGGCATTCGAACTCGGCCGGGACAACGTCGCGCTCAGTCCCGCGACCCAGGAACAAGTCCAGCCCGGGACGACCAAGAAACTGAGCTCGAACGTGATCCCGATGTTTCTTTGCCCCAGCGACACACACGAGCGCGTCAACGCCAACGGCTACGCCCTGCAAAACTACGCCGCATCGTCCGGCCCAACGGCCGACGTCACCAGCAGCAATTGCTCGTGTTCGCAAAGTTTCAACTCGTTTGCGACGCATCCTTACAGCAAGGCGAACAACTTCGCCGGACCTTTTCATCGCCGCGCTGATCCGATCAAACTCCGCCGCGTCATCGACGGCTTGGCGAAGACGATCTTCATGGGCGAAGTCCGCCCCGACTGTTCGACGCACGCTAACGCTGGCTGGGCGGCGAGCAACAACGGCCAGGGGCTGACCGCGACAATCATCCCGATCAACTTCGATAGCTGCGACAGCGCGGCGGCGGATGGTTGCAATCGGCCGTGCAATTGGCGAACGGAATTGGGCTTCAAATCGTCCCACACCGGCGGCGCGTTTTTTCTGCTAGGCGACGTGAGCGTGCACTTTTTATCCGAAACGATCGACCACCCCACGTATCAATTGCTCGGCGGCCGCGCGGATGGCAAACCGGTGAGTTTGCCGTAAGGCAGCGGCATCTATTAAGGATGAAGGGAAAAGGAAAAAGGTAGTGAAATCCACCTTTTTCCTTTTCCCTTTTTCCTTTTCCTTCTTCGACACACGATCCCCGATGAATCTTCGCACTTGCTTGCTACTCGGCCTGCTCACGCTTACCGGTTGCGGTTCGGATTTTTCGACGGTGCCCGTCTCGGGTGTGGTGACGCTCGATAATCAACCGGTCGCCGGCGCGGGCGTGGTCTACATTCCAGATCAGCCAGGCCCGACAGCTTCGGCCACAACAGATGCCGAGGGCCGCTACACACTGATGACCGGCAAGCTCAAAGGTGCGGGCATCGGCAAATACCGAATCACGGTGTTCAAGGAAGAAACCAGCGGGATCAAGGTCGGCGAAGACGGCCTCGAAGCGCCCGGGGGCAAAGTCGTCGTGAAACGCGGCGTTCCGGCGATCTACTCCGACCCCGCGACGAGCGGCTTGAAAATGACGATCGACGCGGCGCGCAATGATGCGGATTTGAAGTTGTTGAGTAAGTAACTCTTATACCGCGCGGAAACGCTCCTCTGCGAGTCGCCGCTAAACGGTTACTTGCCGATCAAGCGCTCCACCGCCTCAATCAGGCGCTCCATCGCGAACGGTTTCCGGATGTAGTCGTCGACGCCGAGTTGCTGGGCGTATTCTTTGTGCCGGTTCCCTTCGTTGCCGGTCACCATGATGACCTTCATCACGTTCTTGTTGGTGTCGTCGCTCGTGCGGAGTTTTTCGAGGACGAGAAACCCGCTGCGCTTCGGCATCATCATGTCGGTGATCATGAGATCGGGCCGGTCGCGCTCGACGACGGCGAGCCCCGCGTTGCCGTCATTGGCCGTGAGAACTTGATACCCCCGCGATTCGAGGGCGATCTTCATGCTGGAGATGATTTCCTCGTCGTCGTCGACGAGGAGGACTTTTTTCTTCGAAGCGGCGGCGGACATGACGACTCAGCTCTTAAAGCCAAGGAGTTTACCCCCTTGGAGCGTTTGTGGGGACGATCACTTCCCCTAACTTAATCGATTTTCCGCTTCAAGGTAAAGGTAAGATAATGAAAACCGGTCTCTTCATTCGTGAGAATGGCTCCGGTCGGCGAGAAATATTTCTCGACCACGGAAAATGGCGGCAGGGGATGCTCCTTGAGCGCCGAATCGAGCGAGGAGAAAAATTTGTTGTTCTCGGCCGCTTTCGCCAAGCGGCCGCGGTTCTGTTCTTCGACCGCGACATCCCACAGGTAGCGCAATCCTTCGTCCGGCCGGTTGAAGCTAATCATCCCGACGCGCCCGTCGCCGCTATGGCGGAGGATCTTGCTCGACATCAACTTGAAATCGAGTGCTGCGCCGAGCGAGTCCTTCTCCTCGCGCGAACCAAGCACCGATTGCATCAGCGCAATTTGGTCCGAGACGAGAATGCAATCATGCGCTAAGGCAAAGCACGGCTGAGCATTCGGCTGCCGCGGGTTCCCCTCGGCATCGAACCGCTCGCGCGGCTTGCCCATGTAATAGTCATGGCCGGCCCACGATTTCTTGACGACTTTGTCGCCGAACTCGGGCTTCGCTAGTATGCGGTCGAGGATGGCCTGGGCCTTTTTGAGGTCCTTGACTTCGAAGGCTAAGAGCTGATCCGGCCCGCGGCCGATTTGGAATTTGACCTCGGCATTGCCTTCGCCGATTTCGCCGCTTACGGCGAGACCTTGATTCCGATTCGGCATCCGCGAGATGAGCGTGACGCGGCCCGCAAGCAGCGGCAGCACCTCGTTGATGACATCGACTTCGAGCTTGTCCGAGGCGTTACTTTTTATGATGTCGGCGACCGTGCCAGGTGTTTGAAAACTGTCGATCAGCTTTTCGAGTTGATTGAACGAGGCCATGAAATCCCAATACAGCGTCATGTAGCTGCTCGCGTCCGCAGGAACCCAGGGCTGCGGCTTGAGATCCCCTTCGGCGAGTTGCAGCACCTCGATCACGCCGGCGCGCGGATTGTCGAGCAAGAGATGCGCGTGGCCGATAAAGTCAAACTCGCCGACGCCGAGCGCGATGCTGCCGCCCACGGCCTTGAGCCCATCGAGCCCGAGCGCCGGCAACGTCGCCAGCGCCAATTGAGCGCTGAAATTTCCCACGGTGTATGCCTTGACCAGTTCGATCGGTTCGGCGTACCAGACGAATTGCGGTTCGGAATCCTTGGCGCGGCAGGTACTCATCACCGCGGCATAACGCGGGTTGTCGTTGAGTGTATCCTTTTCGCGGCCTTTCCAATTCTTGATCAAATCCGGCACGACGTTTTTGCTCGTGCAGAGCACATACGTTCCTTCCCGCTCGAACAGGCAGACTTCCACGCCCATGTTGAAGATGACAACCGTTTGGCCTTCGATTTGTTCCTCACTACGGTTAACGTTGCCATCGATCTGCTTTTCGAGCATCTCCAAAAACTTCTTGGCGTTCGCCGTGTTGTGGGCCGTATCGACGACGAGCACCACCGCGGGCTGTTGCTCCGCACCCGCGGGGACGATCGCCAGCGCGATTTCACCCTGAGGAATTTCCAGCAACTCGGTCAGGCTCAGCCCGATCTTTTCCTTGAACTGATCGACTTCGGCCACGGCTTGACCGTAGAGGTTATCGACCAACGGCTTCATCTGGGGATCGTTGAGCATCCGCCCGAAGCCCGTCTCCTTAAACCGCGCGGCGAACTCCGGGACATGCGCGAGCCGAATGTAGGCCATCGTCTCCTTGGGGAGCAGCAGCGAACTCGCCGCGCGTTCCGCGCGAGCCGTGTTGACGTGAAAAAACATGGCCGCCAAAACAGCCAACACCGCCGCCCCATTAACACATCGCCGCATCGCATGCTCCTTAGTAGCCAAGGTCGTGAGACCTTGGATGATTTGCTCCAATGTGTCCAAGGTCCGACGACCTTGGCGACGACATGGATTCCCCAAACAATCGTGGGTTAAGACTTTACCACCGATCTTAAAGTTTCAATGAAGACCAAAATTCCAGCGAATTTCCCGGTTTCCTGGCATTCTGCACGGGCTAGCTGGGAAATTTGCCTGCCGGTTTCCTGCCGATTCTTCCCAGACTGACAATTTTGCAGGTGTTTCAACAAATCGCTGGGTCGGCACGTCGTTTTCTCTGTTCGAAGCGATTCTAATAGCATTGATGTCGAAATTACACACCGTTCCCTATCCATTTTTCACTACTCGACTCACTCATGCGAAACGTCCAACTGCTCCGCTCGCTGTGCTTCGCGGTCCTCGCCGCGAGCTTTACCCTGTCCCTCGCCAACGCTGCCGACAAGAAGCCCAACGTCTTGATCTTCTATTCCGACGATCAAGGCTGGGGCGAGCTTGGCATGCAGGGGAACAAGCAAATCCCGACGCCCCACATCGACTCGCTCGCGACCAACGGCACGCGCTTCACCCAGGGTTACGTCGCCGCGACATATTGCAGCCCATCGCGCGCTGGTCTCATGACCGGCCGCTATCCGACCCGCTTTGGTCACGAGTTCAACGGGATCACGCGGGCGAGCGGACTCTCGCTCAAGGAAACGACCATTGCCAATCGCTTAAAGGATCTGGGCTACGCGACCGTCGCGATTGGCAAGTGGCACCTCGGCAATCCGGCGGAGTACCATCCGACGAAGCGCGGTTTTGACGAGTTCTACGGGACGCTGGCCAACACGCCGTTCTTTCACCCGACCAATTTTGTCGATTCGCGCAAGTCCCCTGACGTCGTGGCGATCGACGACAAGAATTTCTACACGACCGACGCCTATGCTGCTCGGGCGGTCGAATGGCTCGATGAGCACAAGAAAGATGCGTGGTTCCTCTACCTGCCATTCAACGCGCAGCACGCCCCGCTCGAAGCGCCGCAGAAATACCTCGACCGCTTCCCCGAGATCAACGAGCCAAAGCGCAAGCTCTTTGCCGCGATGCTCTCGGCTCAAGATGACGCCGTCGGTGCGGTGCTGAAAAAGGTCCGCGACCTTGGCCAAGAAGAAAACACGCTGATCTTCTACATCGCCGACAACGGCGGACCAACACTAAGCACCACGTCGCAAAACGGCGGGCTCCGCGGGTTCAAGATGACGACCTTCGAAGGGGGCCCGCGCGTCCCGTATGTCATGCAATGGAAAGGCAAAATTCCCGCGGGCAAGGTCTACGAAAACCCGGTGATGAACCTCGACGTTCTCCCAACGGTCATCACCGCCGCCGGCGGCAAGGTTGATTCCGCATGGAAACTCGACGGCGTCGATATCATGCCGTACATCACCGGCCAGATCAGTCAAAAGCCGCACGAGACCATGTTCTGGCGTTTCGGCGAACAATGGGCTGTCCGCCATGGCGACTACAAGCTCGTCGTCTCGCGCGGCGGCAGCGGCCAGCCGGAATTGTACAACCTGCGGGACGACTTCGCCGAGAGCAAGGACCTCGCCAAGGACCAACCGGAAAAAGTCGTGGAACTGACCAAGCTCTACAAAGCCTGGGACAGAGAGCAAGCGCCGCCGGCCGCCGTCGATGCGCCGAACAACAACAAAGGCAAAGGAAAAGCCGGCAAGGGAAAAGCGAAAGCCGCGGCGTAGCGAGTTCACTTGCTTAGCCGTGTCGTCCACGACCGGCCGCGAAAACGCCGGCCGTGGACGGCACGGCTTCGCTTTTGAATGAAGTCATCGCTAGATGATCGCTTAGCCGCCGCGTCCACGCGGCGGCATAAACGGCACGACATAATCCCATCGTTGCGGAGATAGTCCCGCTTCGGTGGGATTCTTTTCCACATAGCGAATCGTACGAAGAATCTCGTCGATATCATGCAGAAAAACATTCCAGCCGCCGACCGCCCACGGGGTTGGGATTCTGCCGTCGTCCGAGACAAGTTCTTGAAAAGGATGCAGCCCCGCCTTTCTCAATTCGCGGGAAGCGGCGCGCTTGAAGTAGCCGACCCAGGTCTCGGACTTCATCGCGCGCCGCGCAAAGACCAGATGCACATGATCGCGCATAAACGCCGCGGCATAGATTGGCAGTCTGTACTCGCTTGCCACGCGTCCCACCGCGCGGCCGATCACGGCAAGCTGCGGCAGCGTGAACCGAACATGCGGGCGAGCCAGCTCCTCTCGCGCCGCATCACGCCGCGCGCGGTCAAAGGATCGTCCGGCCACGGAGCGTGTCGTCCCTGGCGAGACCGGCGGGCCGAATCGTTTCAGCCGCGGGGACCAGACGTTCTTGGACCACGACCCGCGCTCGTCGTTGGGCAGCCAAAAGCCGTAAGTGCTGAAGACCGCGTGATACGCGATGATCGGCGGCAGATCTTTGCTTGTCGTTTGAATTCTCTTTGCGGAACTCATTGTTGCTCCCAAGAAAACGCCGGCCGTGGGCGGCTCGGCTTCGCTTTTCATGTTAAAATTGACTACTTATCTCCCTACTTATTCGCCTCTTTCTCCCGCGCTTTCGCCTTGTTTCGAATCTCCTCCTTCGCCGCCGTCAAACGTTCCGGCCACTTGAACTTCGTCGCCTTCGCCGGGTCGTAACCCGCCATGTGACCCGTCAAGCGTGTTGCCGGTTTCGTGTACTTCAACTCCGTGTCGCCAAAGACCTCGCGGCAGAGCGCGGCCAGGCCCGGATCGTATTCCAGCAACTGCGCCCGCGTATGCACATGGTTATGATCGTGGTCGTTCTGTCGGTTGTCGTCGAACCACGATTGCACGCCCTCGGCGAAGTACTCGTGATGATTCACGCTCGCATACTTCCCCTTCCAGAGACCGGCCTTCATCGCCGCGTTGTACGCTTCCTTCAAACGCCGGTCGAATGTCGGATCGACGTTGTTCAACCCGCGCAGATGGATGTTGTGCGCGAACTCGTGGATCAGAATGCACTCCTTGGCATACGGATCCCCCTCGTACCCGAGCAGGTTCTCCTCGGCGACCGAGCAATACGGATCGGTCTCGCTGCCGCCCAACCCGCGGGCACGCGCGTCCCAATAATCCTTGGCCGGCATCCCCGGGTGTTCCTTCATTTTTTCGTTCGCCAGCCGCGCAAACTCGGGCAGGTCCGTCGTATACTCATCGTGCGCCATGACACACATCCGCGCGCCGCTCTTGATCATCGCCGCGCGCACATCGGGCCGCTTGGCCAACATTATATTGCACAGATGCACCGCCTCCTTGAGCGCGTAGGGATTCACCTTGGCCGAGGCGACAATTGGAAAGCCCTCGGCGGCGACGCGCTGCGTGTAAACCGCGGGCACGCCGCCGACCTGAAACGCCTGAATCGGCACTTCGCTGGTGATGATCGTCTCGGACTTGTCATCACGCCGCAAGATGACGAAACGATGCCCGATCGTCGTCGTTATGATCGTGTCCTCCCCCGGCTTCACGGTCCCCTTCGGCACCCGCTCGGTCTCGGACTTGAGCCAGAAGAGGTCCACCGGCTGGGTTGTGCCGTTCAAGATTTGTAGTCGGGGGCGCGGGGGTTTGGTGACTTCTTCGGCCAGTGCCGACTCGCGGGCAATTCCGCCCGCCAACAGAACGAGCCAAAGAAGATGGAAATTGTGCGTCAAAGGCATACGTTTGATTCCTCCAGAAATTGCCTGATTCTACTCGACGATCCATGATGTTGCACGCGGCTGTTGCATCTACCGCGAATGGAAGGAATAATTGGCAAGGTTCGCTAATTATGCTTTACGATAAACATCACTTCGAATTCCAAAAGGTCTAATACTATGCAGAAGAGTGATATCGATACCATCGTCAGTAATTTGTTGGGGTTTTTACCGATCGATAATCCAGGCACGCCAATACTAGATGATGAATTGCGCGAAATTGAAACTCGTGTTTCTGGAGTGCTACCCGAAACATTCAAATTATTTTCCAGATATGGTGCAGGAGTGATCAATTCAGAAGTTATTGTGGAATGTATTCGCCAAGTTCCGAAATCCGTTTCCGAGAGCAAGACTGTTAATCTTGGCGTTTTTCTAGGATCGGAAAAAGGCGAAGGTTTTAATATCATCGAGATTCTCAATACGATGGGTTCTCGTTTTCCAACGAAAACATATCCGTTTAATTACACTTTTGGAAACTACTTTATTATAGATGTGGAAGATTCAGAGAATTATGGAAAGGTTTATTACTTCGTTACAAGTGAAGATATCGATGACGAAGAATTTTACGAGCAACATCAACGCAAGATTACACGTGCGGAAAAATTCACCAATTGTTATTTGATCGCCAACTCGTTTGAGGAGTTTTTGCAAAAGCTCAGAATTGATCCAGATCAATGAGCATGCTACCTGCTGATATAATTGGAGTGCAACGAATTCCTGATCCCGCAAGGGATCGCAGCCATTCGCCGGTGGTCGAAGCCCCGCTTCGCCCCCCGGAAAGAGAACAGAAACGAATCCAGCATCCCGGCAGGGATGCCAGCCATTGCTTCCGCCGCGAGCGGAAGGAATAATTCGGCAAGGTTCGACCACTCTTATGCTTGAGTAATGCCAGTTATGAGCAATGTCAGGTGCTATTATGAATAAGCTTTTTGACAAAATCGAAATTACCAAAAGCCCACGCCCTGGCGCGGCGCTGCACATGCCATCATCTGAGTTGGATTTTCGCAACTTCGAAGAAGCACACTCGATGATCCTGCCCGACGATTATAAAGCATTTGCTGCGAAATTCGGAGCAGGAATACTCGCGGAGAATTACATCATATACGTGCCTGGCTGCAATCGCAGTCCTGACTTGGACCTAGCTTATTGGAATAAAGCATGCCACAAGTTCGACGAAGAATTAGCACTCCGTTTTCCTGGAAATAAACAAATTCCAAGATTGATTCATTTTTGTTCGACGTACATGGGAGACCTCATTGGCTGGGATCCCTTGGATGTTCGCGATGCCAAAAAGCATGATTACGCGATCTACGGGCTTCCCAGGAATGATGACCTATTAGTAGAAGTTGCCCCATCTTTTAGAGAATTTGTAAAAAGAGCTTTTACCCCACTTGCAGGGATACTCAAATTCAAAAGCACTTCCTACAGTCCACCCAGAACATTTCAGTATTTCACAGAAGACTAGCTAGCGATAAGGTTTCAGCAACTTTCTTCGGCAAGACACCTTTTCCTCTCAAACTTACTGTCGCTCTAGCTTACGCCGCAAGCAACGTATTCTTGATCCCGCAAGGGATCGCAGCCATTCGCCGGTGATCGAAGCCCCGCTTCGCCCCCCCGGAAAGAGAACAGAAACGAATCCAGCATCCCGGCAGGGATGCCAGCCATTGCTTACGCTGCGAGCGGGAGGAATAATCCAGCAAGGCTCGACCACCCGCCCGCTGGCGTCTTCGTGTGGGTTGGAAATACAACGAGACAACATACTTTCAAAAAGGATATCTAGTGTGAAAAATACAACAGATTTTTTCATCGACAATTATTCAGAAGACAGCTTCGAAGTTTTCATTGAACCAGAATGTATCGTCGTCGGATTAAATCAAGGTGATCGCATTACTGTCCGGCAGTCCTACACCAATACCGCATTGACGGTACGTATCAACAAAGATTCCGGTGGGAAAACCGTGATTGCGTTGTGGCCAGGCGACGGAGACTTTCAGGTTGAGCGAGACGGAAGAAATGTACTTGAAGGACTTTAAGCTCCCACTCATCGAGGCTGGCACCCGACGTGAGTCCTTGGACGATTTACCCTGCAACATCCAAGTTCTCACCCCATTATCCCTGCCTATTGTTTTCTGCTCGAATTGGGACGGACACTTCATTCCCCGCAGGCAGACACCACAATGTTATGTCCATGCCGAACTGGATATCAAATTCATCTTGAACAAGCACTAGGGTGTAATCAGGCAATGTCCAGCCCGCATAGAAGTATTGCCAGTCCAACCGGTGAGGGTAACTGTATTTTCCGGCTACAGATTCTGAATCCAAAATGTAAACAAGCTTTGCCATAAGCGTTCGAAACTCTAGGTCGTACTGCTCTCGGCTCTCCTCATACTCTTCAAAGTAAAATAGTGGCAGAAAAGCAGAAGCTGGATTGTTTTTTTCGGCGATCTGCACAGACAGAAACGTCTGTGGGTCTATGCAAATCTGCATCGGCACAGTGTACCGAACAAATCCTAATTCTGGTTCGTCATAATCAAGTGTGTATCCAACTTGCTCGCATATAGCCTTAGTAGAGTCATATGCGAATCCAGCATGCGAAATATCACACAGCAATGTAATTATGGACTTGAGTGATGCATCTGCTTCCATGAAACTCTTTTGATGGAAATGTTAACATTGACTTATTGCATTATTTCATCGGACTAAAGCCACTATACAACATACAAGGTCTCACGACCTCGGCGACAGATCTATTTCCCCTTCTCCCCCAACTTCGCCTTGGTCGCGGGCCAATCGGCTTTTGGGGTCGCTTCCCACACGCGGAGATTCTTGAACGAGACCGATTCGCCGGCGACCGTTAGGCCGAGGTTCGTCTTGTCGACGTTGATCGACTCGTGCGACCCGAGGGCGACGTGCTTGCCGTCCAGGCGCGCGACCAGTTCGGGGCCGCTGATCTCGATGACCAGCGTGTGCCACTGGTCGGCCGCGATCGGCGTCTTCGTGGCTTGCAAGAGCGCCGCTTTGTCCGGACCGTCGTGATCGTGGTCGTCCTTGCGCACCGAGAAGCCCGTCAGCGTGATGAGGACGCGCGAGTTGTGACCCTTGGCATCGTTGATGCTGAGCGAGGTCGTCTTCGCCCCCTGGAGCTTGAACGAGTATTGAATCACGACGTTCTTCAGCGGCACGTTGGTGCGCATCACCGCGCCGTGCATGTCGGCTTTGAGTTCCGAACCCTGCATCGCACCGCCGACAACTTCCCACTTCCCCTTGGCCGCTTTCCAATGCTTGGCGAGCGGCTGATTCAGGTCGTCGCTGAAGAGGAGCTTGCCGCGTTCGCACATCAATGTCTCGGCCGCGTCGTCGGATTTTGCCGCATCGGATTTTGCAGTATCGACTTTTGCTGCGTCAGTTTTCGCCGCATCCGCCGACCATGCTGCCGAACTCGTCAAGCAGAAACAAGTGACCAAACAGCTACCAACGAGGACCAAGGTGTGGCGAGTCATGGGTGGGCGACCTTCGGGTGAATGGGGCAGTGGAAAACCAGCGGATCAGAAACATGACGCGCGCCGTCATGGATTTTTCGCGTGATCCCAAAAAAGGGGTTTGATTTTGGGCCAGGGAGTGTGGTCGATTGGAGGATGGCACACTCTTGTTGGAGAGAGAACGTGGAGGTGTCATGTCCGTCCTGGTCTCCGACCGGGACCTCGTTCGGCGGTAGACGCCGCGCGAGGGCAACGCCGGAATCGTCGCGACTCCTCGCACAAGGTCCCGCGGAGGACCGCGGGACCTACGGGAAGCGGCGAAGGGCTTTGCCGAACCGTGGCGCGTGTTGCCTTAAAAGGCAATGGAACCGCGGCGTGTGTTGCATTTTAAGGCAACACGAAAATGCGCGCGGCGTGCACCATTTGAACTAGGACGATAGCCGGAAAGCCCGTGGTTTCCGGGGTTTGCGCGCGAAATCGAGGCGCAGGGCGAGCGCATTTTGCGCGCGATTTTTTTCGATTTTTTTGCATCTTTTTTTGATTTTTTCGTGATTTTTTTTGATTTTTTGCGTTTTTTTCGTCTCTTTTTTCGCGTTTTCCGCTGGTTTTGTGCGAGTTTACGCGGATTTTCCGGAGTGTTGCCTCGAGGCAACAGCAAAAAATTTGGCGCGCACACACGTTGCTGGGGCAAGCAACGAATCCCCGTTTAGCGGCGACTCGAAGAGGAGCGCGCATGCCCGCCGATACCATCGGCGGCTTTGTTTACGTAAACAGATTGCTGACGCTTTCGTTGCGGTGGATACGTTTGATCGCTTGGCCCAGCAGCACGCTGGCGCTGAGGACTTTGATCTTGGGGATCATTTTTTCCGGGGTGAGCGGAATGCTGTCGGTGATGACAAGGCTATTGATCGGGGCGTCGGTGATGCGCTGGATCGCGGGTCCGCAGAGGACGCCGTGGGTCGCGGCGACGTGGATTTCGCGGGCACCTTGCTGGCGGATAACATTGGCCGCGCCGGTGATGCTGCTGCCGGTGCTGATCATGTCATCGAACATGAGGGCGATCTTGCCGTTGACCGAGGCGCCGATCAGGTTTTCCTGCTTCGTTGTTTCGGCCGAAAGCCGCCGCTTGTCCACGATGGCCAACGGCGCGCCGAGCCGCGTGGCATGGCCGAGGGCGCGCTTGATGCTCCCTTCGTCGGCGCTGACCACCACGATGTCGTCCTTGGCAAAGCCCATCATTTTGAAGTGCTCATTGAGCACGGGAGCACCATACAGATGATCCACCGGGACGTCGAAGAAGCCCTGAATCTGCGGCGCGTGCAGGTCCATCGCCAGCACGCGATCGGCCCCCGCGCGGGTGATGATGTTGGCAACCAACTTCGCGGTGATCGGGACGCGGCCGGAATCTTTGCGGTCCTGGCGTGCGTAGCCGAAGTACGGAATGACCGTGGTGACGCGGAAGGCGCTCGCCCGCTTGAAGCAGTCGATCATCACCAGCAGTTCCATGATGTTTTCATTGACCGGCGGGCAAGTCGGCTGGATCAAGAAAATATCGCGGCCGCGGACGTCCTCGTCGATCTTGCACGAGATTTCGCCGTCGGGAAAGTTGTTGAGCGTGATCTTGCCGAGCGGCAAACCCAGGTACGCGCAAATCCGCTTTGCCAATTCGGGATTCGCGCGGCCGCTGAAGATCTTGAGGTCGTTCATGGAGAGGGGCGTTGGTCGTTAGGCGCAAGACATTGGGAAGATCAGCAGTCAAAGCCCAGGGGTTCATCCCCTGGGATCTTTGCGCTAGGAAGCAGACTCCATTTTACTTACTCATCTCCGACACCAGGATCATATTTTTTCGAGCGTTGACGAAGCAGTTCGGCT
The DNA here is from genome assembly GCA_041736895.1 of Pirellulales bacterium. Classification (GTDB taxonomy): domain Bacteria; phylum Planctomycetota; class Planctomycetia; order Pirellulales; family JALHPA01; genus JANRLT01. Next base: position 56,311 of record JBGSSS010000025.1, read on the forward strand.
TCCACCGCCGCAAGTTCGGTCGGCGTGTTGATGCTCAGGGCTTCGCTTGGCTTGAGAACCGGCAGGGCGACGATCTTCTTGCCGGCTCGCTGCAAGATCGCCGGCACGTCGGTCAGGTAGAACTCGCATTGTGCGTTGTTATTTTGCAACTTGGACAGGGCATCGAGCAAGTCGCCGCAATGGAACAGGTAGCAGCTCAGATTGACTTCGGTGATTTGTTTTTGTTCGGGCGAGGCGTCCTTTTCCTCGACAATGCCAGCAAAGTTGCCCGCCGCGTCACGGACGATGCGGCCCAGGCCAAACGGGTTGTCGCGATGCGCGGTGCCGAGCAAGCATGATGCGCAGGAGGCTTGAAACTCGGCAAAGACTTTTTGGACGGAATCAGCCCGGAGCATTGGCGAGTCGCCAGCAACGACGAGGACGGCAGCATTGGTGTAACGCTTGAGGACATCGGCACAGACCTGGACCGCGTGGCCGGTGCCGAGTTGCTCGCGTTGCTCGACAAAGGTCAGGTTGCTGCGCGTGGCGAGTGTGGTTTGCACATCGGCCGCCCGATAACCGACGACGACGACCGTTTGCACGGAACCGGCTTGCTCGAGTGTATCGAGGACGTACTCGATCATCGGCCGGCCGAGGACAGGGACGAGCACCTTGGGCAGGTCGGACATCATCCGTGTCCCTTTGCCGGCGGCGAGGACAACGGCGATAAGTTCAGGAGAGGGCATATCGTCTTTGCAACCCCACGAGTTTGCGTAGGTGTCAAGTAATCCAGGAATTGGCAGTGGAATCGCAAGAATTAAGCCCCACCGCAGAGCCTAGACTATAGCAAAAAGAGACACGCGAAGAGAGGTGGAAAGTCGCGGTCAGGTTCTACTTTCGGGATGAAAATTTCGCCCTGAGCGGGCGAACCGTCCGATATTTTTTTTCGCAACAGCAAACGACGATCTGGTTGTAATTCACGTGAATCTGGAGCGTCTCGCTAAAGCAAACAAACCCGGCGATTCCGCTGGGCTCGTTGAGTTGCCGGGCTTTTTTTCAGGCACGCCGCCAGCCTTAGGTTTGTCGATTGCCCAGCGGCGGCGGAATCCCACCCGGGCGAATCCGAGCCAGGCAAGTCCGCGGAGTACCAACGTGCTCAGTGTACTGTTTCACCGCCAAAGCGAAGTCACAATAAAGCGGCAGTATAAGATCGAGAAGCACCAATTTCGTTTCATGCTGAATCCGCGCTCAATATCCAAGACGGCAGCCAATTTCTTGGAGAGTCGAGCAATGATAGCAATGGTCTTGAACAGAGGTTACACTCGTCATGGGGGTACAATGACTGAGCGATCTTTCTTTTCATCGAGGAGCTAAGAAATACGCCCATGCAACCAATGAAATTCTTGTTCGCGCTCCAGTTTCTCTTGCTGTGGACTACGGCGGCGGGTTCCGCGGGCGCAGCCGAACAAGTGAACATCGTCTGGATTATGGCCGACGATCTGGGGTACGGCGATCTCGGTTGCTACGGCCAAAAAGTCATCGCGACGCCAAATCTCGATCGCATGGCGAAGGAAGGTTTGCGGTTCACCCAGTTTTACGCCGGCGCGACGGTCTGCGCCCCGTCGCGCAGCGTGCTCATGACGGGACAACACCACGGGCATACCCGAGTCCGCGGCAATGCTGGAACACAGAATCCAGCAGCGCAAGCGTTGCGCTCCACGGACATCACGGTAGCAAAAGTTTTGCAAGACGCCGGTTATCGCACGGCGCTCATCGGCAAGTGGGGACTGGGTGATGTCGGTGATGCGGCTAGCGGCTTGCCGCGCAAACACGGCTTTGACCAATTCTTTGGGTATTTGAACCAAGGCCATGCGCACAATCATTTCCCGGATTTTTTGTGGCGCAATGAAGAGCGCGTGACGCTGCCAAATGTCGTGGTTCCTGTTGGCGGCCATGGCGCAGGCTATGCAACCAAGGCGGTGCAGTTTGCCGATGATTTATTTGCAGAGGAAGCGCTCAAGTTTGTGGCCGAGAACAAGACTCGGCCATTCTTTCTCTATTGGAGCATGGTCATCCCGCATGCCAACAATGAACGAACGCGCGTGCTAAAGAACGGCGCTCAGGTTCCCGATTTTGGTCCTTACGCCGATAAGGACTGGCCCGATCCGGACAAAGGCCAAGCCGCGATGATCACGCGGCTCGACGGCTATGTCGGCAAGATGCTGGCCGCGCTGCGCGAGCAGGGCTTGGCGGAAAAAACGCTTGTCATCTTTACCAGCGATAACGGGCCGCACAACGAGAGCAACCACAATCTCGAACGGTTCAAGCCCTCGGGACCGCTGACTGGGATTAAACGTAGTCTGACCGACGGGGGGATTCGTGTTCCCATGATCGCGTGGTGGCCCGAGCATGTCGCCGCCGGCTCGGAGACTGCGCACGTCGGTTATTTTGGCGATTTGATGGCCACGGCGGCCGAACTGGCGAACACCAAGACACCCGAGAACTGCGACTCGATTAGCTTTGTGCCAACGCTGCTAGGCAAGCCAGCCGCTCAGCCCAAGCATGAATTTCTGTATTGGGAGTTTCACGAAGGCGGCTTCAAGCAAGCCGCTTTGTATCAAGGCCGTTGGAAGGGAATCCGCAGCGGAGGTCCTGAATCGCCCGTGGTTCTCTACGATCAGCAAACGGATCTAGCGGAAAAGCACAACATCGCGGCACAACAGCCAGAGATCGCTGCGAAGATCGGCGCGTATTTGAGCCAAGCCAGAGTTGAATCCCCGGACTGGGTGCCGAAATGGTCTGCGGGAAAAAAATCTAAGTGATCTCGCGAGTTTAAAGCAATTTTTGCCCAATCAATGAGCGTCCCATGAAGCAGATATTCTGGTTCTTTACCGTGCTCGGAATAACCGTAGCGAGCCATTCGCCGGAACTTTTGGCGACGGAGCGCAAACCTCCGAACATCGTCGTATTCCTTGCGGATGACCTCGGCCAACGTGATCTAGGCTGTTATGGCAGCAACTTCTACGAGACACCGAATCTCGATCGATTGGCAAAGGAGGGGGCACGGTTTACCGACGCTTACGCCGCTTGCCCTGTCTGTTCGCCGACCCGGGCAAGTTTGATGTCAGGCCAGTGGCCACAACGGACCGGCGTCACAGATTATATTGGCGCGCCGCAAAAGCCCGAGGCTTGGAAGCGCAACACCAAGTTGCTCCCCGCGCCGTACACGGATCGACTGGCACTCGAGACGCCGACGCTGGCCAAGGCGATGAAGAACGCCGGCTACGCGACGTTCTTTGCCGGTAAATGGCATCTTGGCCCCGAGGGTTGGTGGCCGGAGAACCAGGGTTTTGATTTCAATTTGGGTGGGATCGATCGCGGCGGACCTTATGGCGGCAAGCAATACTTCTCACCGTATAACAATCCGCGCCTCCCCGACGGTCCGCCCGGCGAGCACTTGCCCGATCGTCTGGCAACGGAAACGGCGAAGTTCATCGAAACGCACAAGGACAGGCCGTTCTTTGCGTACTTCTCGTTTTACGATGTTCACACGCCGCTGATGGCACGTGATGATTTGCGCAAGAAGTACGAAGCCAAGCGCACGAAACTCGGCTTATCTGACAAGTGGGGACGCGAAGGCGAACGAGATGTACGACTTACCCAAGATCATGTGGTTTATGCCGCAATGGTCGAAGCAATGGACCAGGCCGTGGGCAAAGTTCTTGCCAAACTTGACGAACTCGGCCTGAGTGAAAACACGCTGGTGATCTTTACCAGCGACAATGGCGGACTCTCGACGAGCGAAGGCTGGCCCACTTCGAATCTGCCGCTCCGCGGAGGCAAAGGTTGGTTGTACGAAGGGGGTATTCGCGAACCGTTCATCGTCCGTTGGCCCGCGGTGGTAAAAGCCGGCGGTGCCAACGACACGCCCGTGAGCAGCCCCGATCTTTTTCCAACGCTATTGGCAGTCGCCGGAGCAAAACCGCAACCAAATCAAACACTCGATGGCGTGAGCCTAGTTCCGCTGCTCCAAGGCGAGTCGCTGCCCGAGCGCCCGCTGTTTTGGCATTACCCGCATTACGGCAATCAAGGGGGCGCGCCGGGTGCCGCGATTCGCCGCGGGGAATGGAAGCTGATCGAATGGTACGAGGACAACAGCGTGGAGTTGTATAATGTGAAAAACGACCTCGGCGAAGAAACAGACCTCGCGGCCAAAGAACCTGAGCGTGTCAAGCAACTGCGCGACGAGTTGCATACCTGGCAAAAACAAGTCGGCGCAAAACATCCTACGCCAAACCCCAACTACGATCCGGCCAAATCGAGCGGCCGTGCTGCAGTGAGAAAGAAATAGGTCAGCCCCAGCTTGCTCCGTGACCGACAAATCACCCCTCATTCCCAAGAAGCTCCAACACCTTCGCTTGAGACCACACCGGATGTCCATAATCTCGACTCGTTTTTGCTTCCACTCGTTGCTGGCTCTTGGTTCCCTCTTTTTTGTGGCGAGCACAACGTTAGCCGCCGAGAAGCCGAACATCATCGTCATCATGGCCGACGATCTCGGGTACGGGGACATCTCGTGCAACGGCGCGAAAAGCATGCAAACGCCGGCGATTGACCAACTCGCCAGCGAGGGGGTCCGTTTCACTAGCGGCTACTGCTCGGCGTCAACATGCACGCCAACGCGGTTTTCGTTTCTGACCGGGACGTACGCGTTTCGCCAAAAGGGGACCGGTATCGCGCCGCCCAACGGGCCCTCGATTATCAAACCGGGGACCGAAACATTGCCCTCGATCTTAAAACGTGCTGGCTACGCCACGGCGGTGATCGGGAAGTGGCATTTGGGTCTCGGGGATCCTAAACCCGAGTGGAATGGCGTCTTGAAGCCGGGCCCGTTGGAGATCGGCTTTGACCACTGTTATCTTCTGCCCACGACCAACGATCGCGTGCCGCAAGTCTATGTCGAAGATCACCGCGTGAAGAATCTCGACCCGGCCGACCCGCTCTGGGTTGGCGATATGAAACCATCCGAGGACCATCCGACGGGGCAGACGCACCGCGACAAGCTCAAACTCGACTGGTCGCATGGCCACAACCAGACGATCCACAACGGCATCAGCCGCATCGGCTTCTACACCGGCGGCGAAAAAGCACGCTTCCGTGACGAGGATTTAGCCGACGAGTGGGTCAAGCAATCCAACAAGTGGATCGAGTCGCACAAGGACAAGCCGTTCTTTCTGTTCTTTGCCGCGCACGACATCCATGTTCCGCGTATCGCACACGAACGCTTTCAAGGCAAATCGAAACTCGGCCCGCGCGGCGATTGCATCCTCGAAATCGATTGGTGCGTGGGCGAGTTGAGCAAGACACTCGATCGGTTGGGACTCGCTGAAAAGACGCTGATCGTCTTGTGCTCCGACAACGGTCCGGTCTTGGATGATGGCTACAAAGACAACGCCGTCGAGAAACTCGGCAGCCACGAGCCGGCGGGCCCCTATCGCGGCGGCAAATACAGTGTTTGGGAAGGCGGCACACGCACGCCGTTCATCACCCGTTGGAAGGGACACATCGCTCCGGGCGTCTCGGACCAGGTTGTCTGCACGATCGACATGTGCGCCAGCTTTGCAGCACTGACCGGGCAAACGCTCGGCGACGAGGCGTGCCTGGACAGCATGAATGTGCTCGATGCACTCTTGGGCAAGTCTGGCGCGAAAGGACGCGACCATCTGCTGCAACAAGATAACGGCGGCAGCGGGAATTTTGGCTTGCGTGCTGGCGACTGGAAATTAGTACGGCTCAAGAAAGGCGGCAAAACACAAGCCGTCGTCAGCAAAAAAGACGGAGCACCCCCCGCCGGACCGCATGCGCTGTTTCGGCTTAGCGATGATCCGGGCGAACGCAAAGATGTCTCCGCGGCGAATCCCGAGGTAGTCAAAGAATTGACGGCGAAGCTCGATACGCTAATCAGCGATGGCCGCAGCCGGCCTGCCTCATCGAAATAAGATAGTTCCTGATCTTGTAGACTGCCGTGTTGATTGTGTTAATTACTGCTATCCGGAGTTCATACGATGCGTCTGGTGTTGTCGGCGTTATTATTGCTAATGACTAGCGTCATCGCTCAGTCGGCGGAACGTCCGCCAAACTTGGTCGTGATCTTTTGCGACGATCTCGGCTGGGGCGATCTTGGGTGCTTTGGCAATCCAACGATTCGCACGCCGAATCTAGACCGCATGGCGGCCGAAGGCCAGAAATGGACGCAGTTCTACGTCGCCGCGCCGGTCTGCACGCCTAGCCGTGCCGCACTGATGACGGGCCGCTATCCGATCCGCAACGGAATGACCAGTGCGAAACGGGTGGTGCTCTTTCCCGATTCCGGCGGAGGTTTGCCGCCCGAAGAAGTGACACTGCCCGAACTGCTCAAGCAAAAGAACTACGCGACAGGCATGTTCGGCAAATGGCATCTGGGGCATTTGCCACAATATCTGCCGACGGCGCAAGGTTTTGACACATACTTTGGGATTCCGTACTCGAACGACATGGACAAAGTCGGCGGCCCGAATTACCGCGCCGAAGTGGTGAAAGATGCCAACTATTACCCCGACAGCGCGCACTTCAATGTGCCGCTGATGCGCGATGGCACAATCATCGAACGCCCGGCCGATCAAAACACAATCACGCGGCGCTATACCGAAGAAGCGATCAAGTTCATCCGCGCCAAGAAAGATCAGCCGTTCTTCGTGTATTTGCCGCATTCGCTGCCCCATATTCCGCTGTTCGTCGGCGAAAAATTTCGCGGCAAATCGCAGCGTGGTCTCTACGGCGATGTCGTCGAGGAAATCGATTGGAGTGTCGGCCAAGTCCTGGACACGCTCCGCGAACTCAAGCTAGACCAAAACACGCTTGTCGTGTTTAGCTCGGACAACGGGCCGTGGCTGACATTTGAGACGCATGGCGGTTCCGCCGGTCCGCTGCGGGCGGGCAAAGGGACGACCTTCGAAGGGGGGCAGCGCGTGCCGACGATCTTTTGGTGGCCGGGCAAAGTGCCGCCGCGCGTCGTCACCGACCTTGGTTCAACACTCGATATGATGGCGACGTTCGCCGCCTTGACCGGCTCGAAACTCCCTAGCGACCGCAAGTTCGATTCGTACGATCTATCGCCTGTGCTGCTCGGCACTGGAGCGAGTTCGCGGCAAGAAATGTTTTACTGGACCAACGCCGAGTTGCATGCGGTGCGCTCGGGTCCGTGGAAGTTGCATGTGAAGCAGCGCGAGCCGGTGAACTACAGCAAGCAGGTCACACTTGCCAAGCCAGAGTTGTACCATCTCGAACGCGACATCTCGGAAGCGTACAATGTCGCTGACAAGCATCCCGAAGTGGTCGAGCGTTTGCTGAAAATTGCCGCGGACCACCAGGCCGACATCGAACCGCACGAAGATATGCTGGCCCTCCCCTCCAAGAACAAACAGTAATCCCATGCACATCACTCCGCTACGTCTTTTTGGAATTGTCGCCGCCACATGCAGCCTGCTTGGTCCTATTTCAGCCCGGGCCGCTGCGCCGCTCAACGTCGTCGTACTCTTTGCCGACGACTGGCGTTTTGATACACTCGGCTGTGCCGGTAATCCGGTGGTCAAGACACCGAATCTCGACCGGCTCGCCAACGACGGTTTTCGCTTTACGCACAATTGCGTGACGACTTCGATCTGCGGCGTCAGCCGCGCGACGTTGTTCACCGGCCAATGGATGTCGCGGCACGGGAACAAAGCATTTGCCGCATTTCAAACGCCGTGGACAGAGACTTACCCCGGGTTGCTGCGTGCCAATGGCTACTACGTTGGGCATGTCGGCAAATGGCACAACGGCAAGTTTCCGGCCGAGAACTTTGATTTCGGCCGCTCCTACGCGGGGACGCACTGGCACAAGCAGCCCGATGGCAAGCCAATCCACGTCACCAAGAAGAACGAAAACGACGCGCTCGAGTTCCTGCAAAAGCGCCCCGCGGACAAACCGTTTTGCCTGACTGTCGCGTTCTTTGCCACCCACGCCGAGGACGGCAACCCCAAGCAGTACCTGCCGCAACCCGAAAGCATGGAGCTCTACAAAGACATCACCATCCCTGTTCCCAAAACGGCGACGGAAGAATCCTTTCGCAAGCTGCCTCCCTTTATCGCCAATGAACAAAACGAAGGCCGCCGACGCTGGCATTGGCGTTTTGATACGCCCGAGAAATACCAAGAGATGATGAAGAATTATTATCGTCTCGCGAGCGAGGTCGATGCAACTTGTGGCCGCGTGCTTGCTGAGCTAAAGAAACAGGGGGTACTCGACAATACGCTCGTGATCTTTACCTGCGACAACGGTTACTTCCACGCCGAACATGGCTTGGCTGACAAGTGGTATCCGCACCAAGAAAGCATCCGCGTGCCGCTGATCGTGTGCGATCCGCGCATGGCGGCGTCGAAGCGCGGCAGCACAAACGACGACTTTACGCTAAATGTCGATCTCGCCCCGACCATCCTGGCGGCGACTGGGGTCAAAGCCCCGGCCACCATGCAAGGCCGCGACATGGCCCCGCTTTATCTCGCGGCCCAAAAACCAGACTGGCGGAGCGAGTTCTTTTACGAACACGCGCTCATCGGCAACGTGAACAAGATTCCCGCCTCGGAGGCGCTCGTGCGTAAAGACTGGAAATACTTCTATTGGCCGGATTTCAAAGTGGAGCAACTCTTCCACATCGCCGCCGACCCGCTCGAAGAGAACGACCTTGCCCAGGACCCTGCTCACGCGGCTCGTCTCGCCGAGCTGCGCACGCGCTTTGCGGAACTCAAGGCCGCGGCCGCCAAGCCGTGACGCCATTTGCCGCAATACACCGCACCCTACTCGCACACCACACCCATCCCTCCTGCAATCACAGCCCCCCATGAAACATCTCTTTCTGCTTGCCGGCCTCCTTGCCCTCTGCTGCCCCCCGTTGTCGGCAGCCGAGGCGAAACGCCCCAATATCCTGTTTATCCTGGTCGATGATCAATCGCCGTTCGATCTCAAGTGCTACAACCCCAGCACCCCACTCGAAACGCCGCACATCGACCGGCTTGTGCGCGAAGGGATGGTCTTCGACGGGGCGTATCACATGGGTTCATTCAGCGGCGCGGTCTGCACGCCGTCGCGGCACATGATCATGAGCGGCCGCACGGTTTGGCACTTGCCGATCGCGCCGCAGGCGATGCAGAAGAATCTCTGCCCGCCGAACCTCGAGCAACAAACGATGCCCGCCGTTTTCAATCGCAGCGGCTACGCAACAATGCGCACTTGCAAGCAAGGCAACAGCTACGACGCGGCCAACAAACTTTTCACGGTGCGTCACGATGCCACGAAGCGCGGCGGCACCGCCGAAAGCGGCAGCGCCTGGCACGGGGAACAAGTCATGAATTACCTGGCCGAGCGCGAATCGTCGAAGGACCAAAAGCCGTTTTTGATTTACTTCGGCTTCTCGCATCCGCACGACACCCGCGATGGCACCCCCGAACTCTTGGCAAAGTATGGGGCCGTCAACCATACGGACAAATCCGCGCCGCCGCCGGCCAACTCGAAGCAACCCAAGCTGCCGCCCAACTATCTGCCGGCGCACCCGTTTCCGCATGGCCATCCGAAAATGCGCGACGAGGTCGCCGTGAGCGGCGTGTGGGAACGCCGCGACGAACAAACGATTCGCAACGAACTCGGCCGCGAGTTTGCCTGCAGCGAGAACATCGACATCCAAATCGGCCGCGTGCTGAAAAAACTCGAAGCCATGGGCGAACTCGAAAACACCTATATCTTTTATACCGCCGACCATGGCATGGCCATTGGCCGTCATGGATTGCAGGGGAAACAGAACCTTTATCAACACACTTGGCGCGTTCCGTTCATCGTGCGCGGTCCCGGCATTAGCGCCGGCTCGCGGGTCGAGGGGAATATTTACTTGCTCGATGTCCTCGCGACGATGTGCGACCTGACGGGCGTCAAGCCGCCTGAAACCAGCGAAGGAATTAGCTTCAAGCCGGTGCTCACCGGAAAAGCACAAACTGTGCGCGATGTCCTTTACGGCGTCTACAACGGCGGGACCAAGCCCGGCATGAGATCCGTCAAGCAAGGCGACTGGAAGCTTATCAAGTACGACGTAATGGACGGCGCGGTCCATGAGACACAGCTCTTTAATCTGAAAGAGAATCCCGCTGAGTTTCTGGTCGAACATCACGCTGCCAAGACCGCAGCGCTGGTTGGCACGCAGCCGACGAAGGAGCAAGTCAACCTTGCGGCTGACCCGCGGCACAAGGCAAAGCTGGAGGAGATGGAGGCCTTGCTTCTGGCGGAGATGCGCCGCTTGGATGACCCATGGCGCTTGTGGGATCAACCCGCCGATGGCAATACTCCGCCGCCTGCGAGTAAAGCAGCAGGGCCAGCCAAAGGAAAGAAAAAAGCCAACTGACAGCTCCGGGTAAATCACGCCAGCAATTGCTCGCCAGACTGGCCATAGTTCCCGCCATTTCCTCTGACAAAGAAGCAATCAATGAAATCACCCTCCATTCTTTTCAGTTGTCTCGGCGCGCTGCTCCTGTTGCTCCCAGGGTTCGCGTTTGCCGCAGGTCCGAAGCCGAACATCCTGTTCATTGCGATTGACGATCAAAACGACTGGATCGGTCACCTCGGCGGCCATCCTTTGGCGAAGACACCGCACCTCGACCGTCTTGCGGCGCGGGGCACCACGTTTCTTAACGCGCACTGCCAAGCGCCGCTTTGCAATCCTTCCCGTACCAGTCTGTTGTTCGGCTTGCGTCCCACGTCGACGGGTATCTACGGACTTGCTCCCGCACCGCGAGCCCTGCCAGAACTGCGTGATCGCGTATCACTGCCGCAGCATTTCGGCGCACAGGGCTACCGCACTGCTGCCACGGGGAAAATCTTTCACGGCGGTACCAGCGCTGGAGGAGGCGGAAAGGCCAAGAATAAAGCTCCAGTTGCCGCGCCTGAGTTTCAAGTCACCGCGCCCTACGGCGGTGTCGGCTCTAAACCTCCCCAGAAACTTATCGGGACCACGCCCATGGGAAACAACCCGCTGATGGACTGGGGCGTGTGGCCGTTAGACAACGACGACACGACCAAGGGCGACTATCAGGTCGCGACATGGACGGTGGAGCAGATCAAGACCGCGCCAAAGAACCAGCCGTTCTTCATTGCCGCTGGATTTTTCCTGCCGCATGTGCCGTGCTACGCCACCCAGAAATGGTTCGACCTCTATCCAGATGATGACCGTGTGCTGCCCAAGATCCTTGAATCTGACCGCGAGGACACCCCGCGCTTCTCGTGGTATCTGCACTGGAGTCTGCCTGAACCGCGCTTGAAATGGGTCAAGGAAAACAACCAGTGGCGCAACCTCGTCCGCAGCTACCTCGCCAGCACCAGCTTCGTCGATGCGCAGATCGGTCGCTTGCTCCAGGCGCTTGAGGAATCGGGTCAGGCGGAAAACACGATCGTCGTCGTCTGGGGGGATCATGGCTGGCACCTTGGTGAAAAAGGCATCACCGGAAAAAATACGCTCTGGGACAACGGCACGCGCGTGCCGCTCATCTTTGCCGGTCCCGGCGTGAAGCCTAGTCAGCGCTGTGCCCAGCCTGCCGAACTGCTCGATATCTATCCCACGCTGATTGAACTGGCTGGCGCTCCACAGCGAGACGATCTGGAAGGTCTCAGTCTTGTCCCGCAATTGCGTGATTCCACGACACTGCGTGAGCGTCCCGCTATCACCAGCCACAATCAAGGGAACCACGGCATTCGCAGTGAGAAGTGGCGTTACATCCGCTATGCCGACGGCACAGAGGAGCTTTACAATATCGTTACTGACCCTAATGAATGGCAGAATGTGGCCGCGAAACCGGAGCACGCCGCCATCATCCTTGAACACAAAAAATGGCTGCCAAAAATCGACCTGCCACCCGCGCCTGGCAGCGCAAGCCGTGTGCTGACTTACGATAAGGCCTCGGACGAAGCCGTCTGGGAGGGCAAGACGGTCAAACGTACCGACCCGATTCCACAGTGATCCCTTTCACCAGAACCTGATCCACCACGCACGGTCTCCTACATTAGCCAGGAAACGCCGCAGCCTGTTTTTTGCCCTATTTCTTCACATCAACTCCGAAATTCCGGCCGGACATGCGGAGTAAAACATTGAGCACCAATAACATGAAAGTTTTCTATGAACTTGCCGCATCCTTGCGGCGGAACGTCCGAGATTGTTGACCGCTTGCGCAAAAAATCACCGCTTGGCACGAGGTAAAAAACAAGTAGCCGAGTTCTCGCCATCACACAAACTTCGTCAGCCCAATCTTGGAGAAAATCCATGCGATCACTTTTGATGTTTTTCACACTTGCCGGCCTCTTGCACAGTCAAACACTGTTTGCGGCCGAGAAACCCAACATCCTATTTATTTTCTCAGACGACCACGCCCAGCATGCCATTTCAGCTTATGGGTCCAAGGTGAATCAGACGCCGCATCTCGATCGGCTGGCCAAAGATGGCGCTCGTTTCCCGAATAGCTTTGTTACCAACTCGATTTGCACACCCAGCCGAGCGACGTTGCTCACGGGACAGTATTCCCATCTCAACGGCGTGCCCGTCTTCAACCGTTTCGATGGCGGTCGTGACAATGTGGCCAAGCAACTTCAAGCCGGCGGCTATCATACGGGCATGATTGGCAAGTGGCATCTGGGCAGCGATCCCACCGGCTTTGATCGCTGGATGGTGCTACCCGGGCAAGGGGCTTATTGGAATCCCCAGTTTTTGCTTCCCCGCCAGAAGAAACTTACCATCGAGGGCCATTGCACCGACATCACGACAGATCTCGGCATCGAGTGGCTGAAAACTCGTCCAGAGGAAAAGCCTTTCTTTCTGATGCTGCATCAAAAGGCCCCGCATCGCGCTTGGGATCCCGCGACGCGTCACCTCGAAATGTTCAAAGATAAAGTCATCCCCGAACCAGAAACTCTCTGGGATGACTATTCCACGCGGCCAACGGCCTTGCCGATCAACCAGCAAACCATCGCACGGGATCTCACTCGCCGAGATTTGAAACTAACGCCGCCCGCCGATCTGAAGGGGCCAGCTTTGCAGAAATGGCTCAACGAGAGGCCGATGGAGTTGCAGGTCGATGGAAAAACACTGACGGGCAAAGAACTCGTGAAGTGGAAGTACCAGAAATACATGCGCGATTATCTCGCTTGCGTGCAGGGCGTCGATGACGGAATCGGCAAGGTGCTCGACTATCTCGATGCCACGGGTTTAGCCAAGAACACGATCGTCATCTACTCCGCGGATAATGGCTGGTATCTCGGCGATCTGGGTCTGTATGATAAGCGTTTCATGTACGAGGCTGGCCTGCGTGTGCCGCTCATCGCGCGCGGTCCCGGCATCAAACCGGCGAGCGTGCCAGAGCAGTTCGTTGCGAACATCGATCTAGCCCCGACGTTTCTTGATCTCGCCGGGCTCCGCGTGCCGGAGTCCATGCAGGGCCGCTCGATCGCGCCGCTCTTACGCGGGGAATCGCCGACGGATTGGCGCAAGACCATTTATTACCGCTACTACCACGACCCCGGTCATCACAATACGGTCGCGCATCTCGGCGTACGCACGGCAACACACAAACTCATTCACTATTGGAAGCAAGACGCCTACGAGTTGTTCGACCTCACGGCCGACCCGAACGAGCAACGCAATCTCCTGCATGCTCCGAGTGACGCGCAAAGCCCGGCGGTCAGTGCGAAGTTTGCTGAACTCAAGGCAGAGCTCACCCGCTTAAAGCAGGAATACAAAGACACCGACGATCTCTACGCGAATCCGGCGACCTGGCCCAAAGGCAGCGCCGACGGTCCCTGGGACGCCTACCAAGCGACCGGCAGCAAGACTGTCGCCGAGGCGATTCAAGCAACGTCAAACAATTAACAATGAATAGGAGCTATGCTGCCACGATGCGGAATATCGTGCTTGGAACCTCGGTTACTTCAACGCTTCTTGCTTACGAATCAGCTTGATCGCGCTGTCCGCAAATCGTTGGCCGAGAATGGCATAGCCGTCCTTGGTGTAGTGTAGCCCATCTTTGCCGTTCAGATCGTCAGTGTCGACCAATGAACCCAGCGGCTCATCGGCCGCGATCTTTTCTTGGGCAGCCCGGACGGCGTCCCAACCGGCGTCGTTCTTGAGATGATCGCTCAACCGACCAATCACCACGGCAATGTGGGGGTGTTTCAGATCGGCGCGGAGTTGCTCAATCGTGCCGCGAAACGCCTCGTAGTATGCCGCCTGCCAACCGGCCTTGGCATCGCGTTCTCCTTGCATCCAGACGAACGCCACGGAGTCTGGCTTCTTATCGCCTAACGCTTTGGTTACTGCCTGCATGAGTTGATCGTACAGGTCGCCATTCTTTGTGACAGCCTTGGCTTCCGTTGCGCCGGCGGGAAGTTGCCACTTCTTGTACCAGCGGCGAATCGGTTGGCCACCCTGAGCAAATTTGACCACGATCACCTCGTCCCCGGCAAACTCTTTTTCGACCGCAGGAGTGAACGACACACGCGGGTCGAGTCCCGCCATGTTCGACTGGCCCGAGAGCACGAAGAGCCGAACTTTCTTCTCGGCCGCCAACGCGGGGGCAAGTCCCAGGACGAGGCACAGTAGCGGCAAAACGAAATGGCGAGCAGTAGGCATTGCGGTAACTCCAAGTTCGTGGAAACACGGTGGAACATCATCGTATGGCACCGGACGGGCGTTCGCAATCTCGTAGAACTACCTCAGCCTTCCGCATTTCTGCTCAAGGTTTTTTACCTTCAGCGATACTTTCAAAGGTGTTGTTTTTCATTTTTGGAGAATCTTTATGTCAATAACGGAACATTTGACCGAACTGGCCCAAGCCTGTTTCACGGGCCTCTGGATCGAAACGCATTAACCGGACGAATTTCTGTCCGAACTGGCTCAACTCTGCCAAGCCGAGAACTGGCGATACGCGATCTTGCTACTCGTTAAATGCGAATATTGGGCGAAGCTGCTAACTCGCGAAAGGCCGGTTTTTGCAAAAGTGGTAATTACCACTTTCCCAAACCACTTACCACTTTTCTCCGCAATAAATTGCAACTCTTTGCAATCCTTTACAAGCCCCCCAAAAGCGTCTACTATAAGGAAATTACATTGCAATTTTTGTCGCAACTAGCGGGAAAATGTATAAGAATTCGCGGGCGTAACTCAGTGGTAGAGTATCACGTTCCCAACGTGACTGTCGAGGGTTCGATCCCCTTCGCCCGCTTATAAACCCTTGTGAGCTAACGACTTACGAGGGTTTTTTCGTGGGTTAAATTCTGGGTAAAAAACAGGGCAAAACGGCGGAGGGTTTCAGGTGCGTAAGCCCTCGCTTGTAGGGCTAATCGAAACCCTGTTTGGAGTCCGTATCATGGCTTCTGTAGTCGCTGCGTCGTATCCCCCCGCCACTGGCAAGTATCAAGTTTTGGGCTGGAAGCCTAAAGCACAATGGGAGTGCTTTAAGCAAAGTGTTCGTGCTGCTGGGCGAGTGAACGTGCCAATCGTCTGGTCGCATGATGGCGAAATTCTTGACGGCCATCACCGCTGGCTGGCTTATCAAGAGTTGAAAGCCGAGGGCGTCATAATCGAGACTCCTACTGCTTTCACAATGGCGGAGATGTCCGAACTTGATAAACGTCATTATGCGATTAGCTCGAATTGCAATCGCCGCCATTTGTCACGATCTGAAATCAGGGAAATCATCAAGCAAGAGTTGATCTTCGCACCTGAATGCGCTGATGCTTGGATCGCAGAAATTTGTGGCGTGAGTGATAAAACCGTCACTGCTGTTCGTGGTGAACTGGAAGAATCAATCTCGGAATTTCCGACAGTCAAAACCTTCCGCAAACGAGACGGCAAAACCTATCGGCGTGTTTTCAGCACCTCAACCCAATCTCGAAACAAAGCTGGCGCAGTCTTGTCGTCACTTGATTCCGAGGTGGGAAAAACCACTTCTTTAGGTTTGGCAAAACGCCAGAAACGGGAAGAGACTCGTGCAAAAGTTGTTGCTATGAAAGTTGAACCACTTGATCCATTGAACTATCAACTTTTGTCTTGCGATTTTCGTGATTTGACTCTCGAATCGCCGGTCGATCTGATTTTGACTGATCCACTGTATCAGCAGGAGAGCCTGCAAGATTGGGTTGATCTTTCTGCTTTTGCAGCAAAAAACTTGAAGGATGGCGGAATACTTGTTGCCTACACGGGTCTTTATTTCTTGCCACAAGTTTTGGCAAATCTTCGTGACCTCGATTACGTGTGGACAATTGCGGTCTTGCACTCCGGCGAAGGGACGTTTGTCGATCCAATGCAGGGTAGGAACTTGTGGCGGCCTGTGCTGGTCTATAAAAAAGGCAATGCTGTCATTAAGGGTGTACCTGACACGATTGTTGGTTCGGGGTCGGAGAAAGAATGGCACAACTTTCAACAGCCATTGCCAGAGACGAAACTCTTAATTGAGCAATTCTCAAAACCTGGGGATTTGATTTGCGATCCATTCGCAGGCAGCTTCACCACGGCAGTGGCTTGCTACGAAACCGGACGAAAGTTCATCGGTTGCGACTTGTCGGCAGACAATGTTTCAATCGGCAATCACCGGATGAAGGAATCGGCGGCTGCTAATCAGGCAGATGTAGCTTAGCTTTGATTTCCGCTATAGCTCTTTCTTTTCAAGATGTGCATCCCGTTGCCCAATGAAAATAACCCTACTGACGGTATCGTCAGTAGGGTTTTCTTTTGCCGTAATCTTCATCAACAAATTCTAAATCAAGTTCATCAAAAAATTCATAATCATCGCCACTTTCCATAGTCAGTGTATTTGATGTATCGTTCTAAAAACTCAAGAAGCAAACTTTTGTGCTTGCCTTCCAATATTTGGAATTTGGTTTTCCAATCCCCAGATTCACCATGTTCAAATCTAGCTGATTTAGCTGGATGAAATTCATGCGGCCAAATAGCACGGGCTGTGTCCCATGAATGATAAATTGCTGGCGGCGGCATGTACTCATCAGAGCTAAACATGTTGTGAAACATGCGAGACCTTTTGCCATCATTGATGCCAATGCAGAGTTTGTTGTTCTTCATTGCCCAATAACAATCATGCCATTCTTCACCGCCTAAATTGTCAACATCGGTGCCTATGGCGTTTGAGTTTCTCAATCAGCTTGCCGTACATCTTGCTAATCTTGTCTTGCCTACTGGCTTCGGTTTCAACTTGCAAAGGCTTCCCATTGTAAAGAAAAACCCTACCTTGACGATTGCCATGCTTTTGAATGGCTTCCAGGGTTTCAGGCCAGAGTTTGTAATTGATTTTGATTGGCTGATTTTCTTCATCATTCATTTTGTTGGCGGTCTTGCTCCTAGCACGGCAAATCCTGCCATTAGTCCAATCAACTTGCTCGGCCAACAGATCGGCAACATCACCTTGATAATAGGCACAATTGAGCATCAACAAAATGTAGGTTTTCAAGGCTTCGGGGGCTTCTTGAAGCAAAAGCCTTACTTCTTCGATTGTGAATGGTTTTGGTTCGGTTCTCCGCCTTGGTATTTTATACTTTCTCAAAGCAAGGCTTGGCATATAGGGAATCTTGGCCGCTGGCACTGTCTCGCAGGCGAACTGCTTGAAGACCTGCCATTGGTTTTTGATCGTATTGGGGTTAGCACCTTTGGCAACTAGCTTTTGACAATAAGCAAAATAATCTGTCACCGTTTCATCAGTCATTTCATCAATTGGCCGATCTTCTCCGAACCATTCAGCAAAATAAGTGGCTTGAGTTTTCAGGTTAAGATACCTGCCAAGAGATTTTCCTTTGATTTTTGCTTGTTGCTTATGGAAGTCCAAGAAGGTTTGCAAGTAGTGCTTGACAGTGCGGTTTTTCTCAACTGTCTTGATTCGACGCTGCCGATCTTTGTGAATATCGTCTTCACTTGATCGTTCAACAGCTTTGATACTCGTAGGGGTCACTTCAATTTTGGATAATCTGCCATAGATCAAATCAAGTTGTGCTTGATTGAGCTTTGGAGCTTTTTTGACTAGATCAATCTTGGCTTGCAAACCTTCAACGTCATCATGGAAGCCAAGCTGCTTGGCTGTTGTGATGCGCTGCTTTAGATCGGCAATGACAGAAGCATTAGGATTAGAAGGAGCGGCAGTTGAATCTGGAGCAATCGCCCCTGCTAAAACCTTCTGCCACCATTGGCGAGCAGCAGGAGTTGAATCTTTTTCGGTTTGTTTTCCAGGTGGCAACCCAAGTTCAGAAGCAGTGATAGAGTAGCGTTGTCCTTTGAACATTTTGCGCCATCTCTTTTCTTTCTTGTTCCATCCAGTGAATCGTTTCATGGGTTAAATTATGGGTTAAATTTGCGGGTGCAAATCCGAATTTAACCCATTTCAATCAACAAAACCAGCCCAAAACGATGGGTGAGTGTTTTTCCCAACGTGACTGTCGAGGGTTCGATCCCCTTCGCCCGCTCTGATGAAAATAGCCTGGTCACTCTTGCGAGCGGCCAGGCTTTTTTCATTCTTGACTCGCATGGCAGGGCAGGGAGTCGGATCAGTCGATCACACGCGGGGAGTGCTATTTCAGCGTGCTCAAAAACTCGACGAGATCTAGGAACTCGTTCGGGGCCATCGTCCCGGCGAGCCCCTCGGGCATGCTGCTTTGCTTGAGCTGATTCCGTTCGTCGATGTCGGCTACCGCGATCGTTTGCGGTTTCTTGCCGTCGAAGATGACAATCTGCTTTTCATCTTCCGAGACAAGCAGCCCCTGAATCGTTTTGCCTTCGATAGTGACGACCTGGAGCGTGACGTACTTCTTGTCGATCTCGGCGTTCGGGTCGATGATCGATACGATGATCTTGGCCTTGTTCCAGCGTTTGCCGAGGCCCGTCATGTCGGGGCCGATTGCCTAAATCACACACGATTTCGGTCACGCAGCAACTGAGTAGAAGTTTTACCCAGAATTACCAATATACCCATCACACGCCAAATTCCGCCACAACTATTTGCAATAGTCGCTAAAGCCGGAAAAGAAATTATCATACTTGCGAAGAGCTTGAAGGCGGCTACGAAAAATCCTTGGAATCACCTTCGTCGCACTTCTCCAACCGGTCAATTTTCACCTTGGCCGTCATCTCGCGGTAGTCCGACGCCGCGCCGTTGAAGACACCCGACACGGGCATCACCCCGCGTGGATGATAACTGACCCCGACGACGACATGCTTGAGCGACGTCGGTTCGCCGAGCGTCGGATCGTACCCGCGCCAGCCGAGCGTCGGCAGATAAAACTCGGTCCAAGCGTGCATCGACGCGCGCCCGGCAATCGACGCGGGACAATCGAGGTACCCGCTGGCGAAGCGCGCGGCAATTCCGCGAGCCCGCGCGGCGTCCATCATCAGCGTTGCCATGTCGCGGCACGAGCCGCTTAGATAAGTCAACGTCTGCGACGGCATTTGCACACCGCGCTCCATCCGGCGCTGGTACTTGACCATCTCGTGGATGCGCCGGCCGATATCGAAGATTGTCGCTTCAGCATCGTGAGTGTTCACTTCGGGAAGATCGCGCGCCAGCCAGGCTTGAATCTGCTCCAAGTCATCTGGATACGACGGCGCGAGATACGCCGTCGCGATCGTCGTCTCGAGCGCGTCGTAGACCACAGGGTAGGGGATCAAGCACGGCTCGTGAGGTTCCTGCTGCGGAAACGGCGCGCTGCGGCGGATCGTGACATCGCTGCGGATGTCGAGCTGCGTGCCGGCCTCCGTAAAATCGACGATCGCCACCGAATTGCCAAAGACATCGCGAGCCCAAATCAACCGATGCGCCGGCTCGATCTTCACGCGCATCCGCTCGACGCGCACATCGTGCCCCTCACGCGGCCGCAGCACTAAGCGATGTCTGCCGAACTCAACCTCTTTGTTGTAGAGATACGTCGTATGATGTTGGATGCGCAGATGTTCCATCGTGTGCGTCAAAGTTTGTAATACCTTGCTCCTTTTCTCTTTGAAGCCTTAACTATACCTGATTTCGTAAGCCGAAGACTTACGTACCTAGCTTACGCGTCGGGGTAATATTAGGTCCTCTTAATCCCCAGTCTTACTGCCGTGGGTGTTCGCTCCGTCGAGACACACCCCTTTGCGGCTGAGCATCTTGCGGGTGAGCGGCGTGAATTTTTGATCGGGTTCCAATTGGCAATCGACCTTCATCATCGTGCCGGTCACGCGGCCAAAGATACTCGCCACGGCCGCATCGGCGGCGTCTCGGCCTGTCGCGATACGCACGACGGCGTTGAGTGACGCGAGCCGTGTCGCGTCAAAAATCATCCACCTGCCGCCGATGTACGCTTCGAAGCAAGCATGGAAATCAGGCGGATCAAGTTGGTAGGCGTAACCTGTGAAATATCGCGCGGGAATGTTCAGCGCGCGGCAGAGTGCTATCCCGAGGTGCGCAAAATCGCGGCAGACACCCGTGCGCTGGGTCACGGTATCGTAAGCCGAAGTTTCGGAATTCGTGCTGCCGCGCACATATTCGACGTTGTCATGAATCCAATCGACGATCGCGACAACTTTCTCGTACGGATTCGCGATGCTGCCAAAGTGGTCCCAGGCCAACCGGCTCAATTTATCGGACTGGCAATAACGGCTCGGGAAGAGGTACGGGATCACGCGGCGATCGAGTTGCGCGACCGGCATCTGATCAATCTTGCTGGATGGGATGAGCTCATGCGTAACTTCGACTTTGGCATCGTAGGTGATGCGGAGTTCCTTTTTCTTGCCCGTATTCAAACGGATAAATCGATTCTCGCCGTTGTCGGAGAGAAACTCCTCAACCTTGATGTACGGCTCAACCGTAAATTGCTCTTCAAGGATCGTTTGCGAAGCGCTCCGCTGCGCATGAATATTCAGAATCAGTGTTGAGGGAAACGTAACGGCGTACTCTAAATGACCTGAGATATGAAAGCGCATAGCAATTGAAATGAAGGAAAGGCACGAAAATGAACAACATTTCAAAGAAGAGCAAATACGATGCCGATATCCGCATACTTGATATCGAGTTCCTCGGGGCGGCGGCAGAACATTATTTACGACTTGCGATTGATGAGCAGCATCAAAATCCCGCCGATGCCCAAGCTGAAGATCAAAACCATGATAAAAATCTCGAAGTTGTCCTGATCGAGACCATGCCGAAGGTTCATTCCAAAAATACTCGACGCTGTGGCGATCGGAAAAAAGAGCGCCGCCAACAGATTCAATCGATGGGCCGAGAGCATCATCTCGTGACTGCGTCCGGCGAGTTCTTCGCTGCGCCGAGCGACAGTGTAGTCCATCCCGTTTTTGGTGTCCGTGTGCAAGAGTTCCGCTTCGCGCTCTAATTCCCCCGCGCGGTCGCGGAGGGAGATGACTTCACGATCATTGGGCAACAACTCGCGCGCGTTTTGCAGTGCTGTGTGCATATGGCGCACCGTCCGATGAATCGGGGCAATCGATTGCAGCAGTTCGAAATACTCCGAGGCTGTATCAGCCGCTTGAAAGCGCGCTTCAAGTTTGTCCAAGCGATCGGCAAACTCCGCGAGATGATTTTTCAGCGACAAGATTCCAGAACCCGAGACACCCGCCGCACTCCATTTCCCGGCCGCGTCGCGCCAGAAAAATCGCGCGTCGCGATGATCATTATCCGGTCCAGGCGGAGCATGCAGCACCAAGAGCAAATGCTCTTCGGCCAACATAGCCCGCTGCCGCCCCGCTGAATCGCCGAGCCGCGCTTTAATCTCCTCAGGCACGTTCCAAGCCGGGGGCAAGATCGATTTAACTGGAAGTGTCGGCATAAAATCCTCGAATGAAAGCTCGCGGCGTCAGCCAGGGCGTAAGGTTCTTGTCACCAAATTTTTTGCAGTCCGTAGCGTTAGCGAGGGCGACAAAAAATGCATCTTGCAAACTATTCCAAAGCGGCGGAGTCATTAGCAGCCCGACGCGTAAGCAAGGGAGTCTCTTGTGTTTTTTTCACTCTCTTGCTTACCCTACAGGCTACTATTGACAAAAAACATTGTGATTCGCGCGTCACTACGTTAGATTGTCGCCGGGAGTTGAATATCTTGTAAGCCACTGCACGAGGGAGAGCAAGCCGATGAGCCACGATTCAAGCTGGTTTCGTATTTGTCTGATGGCCGCGGCCATCCTCGCTTGGCAAGCAAGCCCAAGCATTGCTGAAGAGCCGCGCAAGCCCAATGTGCTGCTGATCGTCTCGGACGATCTTTGCAATGCGCTGGGGACTTATGGCCATCCGCTGGTCAAATCGCCGAACATCGATCGCTTGGCGGAAAAAGGCGTGCGTTTTGACCGCGCTTATTGCCAGTTTCCGCTCTGCAATCCGAGCCGCGCGTCGTTTCTGACGGGCTTGCGGCCCGATCAGCTTCGAGTGTACGAAAACGCGACGCAGTTCCGCGCGAATGTCCCAAATGCGCAGTCGTTGCCGCAAACTTTTCGCCGCGCCGGGTATTTTGTCGCGCGTGTGGGCAAGCTTTATCACTACGGCGTCCCGGCGCAAATCGGCACCGATGGCCTCGATGATCCGCCATCCTGGGAGCAAGTGATCAATCCACGCGGGCATGACAAAGACGTCGAGGAGAAGATTCACACGATCGCCCCGAAAACCGCGAAGGGACCGGGACGCTTTGGCGGGACGTTGAGTTGGTTCGCCGACGAAGGCCCCGACACCGAGCAGACCGATGGCAAAACGGCGCTTGAAATCACCAAACTGCTCGAGGCGAACAAGGATCGGCCGTTTTTCCTAGCCTGCGGCTTTTTCCGTCCGCACACGCCGTATGTCGCGCCGCAGAAATATTTCGACCTCTATGGGCGTGCCAAGATCGTGCTGCCGACGGTTCCCCAAGGTCATCGCGCGGCGGGCCCGGCCATGGCGTTTGCGAGCGCGAAGCCGGAGCAAGAACAACTGACGGATGACCTGCGCCGCGAGGTCACACAGGCGTACCATGCGTCGACTAGTTTTATGGATGCGCAGGTCGGCGTCGTGCTCGACGCGCTGGATCGCTTGAAGTTGGCCGATAACACGATCGTCGTTTTCATGAGCGATCACGGCTATCATCTGGGCGAGCATGGGCTGTGGCAGAAGATGAGCCTCTTCGAGAACTCCGCCCGCGTGCCGCTGATCATTTACGATCCGCGCCTCAAGGTGAACGCCGCTGGCCCGCGCAAACCGTCACAGAGGATTGTGGAACTAGTTGATCTGCATCCGACGTTGGCCGATCTCGCCGGGCTGCCAGCGCCGAGCGAATTGACGGGCAAGAGCTTGCGGCCGCTGTTGCAAAATCCCGAAGCGGCGTGGGACAAGCCGGCGGTGACGCAAGTCAGCCGCGGCACGCCAACGCTAACCGGCGAGAAAGCCAAGAATCGCGGGGCGATGGGTTACAGTCTGCGAACGGAACGCTACCGCTACACGATCTGGGATGATGGTAAAGGAGGCGAACAGCTCTTTGATTACATGACTGATCCCGAAGAACTGAAAAACCTGGCCAACGATCCGGCTCAGCAAAATTTGAAGTTGCAGCTGAAAGCGCAGTTAGAAAAACTACGGGCGATAAAGTGATTTTATAGCTCGTAGCGTTAGCGAGGGTGTCCCGCATTTTTTGTCGCCCTCGCTAACGCTACGGGCTACAAAAAACGCGGCAGGTTTCAAAACGGAAACTGGTCATCGACTTTCGCGGCCGAAAGTTCCACCAAAAACCCACTGAGCCGTTCGATAATGACACTGAGCAGTGCGCGGCCTTTGTCGGCGCTCGCTTCGTGCGGATTTCCGGAGCCAGTGTTGGTGGTGAGCAAATGCCACGGCCGCGTGATGCTGATCCAACCGCGGTTCACGGCGTCGAAACGCGTTGGCTGCACCGAGCCGTTATCGGCGGCGAGTGAACCATCGGGATGCCGTGCGACCAACTCCGGCCGCAGCGCCATGATCAGCGAGGTCTCCATCTCGCCGGCATGATCGTCTTGATGCGTGAAGATCGTCTTCGCCGCATCGCCGATCATCTGATACCAGTTGCAAAGAAAAAGCTTCGCCGGAGTCTTGCCGTAGTGTTCGCGGAGCAGCGGTTTGAAGTCATTGCCGCCATGACTGTTGAGCAGGACGACCTTCTTGATGCCGCTCAGCGTCAGCGATTCGAGCAGGTCCGTGATCACCGCGAGCAGCGTCGACGGATTCAAGTTCAGCGCGAGTGGAAACTCGCGCATGTTCGTCTCCGTGCCATAGGGAATCGTCGGCAGCAGCACGACCCGCGCGCCCCGTTTCTCGGCCGCGGCGCACGCCAATTCGCCGATGCCTTGCCCCTCATAAACATCGGTGCCGTAGGGCAAATGCAGATTGTGCGGCTCGGTCGCTCCGAGCGGCAAGACCGCGACCTCGTACTGCGCGGCCTTCACTTGCGCGTAATTCGCTTCTAAAAGATTCCAAGTCATCGTTCGTTTCAACTTAGGGGAGAATCCAAATACGAAACTCTCTTTAGCAGCCCGCAGCGTTAGCAAGGGAGTGTAAAAATGCGGCACTCCCTCGCTTACGCGTCGGGCTACTAAACACGCCCTCGCTAACGCGTCGGGTTGTTATTTGAGCGGCCCCAAATCTTGGATGTACTCGCGGTAGGCTGCGTCAACACTGCCGAGTGGTTTGCCCAGTGCCCGCGAAAGCTCCGTTGGCGTGGCGCGGTTCGCGTAGAGTAGGGGGAGGAACGCGATTGCCGGTTCACGCAGCGCGCCGTTTTGGCCGTGCATGAAAAACTGCCACATCCCCGCGGATTGGCTGTAAATTTTCGCCAGATCCGGATCGGCTTGCATTTCCTTGACGCCGCGCGCGGTGAGATCCTGCAGCGGGATATAAAACCCATCTCCGAGCAAGCGCTGCCGCGCAGCCAGCACGCGCGGCTTGTCCGCGCCGCCGAGCCACCAGCCGAGTTCCGCCGCCTCGAGCGTTTCCATGTAACACGCCACGGCTTCCAGCATCCAAAACCCGCCGCGCATCCCAGCCTCGGGCGAGGTGGGGCGAATCTCCTGAAACAATTGGTGCGTCGCCTCGTGCCAGAGTGTTCCTTGGTCCTGATTCTCGCCCGCGAAAAAGTACGCCGTCTTGGTGGAGGCAAAGTAGATCCCGAGCGTCATCTCGATCCGCGGCTGAGCCGGTTTGAGCGCTTCGTTGTAGTCTTTTTGCTCGGCGAAGAGCACAACCTGGAAATGCTTGCCGTTGAACGGCAGCGGTTTCGGTTTAGGACGTTCCGTTGTTTTGCCAGCGTCCATCGGCAGCGGCTTTACCATGTTCTCGGCGATCGTCATCCGCGCCTTGAGTTCCTCGGGCGTCAAATAATACGCCACGAAGACACGCTGCCAAACCTCGAGCAGTTCCTCCAATTGCCGCGCGAGTTTCACCCCTTCGTCCAGGCTATGATTCGTTGTCACCGTGAAATGTTCTGTCTCGACGCGCCAGCCGTTCTTGATGTTCGCGCGAAGCTGTGCGTCTTGTTCGGCACTAATCCAATTGTTGCGGTACCAACGCTGGCCTGCTTCGTAGCGCTTGACCTGCTCGGAAAATATCCAACCGAACTCCGGGTGATTGACGAAGCCCGTCTTTTGTTTGGCGATCGTTTCCGAGCGTTGCCAGCCGTTAGTGCTTTGCTCGTAGCCGAGCACGACGCGCGCGATCGCGTCTTCGGGATCGGCGGCGATGGCTTGATGCAGCAAACGCCAAGCACCCTCGACTTGGCCGAGCGCGATCCCGTCGCTGGCCAACTGGCGATAGAGCGCGGCTTGCGCGCGGCATTGCTGCTTGGCTCGTTCGACCCAGGCCGCTTCATCCGGCGTAAGCTGCTGCAGGATGGGCCAGCGCGGCGGGATTTTGGGGAGCCATTGCCGTTGCGCCTCGGGCCGTTTTTGCTGCGCGTCGAAAATCGCGAGAAACTCGGCCGGGAGTTCTTTCGGGGCGCTGGCGCGGAGTTCGGCAATTTTTTGCCGATACGGCGCATCGGCCCGCGCGACCTCGGCGCGCCATGTCTCTAGCCGCTCAGCAGGCGTAGGTGCCGCGGCCAATGACGGCATCAAGCACAGCAAGACGACGACCACACGCAGCAAAGACGAAGAAAGTACAGACACGCAACGCTCCTCAAGGCGCGGTCACGGCGGGTGGTCAACTAGATACGATTCAGTTTATCATGCGGATGGAATTGGTGGATACCCACAAACGCTAGGACGCAAGCGTTCGCCGCAACGACCGCTTGCGTCATAGCGATCCTAATAAACCATTATCATTATTTTTCTCACTTATGCCCCACAATTACGATGTCATCGTCCTTGGCTGCGGCGGCATGGGTTCCGCGGCGTTGGCCGAATTGGCGCGGCGCGGGTTGCGCGTGCTCGGTCTGGAACAGTTTCCACTCGTGCACGCTCAAGGTAGTTCGCACGGCGAAACGCGGATCATTCGCCTGGCTTATTACGAGCATCCCGACTACGTTCCGCTCTTGCGGCGAGCGTTTGAACGCTGGCATCATTTGGAGAAGGAGATCGGCGAAACGCTGCTCACCAATTGCGGCGTGCTAAGTCTTGGCCCGTCAAATTGCGAACTGATCGAAGGAGTTCTCGCCGCGGCACAACAGCATAAACTCGCGATCGAACACACGTCAGCACGCGAGACGATGCAACGCTGGCCACAATGGCGAATTCCGGAAGACTATGTCGGCATCTTCGAAAAGGTCGCCGGGTATTTGCGCGTCGAACGCTGTGTCGCAGCGCATCTCGAGGTCGCACGGCGACACGGGGCCGAGATTCAGGCCGAGGAACGGGTCCACTCGTGGCACACTGGAAATAATGTCATCGAAGTCACCACCGCACGCGGGCGCTATCAAGCAGCTAAGCTCATCATCACCGGCGGGGCATGGAACGGCGCGATCTTCTCGGAACTGAACCTGCCGCTGACCGTGATGCGGCAAACGGGCTGCTGGTTCGACGTTCCCGATCGCACAGAGTTCGCTCCAGAAAATTTTCCGTGCTTCATCCACAGTTCCTCTGCCGGCGAATTCTACGGATTTCCCTGGCGCGATGGCCTGAAGCTGGCCCAACATTACGGCGCGCCGGAACTTTCTTCGCCCGCCGACGTCGATCGCGAGACCAACGAGCGTGATGAATTGCCGATCCGGCAATTTGCGGCGCGGGCGATCAGCGCGCCGCTGGGCAGTTGCCTGCGCCGCTCCGTCTGTATGTACACAATCACGCCGGACCGGCATTTTGTGATCGACCGCCATCCGCAATTCGAAAACGTCGTCATCGCCGGCGGCTTCTCGGGCCATGGGTTCAAATTTGCCAGTGTCGTCGGAGAAATCCTGGCCGATCTGACGATGTGGGGCAAGTCTTCGCTGCCGATCGAGAAGTTCCGCGCGACGCGATTTAACCCTACGACGGACTTCTAGTCCGTCGAAATCCCGATCAATCTTGCGACGGACTGGAAGTCCGTCGTACATAGATTCGGGGCTTCGCTGCGCTCAGCCGCCCTCGCTCACGCGTCGGGTTAGGATGACGCACGTCCCTCTTCCGCCACCACCGGATTGCTCAGCGTCCCGACGCGTTCGATTTCAACCTCGACGGTTTGCCCCGGTTGCAACCAGACCGGAGGCTTGCGGGCCATGCCAACGCCGGGCGGTGTGCCGGTGAAAATCACGTCGCCTGGTTCGAGCGTGCAAATGCCGGAGATGTATTCGAGCAAATACGGCACATCGAAGATCAACTGCGCGAGTGTCGAATCTTGCATCACCCGGCCATCGATGCGCGATTGAATGCGCAGGTTCGGCAACTCGCCGACTTCATCCACAGTCACCATCTCTGGCCCGAACGGGGCGAAGCTGTCAAACGATTTCCCAAGCAGCCATTGCCCGCCCGGTTTGCGAGCCTGCCAATCGCGGGCCGAGACATCGTTGCCGCAGGCATAACCCGCGACGTGGCTCATCGCGTCGGCGCGCGCAATATGCTTGCCGCGTTTGCCGATGATGACGACGAGTTCGGCCTCGTAGTCGACTTCTTTGGATAGCTTCGGCAAGACAATCGGATTGCCATGGGCGCGGACACAGGTGGGTAACTTATTGAAGATCACCGGCTCGGCCGGCGGTTCCTTTCCCTGCTCGCGCGCGTGATCGGCATAGTTCAAGCCGATGCCAAAAATCTTTTGCGGATCAGGCATAGGCGCGAGCAAGGTGATTGGGCCGACGATCTCCGACCCCTGCTCGATGGCCCGCGCGACTTGCTGCCAAATGCCTGCGCCGGCTTGCAGCAGTTCGCGCATCGTCGTGGGGATTTTGGGATCAACGGCTTGCAAATCGATGTAACGACCGGCGCGAACACCCGCCACGCGGGATTGACCGGGTTGGGTTTGCAGGGAAACAAGACGCATGTGGGAAACTCCTGGCGGTGGCTGACTGAATACTTTGACTGGTTGTACCCATAGAAAGCATGGGAATCAATTCCGGCGGCCTTGAACATGATTCGCGCCGTCTAATCCCTACGACCGGAACTGCAGCCCCCCGAGCGGAGGGGCCACCTAGCGAATTTTCCCATAAAGTTACAATCGGCGCGCCGCGTATCCTAAACTTGTGCGTCTTGTCGGTTGCCACCGGAACGAATTCGCGCGGCATGCGTCATTTCGTGTTTCGGTTTGGAACTGGCTGCTAATGTCCGAGGATTTCGCGTGACCTACCCTGCCGATTCATTACCGATACACGCCATCACGCCAACTAATTCGGCAGCCTCTCCCGCGGGCATCGAATTGACCGGCTCTACGTTATTGGACATGGGCGGGAACATCGCGGGAATGCCGACTGCTGCCCAGCGTCCGCGCGTCGATTTGCCGCGCGACTTGCAAGATCAGCTAATTCAATCTCGGCTCGGAATCGCGGCCAGTTTGTTTATCGCTCTGCGTTGCAAGCACGCTGAAACCGCGACCCACTCAATTCGCGTGGCGCTGTACTGTTCGGCTTGGGCGAACGTGCGGAAGTTCAATGAAGCCGATCGCGTGAGTTTGGAAATCGCCGCATTGTTGCATGATGTTGGCAAGATCGGGCTCCCTGAACAGATCCTGACCAAGCCCAACCGGCTGACCAATGAAGAGCGCGCCATTGTCAATCGCCACCGCTTGATGGGCGTCGAAATCCTTTCGACGAGCTGTGCCAGTTTCAAGGTCCTCGAAATCGTCAGCAACGCTCCAAGTTGGTACGACGGCAGCCGGATGAAGTTCGGCGTCTCGGGCGATCAATTGCCGCTTGGCTCACGGATGATTGCGATTGCCGATGCCTACGACGCCATGACAACGCCGCAAGTCTATCGTCCGGCGATGTCCCATGACCGCGCTATCCGCGAGTTGTACGACTTTGCTGGAACTCAATTTGATCCCACACTGATCGAAGAATTTGCTTCGATTCCGACATTCAATCCGCAAGAATTTTACGAAAGCACCGCGAAGAACTGGCTCGTTGATTTACAGCCCAAGACAGTCGATAGCTGCTGGCAACTGCAGCGCGGCGGTTCGAGTACGAATCAAACGCCGACGGTGCTGTTCCAGCAGCGGTTGCTCGACAACATGTACGATGCGGTGATTTTCCTGGACACGAGTTTGCAAGTCACGTTCTGGAATCGCGGGTCCGAACGTCTGACCGGGATTCCCGCGACCAGCATCTTGCAACGCCTTTACTCTGCTGACCTGCTGCAGATGCGCGACGAGCGCGGGATTGCCATCACGGCGGTGGATTGCCCTGTATTATTTGCCCTCAAATCTCGCGTCCAGTCGATGCGGCGGATGCAGATTCGCGGCCGCAATGGCATTGAGATGCCGGTCAATGTCCATACGATTCCCGTCGTCGACAACGAAAGCAATCTGTTCGGTGCGGCGCTTCTCCTGCACGACGCGACGGGCGAAGTTTCGCTCGAAGAGCAATGCCAAGATTGGCAAGCCCGCGCGACGCTCGATCCGTTGACCAAGTTGGCGAACCGCGCCGAATTCGATCGCGGCATCCAAGCGCTTGTGGTCGAGCATGTCGAAAAGCATCAGCCGTGCAGCTTGATCATCTGCGACATCGACCGCTTCAAATCGGTCAACGATAACTACGGCCATCAAGTCGGTGACGAAGTTCTGATCTGCTTTGCCCAGGTCTTGCAATCGCAGGTCCCCCCCGGTTGTATCGCGGCTCGTTACGGCGGGGAAGAATTTGTCGTCCTGTGCGGCGAGACCAATGCGGCAAACGCCGTCGCTTTGGCTGATCGGATTCGGATTGCCATCGCGCAAGTCCCGCAAACCGGGATGGGCGGCAAGTCAGTGACGTCGAGTTTCGGCGTCACGGAATTGCAGCCCGGCGACTCGCCCGAGATCATGCTCCGCCGTGCGGACCGCGCGCTCTATATGGCCAAGGAGAGCGGGCGGAACAAGGTGATCCAATTGGGAATCGGATTGACCGAGCCGGTCGACGAACGCAAGAAAAAGCGTTGGTGGCAATGGGGCTTCGGCAAGGCCGAAGCGGCCTTCAAGCGCACGCTCCAAACATCGGTGCCGCTGCCAATGACGATCGAAAAGCTGCGCGGCTTTATCGCCGATTACCAAGCCGATGTCCTCTCGACCGACGAGCAGCACATCAAGCTCGAAGTCACCAGTTCCGGCGATATGCTCCGCCGCAAGAGCGATCGGCCCGAAACGCTGATTCTCGATCTGAATTTCAGCGAGGAAACGCATGTGGTCGAAGACGAGTCGAACGGCAATCGCAGCAACAAAGTCACGCAGATCGTGGTTACGGCGACGCCCAAACGGAGCCGCAACCGCCGCCGCGAGGCGACCGAAGAATCCGCGAAGCAAATGCTAGCCAGTGTGCGCGCTTACCTGATGGCCGACGAAGTCGAAGAAAAAGCCCCCAAGGCCAAGCAACCGCCGGCCGCCGCGGCGAACAAAAGCAAATTCCCCAATCGGGGGAATGTGACTCGCGCGCAATTGCGAGAGTAGAATTTCGTATGTCAGCAATTCTTGCCTGACAAGCCAACGTAAATGCTCCGGCTATCCTCTCCGTGTGTAAGTCCTGACCTACGGCAGCCATAGCCCCCCGGCGGATAGCGAACCGGGATTGGGCAAATTTCGCGCGACACGCCGCGCCTTGATCCGCACATATGGAGGAACATATTGCGAGCGATCACTGAAGGAGCCTGCCTCGGCTTCGTGCTTGGCATGCAGCGGTTCGCGCACGTCTTCGATCACAAAGCCGGCCGTGCAGAGTCCGCCGAGCAAATCTTGCCACCGATGCAAATACTCGAGCGTTCCCGGTTCGCGATGGGGGCTGCCGATCACCTCGGGCAATGGACCCGTGCGATAATACGGTTCGCGGAGCTCGTAATTGCCCTGCGCATTCGGTTCGACCGCGGTTTGTAAGCTCGCCGGCTGCTTGTGTTGGCTGATGTAAATACCGTCAACGGACAGCACGCGTGCGACCTCGTGATAAAGCGGCGCGAGGTCCGGGATGTAGCAGCTACTGACGGGTTGCACGACCAGGTCGAACTCGCCGGGCAGAAACATACTCAGATCATCCATGCTCGTCTCAACGACGCGCACGCTCAACTTGCGCTCGGCGGCCACCGCGCGATCGAGCGCCAGCATCGCCGGGCTTAGGTCGACAACGGTGACCGTGGCTCCCGCCGCGGCGTAGAGCGCGCTGTGCCGTCCGCCGCCCGCGGCGAGACAGAGGACGCGCTTGCCGACAATCGAATCGCCGAGCCAACCATCGGCGTTGATCGTCGCCAACGGATTCGCGAAATCTTCATCGCGCGCAGGTCGCGTGTGCCGTTGCTGGCGGGCAACAAGCGCGTCCCAGGCTTGGCGGTTGTGGGGCAGGTGCGACATGCTCGCCCTAGCTTACTCTGGGCGCCACTAGCTCTGCCAGTGCTTGCGAAGACCGGCGCCTGCTCGCCAGTGCGAGGATACCTACGCCGGCCAAGATGGCCCACGTTCCCGGTTCGGGAACAGTTGCGAAATTGACAAGCCCCACCGCTCCGGTATTCGTGCCGAGATAATCAAATCCGGCCGAATCGTAGGTCAACCAGTTATCGAGGATCGGATTCCCCAACGAATCGCGGGCGACCCCGGCAAGCGGATTGCCGAAACCATCATCAAGCGCTCCGGTGCCGACAACATCGACCAATCGCACGAACGAAATTGCATTGAGATCGACTGTGCCGTTGAGAACATCGGGCAGCGTGACCAAGGAATCGAGATCGAACGGCGTGCCCCAGCCGGAAATATGCTTGCCGGCCAAGTTGTAAATATTCGTGGCATCGTAACCTTGGAAAGCTCCCGAGACGCCCGTTGGGGCCGTGTTCAAAGAGACCGCGGGAAAGCGAAGAAAATTGACGCCATTGCTCGAAACTTCGACATAAGCAAGCTCCGCAAGCAAACTCGTCGGACCTCCCAACGCAAACGCATTTTCGAAAACGGCGAAATCCGCCCCGGCGCCATTACGAATCACACGATTGCCAAAACCCAGGGTGATCGAGCCGGGCTGATCGATCCCGACAAAGCCGTATGAGTCGGTCGAATCGTTGACATTGCCATTGAAGTTCGTCGCCGAACCCGAGCCGGCATGAAAAGCGTTGGGCTTGGTACCGGTCTGCGGCGCATAGAGTCTGTTGAAGGGCGTATTCACGCCACCGGGAGCAGTTACCGGACTGTACAATTCGCCCAACGATGTGATGCCGCTTCCGGCTGGATTGCGAAAGCTCGGACCAACCCCCGGCGCGGGTGCATAGTTGACGACCGACGATTCAAAGACCGTCAGCGTCGATTTTTGAATCGGATTGTCAATCGCACCGGGTGTCGTGCCGGAGTACGAAGAATATGGCCCGGCCAATGCCGAAGTGTGAAGTGACAGAACAAACAACGCCAGGAATTTGAGTCTCATGAGCTTGAATCCTAAAGTGAAGTGAAGAGTGAGAAAGAAATGTGCGCGCAGCTTCGCCGCAACGAACGATGACGTTCGCTTTTTTAAGGAGGGGTCAATGTCAATTCCGCAAGGCAACTACACGGAACGACGACGTCGCAGGCAACATGCCCCGACAAGCAAACCAGCACCCGCAAGCCAAGTGCTTGGCTCCGGCACCGGCGTCACGACCAAATTGTCCATGGCAAAGGTCGTGGGGATTCCAAAATTGTTCGTGTTGAACGAAAACGCCAATTTGCTCGCCCCAGCGAGCGGCGAAAGATCCAACGTTTGCCAGCTATCGACAATCAGCGTGTTGCTGTCTAGAAAATTGCCTAGATAAGCAGTGACCGGCGTGCCGATGGGTTGATTGCTGTTATTCAGACCGGTAATCACGAGTTGCAGGTAGTCTTCCGTAAGCCCGTCATTGCCGCCGAGTTTCGTCGTGAACCCATCGCCATCACGCATCGAGAGGAAACCATAAATGGTGTTATTGATGCTGATCGACGACGGCGTCGTCCCCGCGGGCAAGACCAACGGCGCATCGGAAAATCCGTTGATGTATGTCACGGCATAGGCGCCCGTTCCGGCGGTTGGGACGCTGAATTGCCATTGATCGTCGTAGTTCACTCCATACGTTCCAAAAGCCGGTGCCGCGACGACGCGATTCGAAGCGGCCCACCCGTTGTAATAATTGAAGCCGCCGCTGACGACATACTCGTTCGGAAAGGTGACGCCTCCGCTGACGAACGGGCCGCCATAATTGCCATCACTCGGCGAACCGCCGGGATGGCCGTTGTAATAGCTGTTGGGCAAAAGACCGACGTCTTCGAACGCGATGGTCTGACCATGTCCGACCGTGGCAGAAACTGCCCAAACGCAACTCAAAATGGCCAAAGTAAATCGCTTCAACATTCCATGATCTCCGCTGCAAATGAAAAGTAATGTTCAAAAATCGCTGACCGCATCGCCATCAGCGCGAGTGCACAGCGCGGCGAGTGTGGCCAACGAGAGATCGTCCGTGAGAAAATGCACCGAACTATCGGCGAGCGTTACTTGAACGCCGCCTCCATGTTCGCTGCGTAAATCGTTTTCAAAGGCCGG
>JBGSSS010000078.1:0-47054 GCA_041736895.1 Pirellulales bacterium
GAGATGGCTTACTTTGCCGCGCGGCTCGCGGCGTATAGCGATTTGAATTTGGTCCTCGAAGGCGCGCGGAGTTTGCTCGTCCTGGCCATGCCGTATCGCACCGAGGAACCGCGCGAGCAATTACCCGCAGGCGCGGGCCGCGTCTCGCGCTACGCGTGGGGCACGGATTATCACCGGACGCTTTGGGATCGGATGGACCCGCTGTGTGAGTTGATCCGCGCGCGCTTGCCGGGAGCCAAGGCGCGCGGCGTGACCGACTCGGCACCGTTGATGGAGCGCGAGTTCGCGCAGCTCGCCGGGCTCGGCTGGATCGGCAAGAACACGCTGCTCCTGAATCGCGAACTCGGGAGTTGGTTTTTTCTGGCGGTCGTCATCACCGATGTGGAACTAACGCCGGACGAACCGTATGCGGAAGATTATTGCGGGACATGCCGCGCGTGCTTGGAGGCCTGCCCCACCGACGCGTTCGTGCAGCCGTACTTGTTGGACGCGACGAAGTGCCTAAGCTACCTGACGATCGAAGTGAAAAATGAGATCCCCACGCCGCAGCGCGGCGTGTTCACCGATTGGCTCTGGGGCTGCGACATCTGCCAAGAGGTTTGCCCCTGGAACAACAAAGCGCCGACAAGCGACGACCCAGCCTGGCAGCCAGCGCCAGGACGCACGATGCCGGACTTGATCGAGCTGTTTTCCTGGAGCGAAGAACGCTTCCGCGCCGAATTCCGCCACACGCCGCTCTGGCGCGCGAAGCGGCGGGGCCTGTTGCGCAATGCGGCACTATTGCTGGGGAATCAAGCCGAGAAAATCACTGGCACGGAGCAACGA
The DNA here is from genome assembly GCA_041736895.1 of Pirellulales bacterium. Classification (GTDB taxonomy): domain Bacteria; phylum Planctomycetota; class Planctomycetia; order Pirellulales; family JALHPA01; genus JANRLT01. The sequence goes on from JBGSSS010000078.1 coordinate 826, forward strand.
GCCAAAGCGATTGGCGCGTTAGATATCGGCTTGCAGGACCAGGAAGAAATCGTCCGCAGCGCGGCGGCCTGGGCACTGGAAAAGTTCGCTCTCAAGTCAGGCGAAGCCTGACTCGCTTAGCCGGAGCGTCCACGCCCGGCGTGTCCGGAGGAGCCGGAGCTACGGCGTCAGCCGGAGATTGCGATACGTCCCATAAAACGCCCGGGCGATTGCCGCGAAGCCGGCGTCGGCGCGGCTGCGCGTCGGGATGTCGAGGCCGATCGCGTGAATGCGCGTCTTGGCGTTGGCGCGCTTGAGCACTTCGCGAACGGTGTCGTCCTGGAAATCGCCGTCGCCCAGCAGGTACAGCACCTCGGGCTCCAAATCGAGGCCGATCTTCATCGCCGCGCTCCCCAGCGTCGCGGGGCCCAGATCGACTTGCTGCAGCCACGCGCGAAATTTAACCTTGTTCTCCGCCGTCGCGGGAATCATCTCGCGCGTGAAGTTCGGAAAGAACATCGGGTAAGCGCCATCGCTAAAAAAGACGACGTAGAACTGCTGGTCCGATTGCAGCTTCTCGACGGAATACATCAACTCCGCGATGGCGGTGCGGAAACGAACGCCGTTCATGCTCTTCGAATTATCGACGACAAAGCAAAACTTCTTGGCCGTGCCGCGGATGCCAAAGAACGACGTCTCGTTTTCGCCCAGTTCGACAGTCCCCTTGCCGTTTTTGTCTTTCTTGGCGTTCGAGTCACCGCCTTTCTTGCCGCTCAGCAGCGAGTTGGTTGCCAGGAGGTCATTCAGGTTCACCTCGACCGGATCCAGCATCATGGCCAGCGGCACATCCGGCGCGGCTTGCACCTCGCCGAAGTCGACCACGGGCTCAGTCAAGAGCGGCGTGTCGATGGCTACCGGCAGCAGCGTCACGGCCGGTTGGACAATATCGTGCTCAAATTCTTCCGGCTCCCCGGCCCCGGGCGCTTCGGTGATCGTCAGCTCCAACGTAACCGGCCGCGTCGAGCGCGGCTCGTGATACGCATACAGCGCCAAGCCCAGCACCGCGAGCATGTGCACCAGCATGCTGCCACCCCAGGTCGGCATCATGTGCATTGTCTCGCGCGCAAGCGAGCAGCGAAACGGCGCAACGCAAGCCGACAGGGTCGCGGCAAAGATGTTGCGCGGAACAAGTTCACTCGCCGCCGGTTCGCATTTCGGCTCCTGCACACAATCCGGCGCAGCAGTTGTCATTGTCTTCGCTGTTTCGTCAATCGTGTTTCTTGGAGACACGACCGGCGGTTCCGCAATTTCAGCGCCTGACTTCGATGGAGCTTGCTGCTTAGCACTCTGAATGACCGGTTCCGCTTCCAACGCCGCGGCGAATTCGGTCTCGAAGTCGGCGCTCGTCAACAAATACGCAGGTTCGTCTCCGGCAAGCGAGCACGGCTCGACTTCCAGGACGGCAGAACTTTGCAAAGCGAGTTGACTAGAGGAGCTGCTCACGGCTGCGCTAGAAAGGTGACCCAGGGCCAGAGGTTCGACGAGCGATCCGCGCCAGTTCTTAGCATAAAGCCGAGCAATCCCGGATGCCAGCAATTTTTTCGCGGACGTTCCGCAAGAATTCACGACGCTCGAACATCCGGAGCTTTGCCGCTTCGCAACCCGCTCAAACCGCGTCCGGAGAATCCGACACGAGTTCCTTGCCGGCCAGATCGGCGTACCGTCCCTTGTCGAGCTTCTTAATCCGCTGGCCTTTATCGGTTTCGTAGCGCATCGGTCCGGGGAGGACCGACGTTTCTTCGAGACTGTACGAAATAAATTCTTCTTGGAAGACGTAGATCAGCACCTCTTCGCCCGATTCCTTGTATCGGGCGGGAAACTTGGCCATGACTCGCTCGCGGCTCATGGAATTTTCCCCTTCCTCCGAAAAGAGATCGCTGACACTCCAACGCTTCCCCTCGATGCTAACGCATCACAGGGGGAGGGACCGCGCTGCTGCAGCTTGCTGATTAGCAACAATTATCTGCATACTACATAAAATAAATCAACTGAGCCCGGCGGGACTTGAACCCACGACCCACGGATTAAAAGACCGGTGCTCAGGCGCATTCGCTACAGTGGCCACCGCTTGGTGACTGGTGCTATTGTTGGCTGGGCTAAACCCAATTGCAATAGAAAGTTAATCTAAATCTTCTGAGGCATTTTCCGCTGCTGGGGGTAGCCGTGGCGGTTCCGGTGCGATGACGATGCCATTCTCCTCTTCATATTTCTCGCGCGCACGGCGGATGTGCCGTGCGATTGCCTTGACCGAAAACTCAAAGGTGCGCTCCTTCTGCCGAGGCAGCGGCCGGCGACCGTCGATCTGATTGATGATCAGATCAGGAAGCGCAGTGATGCCTTCGAGGTAAGGTGCCGGGAATGGTGGAGGGACGCTCAAGAGGCTTTCTCAACGCTGAAGAACTCACGGGGCGGGGCCGCGGCCATCAACTGCTCGGCAGCTTCGTTGCCCTTGACCTTCACGTATTCGGCTTTCCACCCGACCGTGCCCTTGGCTGTTTTGATAGCAAGCACGAAGCCTGATCGACTTACCGATTTTTCTTTCCCGCCCGTTGCGCGGACGAACTCTTCGAGCTTCTGCTCGATCGCCTCGGCTTGCTTGGCAACCTGCGCTGCCTCACGATTCAAACCTTTGCGCCGCTCCTCCAATTCGAGGTATTCCTCGATATCGTGCTTGGTGATGAAGGGAGTCTTGGAATTTGATTCAGATTTTTTTGCCATGCTCTCACCTTGAAATTTCCCGCGAAAAGCGAGTTTGCAAGGTGATTCATAGTCGAAGAGTGTCACACCCTCATCGATGGAGATGTGACACTTTGTCGCTATCTTCACGGCTCTATGGGACACAACAGAGGCCGTCGATTACCCTCCGAAACCGTTGCGACGATCAAGCGGAAACTGGACTCGAATGTCCCCGTTTCGCATATCGCCCGCGATGAAAAGCTGTCTCGTTTTACGATCCACCGGATCAAAAACGGGTCACATTCTGCGGTGCGGGACACCACTCCTCTCTGTGCTCAAACCGGACACGCTCCGGATCTTCGCACTCCTCGCGCCGCGTGATTGGCGTTGCCTCTGTTGTGGTCCCTGTATGAATCCGATCGACCTAATCCAGCAATTCATCGCTGCCACCGGGGTAAAGCTCGAGACCATCAAAGGCATCGGCGAAGCCACGAAGCTCACCTACAGATTCGTGATGGACGCCGTCAGTCGCCTGATGTTGGTCGATTCACTCACCGGTCCCCAGAAAAAAGAATTGGTGATGAAGGCCGCTGGTTGGCTCTTCGACTTTTTCTTCGGCGCGAAGGTCCTGCCGTGGTATCTCCGCTGGCTGCCCTGGCTGAACTTGCCCAGCGACCGCAAGTCGTTCCTCGAGACCGTGGACCGCCTCCTGGAGGCCTTCTACGTCCACACCAAATGACCCTTCCATGCTAGGCGAGTTAACGATTTTCATCCATTTCGGAGGGTTTGCCCGTGCTAGCGTGGACCTTTGCTCTTTTGCTTCTCGCCGGAGTCATTTCCCGGGAAATGAAACAACGACCCCGGGGTAAGACGCGATCACTACTTTGCCTTGTGCTGACCTTCGTCGTGATCTTCCCCGCGGTCGCTTTTGCGCGCAAAGACACGATGGAATTGCCCGAGCACGTACGCGTGTGGTACCGCAACCCCGACGGCAGCTGCGTTCAGTGCAGCAACGGCATGGTCGGGTGTTGGTGCGGAATTCCTGAATTCGCGACTCTGCTTTGGGACACGCAGTACGGCCCCAAAGTCCGCGGTGGATCTGATCCGCGGCGCGTGGCCAATTACGCACGCCAGCGCGGTGTTGCGATTTACAACGTTACCGGAGAGGGAACGTTCGAATGGATGCGGCACGCCGGCCGCACTGGCCGCTTCGCCGCGATCGGCGCGGCCCCCGTGCATTTTCAGACGTTGTACTCTTACGACGATAACAACACGCCAGGCGTCTACGAAGACGACATCTGGGAAGTGTGCAACAACAATTCGCCCAAGAAAATCGACCGTTATACGGACGCTCAATTTCGCAAGCTTCATCTCTCTTCCGGCCGCTGGTGTGTCGTTCCCGACGTGCCCGGCCAACCCCCAGTGCCTCAATACATTCGATGGTGGTAATCATGCGATTCTCCGCACTTCTCTTGGGACTTCTCTTTGTCCCGTCCTCGCTAATCGCTCAGGCGATCATGCCCGAGGTCGACACGGCCTCTGTGATCCGTCGTGGCAACCACGTCGAACACGTCAACGGCTTTCAAGCCGATGAGGATACCTTCGGCGACGTCACCGCTCCGCCTGCCGATGACTCGCACAAGTGGTTCATCAGCGTCTACACGATTTCGAATTGCGGGCCGTGCGCGAAGCTCAAAGCCGACTGGGAGACCAGTGAATACTTGCGCGCGTTTGGCAAGCCGAAGGATCAGGCCGGCTCCTGGGCACACCTAAATTTTTATAACGCCGAAGACGAGACGGTGAATTGGCGTTTGAAGAATCTCAAAGTGAAGAGTTACCCCTGCATCGTCATACAACCGCCGCGCAGTCGTACCTACGGCGATCCGGCAACCGTCGTGATGCAGAAGTCGGGTTACAAGACGGACAAGGAGCTTGCGGCCCAAATCACCGCAGCGCTTAAGGCCTACGTCAAGAAGATCGAGGCACCAAAGCAGTCGAACATAAGTCCCGTTCGCACTGTGGGCTTTGGTCAGGTTGCAGGTCCGCCGCCATTCGTTGTGCCGTCGCCGAATAACCCTACCCCTAACACCACACCGCCGAATGTTATTCCGGCACCGCTTGATCCTGATGTGCAACCAGCGCCGACGCCAGCGCCGCCTGATGCACCGGCCCCAGCGCCTAAGACGCCCGAGTCGGTCATGGTCAACAAATGCAAGAGCAATAGCATTTGCGTTGTCGTCGACGCGGATTCGATTCAGGCCGGCACGGAAAAAATGGCCGGCCGTCGCAAGCTGCTCGATTTCCTGCGCGCTAAAAACCCCGGTGTCGAGCCGCGAGTTATCACGACCGAGCAGGCCAAGCTCGAATTTCCGAACCTCGACACGACTGAACCCCAAGTGATCATGACGGGCTTAGGTGGACGGCTGCTTTCGCAGATTCCGCAGTCGATCATCGACAAGCTGCTCGAAGATCAGCCGGAGCTGAAAGCTGTGGGAACTGTGGTCCGAACGATTGGCGCTATTCTGCCAACGGTGCCGCAGATGGTTCTGATGGCTGGCTTCGGCGCGCTCTTGTTTTACCGCAAAGTTCGGAAGGGCAACGCCACGCCGACAACGCCCGCTACTCCGAATGCTCCTGCAGCGCCAGTGACCGGCGATGGTCATGTCTTGCAGAAGATCCTCGAGGCGCTTCAAGGCAAGAAGCCCGAGTAAATTTCGTCCAATGGTCCATCGTCTTGATCGGCCTCGTGCCGATTGGACGGTGGATCGATTCAATGCCTGAGTGCTAAATGCTTAAGAATTTCATCATCGTCGCTTTATTCATCGCGCTCATTGCGAGCGCGATCATCGGGGTAATTCAAAGTGATAATGCCGCGGAGTCGATGAGGAAAGAATGCTACCAAACTTTCTGCATACTTCATGAAGGGCATTGCAAGGATCATGAGCGTAACCGGAGCGGGATCAGAAGCCTGCTCGATATTTGTGAAGCGAACGACATTGAGCTCTGCACTGATCAACGCGGCATTTACCACGAAGCCCCGAAGGCGATGACGCCCGAGGAGTTCAAGGTATTCATTGAGGAAGTTCGGCAGTACGAAAAGACAACTGGATTGAGCATGGCCACTGGCAATCCGATCAAGCCTCTTACACCAGAGCAAGCCGCGTTTAATGTTTGCCGGAAAGTGGTGATAGAAATTCTCAACCCGCATTCTCCTGCCCGACGCGTCAAAGCGAATCTAATTTCGGCAGCTAAATATCGGGCACGGTCTGCATAAACTCCGGGCAAACCCAGCCCCCACCCCCCCAGTAGGTACTACCCCGCGATTTCCCTCGCCCACCCCCTGCGGGGAAGGGCACCTTGTGAGACACAGTTGCTTGTCCAGCGGGAAATAAAATCCACGACGTTGCTCCAGGAAGGCGATCCACGCAAAATGCGAATCGAACTGCGACCCTTGTCCGAGGTGCGGCCGTACGAGGCCAATCCTCGAAAGATCGATGCCGCGGCCGTAGCAGCCGTTGCCCAATCTCTGCGCGAATTTGGTTTCCGCCAGCCGATCGTCATCGACGCTGCGGGCGTGATCATCGTCGGCCATGTTCGGTACCGGGCGGCGCTTGAGCTCGGGCTCGAGCAAGTTCCGGTTCATGTGGCCGAGGATCTGACGGCGGAGCAAATCCAAGCGTACCGCATCGCGGACAACGCGACGGGTGATCTGACGGACTGGGATTACGAGCTGCTCCCGATCGAGCTCGAGCAATTGAAAGCCGCGAACTACGATCTCGGTCTGCTTGGCTTCTCGGCCGAGGACCTGGCCGGAATCCTCGACAGCGTCAAAGACGGTTTGTGCGATCCGGACGAAGTGCCGCTCCCGCCCGATGAGGCCATCACCAAGCGCGGCGATCTGATCATCCTCGGCGACCATCGGTTGCTGTGCGGAGATTCTTCGAAGGCCGAGGATCTCGATCGACTCCTCGCCGGCCAGGTGATTCACCTGGTCAATTCCGATCCGCCGTACAACGTCAAAGTCGAACCGCGTTCCAACAACGCGATCGCCGCCGGCCTCAGTTCTTTTGAGGCCACTCATCACCAGTCGTTCGACGCCGAACGCAAATCGACCAAGCCAACCAACGCCAAGCTCCGCGCGAAAGATCGACCGCTCGCGAATGACTTCGTGTCGGAGCAGGAGTTCGATCGATTACTCGCGGCATGGTTCGGCAACATGGCACGCGTGCTGGTACCGGGCGGCGGCTTTTATATTTGGGGAGGCTTCTCCAATCTTGCCAACTATCCGCAGGCGCTCAAAGCCGCGCAGCTGTATTTCAGCCAGGCGATTATCTGGATCAAGAACCAAGCGGTGTTGACCCGCAAGGATTTCATGACGGCCCACGAGTGGGCCTTCTATGGCTGGCGCGAGGGAGCTGCTCACCGGTTCTTCGGTGATCACAACGTGCCCGACGTGTGGGAGTTGAATCGCTCCGAAGGCGAAGCACACCGCATCGGACGCGGCGTTCGGATCACGGCCGGCGACGGCACGCGGATCGACGTTCTGCCACCCGACGCCAATCGCAAGGCGCGAGAGATCGCGTGCGATGAATCGATCAAGTTGTGCACCTTGCCCGAGGCCTCGGACGTGTGGCAGGTCAAGAAAGTACCCGGCCAGCAAATGGTGCATCTCACGGAGAAGCCCGTGGAGCTCGCCGTCCGCGCGATGCAATTCTCATCGCTGCCAGGCGAGAACGTCCTCGACCTGTTCGGAGGCTCCGGCAGCACGCTGATCGGTGCCGAGCAAACCGGCCGCAAGGCGTTCCTCATGGAACTCGACCCGCCGTACTGCGATGTGATCGTGGAACGTTGGGAGAAATTCACGGGCCGCAAGGCGCAAAGAATCCCCGCGGCTGCCGCCAACGCAAAAGCCCCAGCGGATGCCGGGGCAGAAGCGGTAACCAAGGCGGCTCACGCCTCCGGAAAAGCGAGGCCGGCCAAGCCCTCGGTCAAGAAGTCGACCAAGGCCGCAACGCGATCGTCGGCCGGCGGGACATCCAAGCCGCGATCCCAACTGAAAACCACGTAGCGATCTTTGATTCGTTGCACAAAAAGTTTGCTCACGCGGCTCTGGCCTAGTTCGTAGTCCGCCACCTCGGCGTGATCTTCGAAGACGAGTCCTTCGAAACGGTAACCATCAATCGAGCCGCTGATCCAAACGCCGCCTGTCGAGCGGCGTTCTTTCATGCGGGTAATGCGGAGGTCTAGGTCAAGTTCGATCTGGTTGAGGCTCATCGTCGCGGCTCCTGGGTTGGGTGAAATTCTGAACACACGACACAGATAGCTGGACGCTCGGCCGGCATCCAGTGAATTCCGAGCAGAATTCCAAGAAAGTTTCCCGGGAAATCCATGGCCAAAGAACCCAAGCCCGAAGCGGTCGACCCGGCAAAGCTCGCGCCCGAGCAGCTGGCCAAGCTGCTCTCCCATGCCGGCGGCAAGCCCCTCGCGCCGGCAGTCATCAAAGCCGACGTCGCGGCCGGCGCTCCGACCAACAAGGATGGCACGCTGCACCTGGTCCGTTACACCGCTTGGCTTGCGGAGCAAATCCAATGACGACGATCAAGGTAGAGATCCCGCTCCAATGGGCGCGTGTGCAGAACGTGGACCTGCAGCAAATCGTCAGCAGCCTCGGCATTGTCACGACGCCCGACGGCGTGCCTATCTTGCGCTTGATCGTGCTTGAAGAAAGCACACTCTGTCCGCGCCGGCTCGTCGCTTATGGGCCAGGTGAACCGATCAATGAAGATCCTGGATGCTACCTCGGAACCATGCGCATCGGCGTGCGGACGAGGCAGGTGTATCTGGCGGACTGAATCAATGAAGCGGGGACCGCCGCTGCGTCAACAGCGACGGCCCCCTAACCAACCTGCAGCGTCAACTGCAAGCGGCTAGGCAACCCTAGCTTTTGCGACGGTACGCGCTGCGCCCCAGGGGAAACCGCATGAGCCGTCCGAGCTTCCTAGACCGCGCTTACGAATCGCTTATTCCGATTATTGCGCCCGTGACGAACTCCAATCCCCGACAACTGAAGCCCGGCGAAACGATCCGCCTGCTCAACAGCACCCCTCTTGGCCAGGTCATGACCGAGAAGAAGCTCCGCCAACATCGCGAGCGGGGAGGCATGCGCATCGGTGACGGCAAGACGATCGACCTGCTCCGCTATGCCGCCTGGCTGGCGCAGCAACCACGTTCGACAGCAGGCCTCGAGGCAGCAACCAACCCGAAGCCCTTGCTTGCACGAGCGGACTACGCCGACAAGAAAGAACGCGAGCGCGAACGCAACGCCGGCAAGAGCCGCAGCGGCCGCGACGTCGGCGCGGATCTCGAAGAAGCCCGGGCCAAGATTGATTGGGAACGCCGGAACGCGGCCGCGAAGAGTTTCCGCAAGTTCTGCGAAACCTACCTGAAGGGGGACTTTGCCCTGGACTGGTCGGAGATGCACCTCGAGGTGATCAGCACCTTGGAGGCTTGCACGGCGAATGGCGGCTGGTTCGCCATGGCCATGCCGCGCGGCAGCGGCAAAACGACTCTCACGATGGCGGCGGCGCTTTGGGTCGTACTCACGGGCCGCGTGCCGTTCGTGGTCGTGCTAGCGGCCACGGCGACGAAGGCCGTGGATCTACTCGATCGCATGAAGCGTGAATTCGAAACCAACGACCTCTTGGCTGCCGATTGGCCGGAGATCTGTGTTCCGATTCGCGCCCTAGAAGGCCTGCCCAATCGCTGCAAAGGCCAGCTCTACTTCGGCAAGCGGACCTATGTCGAATATGCCAAGTCGGCCGTGGTGCTGCCGACGGTGCCCAACAGCGTGGCTGCCGGGGCCGTCATTCGGACCGGCGGTTTGCTCGGCTCGGCTGTTCGCGGTCCGCTTTACAAGCATCCCGACGGGCGCTCGCTTCGCCCCTCGCTGGCAATCTGTGACGATCCGCAAACCGACGCGTCGGCCGGGTCGAAATTGCAGACGCGCAAACGCTTGATGTGCTTGACCCAAGCCGTCACCGGGATGGCGGGGCCGGGCAAGAAGATGTCAATCATCGTGCCTTGCACCGTCATCGAGCAAGGAGACATGGCCGACCAGCTGCTCGATCGAGAGAAGTACCCCGATTACCAAGGGGTGAAGTTCCCATTGCTGGGATCGTTTCCCAAGCGCATCGAGTTGTGGAAGGAATATTACGAACTGCTGACCCGCGGCAAACGCAGCGGCAAAGGTCCGGCCGAGGCCAACAAGTTTTACAAGGCCAGGCGCAAGCTGATGGACGAGGGCGCGCTCGCCACCTGGCCGGCCCGCTACATCGAAGACGAGCTGTCGGCCGTGCAGCACGCGATGAACATTTGGCTGCGCGACCCGGAGTACTTTTCCCGGGAAATGCAGAACGCGCCGCCGGCGCCGATGGCCGACCTGGTCGAGGACTGGTACCTCTCGGTCGATGAAATCGCCGAACGGATCAATGGCATCAAACAGGCCGTTATCCCGAATTGGGCCAATCAACTCTGCGCGTACATCGACATGCAGAAGCGGATGCTGTTCTGGAGCCTGGCGGCCGTCGGCGACGGCTTCACGATCGGCGTCCCGGACTACGGCACCTATCCCGAGCAGCCGCGCAAGTACTTCTCCTATCGCGACGCGCCGATCGTCCTGAAACCCAAGAAGGGCCAAGGTCACGACGCCGTCCTGCAGGCGGCGCTCGCGGAACTGATCACCCAACTCTTCGCGCGCGTGTGGAAACGTGAAGACGGCATGGAGATGAAGCTCGATCGCTGCCTGATCGACACGGGCTACGAAAACCGACTCGTGCACCAGGTCTGCCGCTCGAGTCCGCATCGCGCTTCCCTCTATCCGGCTAAGGGCGTGGGCATCCCGGCCAAGAAAAGACCGATCTCCGCCTACGCCAAGAAGCCTGGCGAGACGATCGGCGAGGAATGGATCCTCACGCCGGCTCCCGCGCACGCTTCGCGGCTGCTGCAATACGACACGAACTACTGGAAAACCTTTGCTCACAAGCGATTGGCGACGGGTTACGGCAATCCTGGCAACGGTTCCTGCACGATCAACGGGCCCAAGGGCACGACTCACCGGTTGCTCGCGGAACATTGGCGCGCGGAGAAGCCCACGAAGGTCACCGCTGACGGCCGCGACGTGTACGAATGGCAGGAGCTGCCTTCGAAGCCCGACAACCACTGGCTCGATACGTTCGTCGGCTCGCTCGTCGCCGCTTCCACGCTCGGCGCGAAGCTCGGCATTGTCTCGCCGGCGGGTACCAAGAAGTCCACCAAGAAAAAACCGCCCCAAGATCGCATTCGCTACCTCAATTTTTGAAAGGCCATCCATGTCCGCGAAGAAATCACCGGCCCCGACTGCCAAGCAACCTGCCGCCGGCCGGCCCAAGGGCGCGCGCAAGAAGGAATATCCCCAATCCATCGGCGAGCTCACGCGGTGCCGCAAGTGCGACAGCACCGAGCGCACCAAATACACCACGATCAAGGAAATGGAGCATGCCGGCGTCCGCGACGGCAAGCCTTACACCCGCGTGATCTGGCGGCACACGTCGTGCGCGAGCTGCGGCCAGGTCCGCATCGATCAGCATTACGAAAATTCCCCGCCGCCGGCCACGAAACCTAAGCGTGAGAAAAAATAATATCGACAGCGTCGATTTATTCGGCGCGGCGATCCATGGAGTTGTGACACTCCGGGGCTATCTTCGCACGCATGGCCAATAACACCGCCAAGATTGCCGCGCTCGAAAATATCCTGCAGTCGGGTGTGACCAGTTACACGATCGATGGTCGCACAGTGACCTACGATCATGACGAAATCCGCCGCCAGTTGCGGGATCTCCGCCAAAACGATGATTCCCAAAGCGGCCGTCGACCTGTTGTCTCCCGCATCCGCCTGGGTAACTTCTGATGCACCTGCTGCTCGTCCTGATGCTATCGCTCTACACGCAATTCGACGCAGCCCCCAGCGGTCTGTGTGACAACTCGATCGCGCCGGCGAAGTTCTCTTACGACGCGACCGACTCCAAAGACAAGCGCCGCACGCCCAAGATCTATTCCGGCTCCGAGGACAACATCCTCGACAGCGGCAAGCGGCTCAAACTGACGGCCAATTCACGGGACCTGCAGCGAAACTTCGCGATCGCTTCCTGGATGATCCGCCGGCACCTCGATTATGTGGCGACGTTTCGGTTTCACAGCCGAAACGGCGAGCTCAAGGATCGAGGCGGCAAGGATCTGGACGATCAAATCACGTCGATCATCAAGACCCGCAGCACGGCCCGCGGCTTCGACCGCGCCGGCCGGCACAATCTGCCGGCGTTCTTGCGGCTGGCCGAGGCGCGTTCGGTGCTCGATGGCGACTTCGGGATCCTGCGCCTCAATGATGGGCGCGTGCAAGGCATCGAAGGCGATCGAATCAAGAACCCGTCCGGTACCGGCGGTGATGATTGGGTGCATGGCGTCCGGACCGATGTGGCCGGAGCTGCTCAGCAGTACGCCCTCTGGGGTCGTAAAAAGGCCGGCGGTCTGTTCTTCGAGCGGACCGTTAGCGCGGCCAACCTGCATTTGCTGGGTTACTACGATCGGATCGACCAGGTGCGCGGCGTTTCGCTGCTCGCGCCGGGCTTAAATTCGCTCCGTGACGTTTACGAAAATTTCGATTACGCGCTGGCCAAGGCCAAGATCGCCAATCTGCTAGGGATCAAGTTCCTCCGCAAGGCGGCTGAATCGGCTGGCTATGTCGCGCAGGAAGACGACGAGGACGCGGAGGACGATGAAGGGCCGCGCTACAACGTCAGCTTCGGCGGCGGGCCGTGGTCTGTCGATCTGGAGCCGGGCGAAGACGTGCAAATCGTCGAATCGCAACAGCCCAGCACGCAGTTCCAAGCGTACATGCAGGGCGTTCTCATGGTCGCCCTCAAGTCTCTCGACATTCCCTTTTCGTTTTACGACGAATCGCACACCAATTTTTACGGTTCGCGCGGCGCGTGGTTGCATTACCAGCGCGCGTGCCAACCGAAACGAGCGCGGCTCACGGAACTCCTGCAATGGTGGACCGAGTGGCAGCTGCAGCTGGCCGTCCTGGATGGCGAGCTCAAACTGCCGGGCAAGCTGACCGTTGCCGAGCTGGCTTGGGAATGGGTGCCCGCGGGCATGCCGTTCTGGGATCCGTCCAAGGAAACCAACGGCAACCTGCTCGCCGTCGGTGCCGGCCTGCGGAACCTCGAGACGATCGCCCAAGAAGCGGACGGCGACGTGTACGACAACATCGACGCCAACGCGCGCGTGCTGAAGTACGCCAAGGACAAGCATCAAATGCAACTCTCGCTTTCGCCGATCATGCAGCCGCTGGTCGTGAAGGAGGTCGACGAGGATGTCTAAGACGCTCACAAAAAAAGTTCCGGCAGCCGCTTTGAGAATCGGTCTGGAGCCACTGAAGTTTGCCGCCGGCGATGCGCCGGAAGGCGGGGAGCCGAACAAGTTCCCTTTGCTGATGCGGGCCCGCGGCGGTCAGCCTCTTTACCACTGGTATTGGGGTACCGTGGTTCACGACATGGCGGGCTTCAAGCCCGACCAACCGGTGATCCCGGTCGACTGGTGTCACACCGATGACCTGATGGGTCGCCTCGACAAATTCACCCCCTCGAATGACGGGCTGGATGTCGAAGGCTACTTGCTCAAGGTCAAGGAAGACGATCGCGTCGACGAGGTCAAGAAGAAGAGCGACGGGGGCATCCCCTACCAAGCGTCGATTTTCTTCGATCCCAAGTCGATCGAGGAAGTCCCTGCCGGATCCTCGACCCAAGTGAACGGTTACACGCTCGCCGGGCCGGCCACGATCATTCGCCAGTGGTCCCTGCGCGGCGTCGCGATCTGCCCTTACGGGTACGACAACCAAACCAACAGCAAGTTCTCAGCCGGCGACGCCGGGGAGATCGAAGTTCCTTTTACCCTCACCGCCATGAACAAGACCACGACCAAGCCGGCCGACGGCGCGCCCGCCAACACCGAACTGACCAGCAGCACCGAGCCGACCAGCAAGCCGGTCGACGTGGCGCAGTTCGCCAAGCAAGCCCAAGAGCAATGCATGGACTTCGTCAAGCGCTTCGGCGCGGAGAACGGTTCCAAGTGGTACGGCGAGGGCAAGCCGCTCAGCGAAGCGCTCGAGCTGCACGCCGCCGACTTGCAAGCCAAGTTGACCACGAAGGAAACCGAAATCACCGAGCTGCAAACGCGGCTCGCCGCGGCCAAGCCAGGCGAGGCCTCGCCCGTCTCGCTGACCGACACCGAAAAGTCGCCGCCCGCTCCCGGCGCTGCACCGATGGGCAAGTTCGCCCACCTCGGCGAAGGCGCGGCCAAGCTCGCCGCCGGCATCAAGCTGCCGGGCAAGACCAAGTAAGCAACCCCGCCGCGAGGCGTTTTTTCCCCAAACACAGCCCGGGGCTTTCCCGGGAAACGTCACACTTTTTTTGAGAGATGCGCGTCATGGCCCTGCCCACCCTGTTGGATATCGCAAAGCACAACGGCTCCGACGACGTGGTCGGACTGGTCGAAGAAGCGATTCGCGCCGTGCCGGAGATCTCCGGTTCGGTGATCTATCGCGGTAAGTCGCTCGTCATTCCCAACCTGGGAGCCGCGCGCACGATCAAGGGCCGCCAGTACAAGACCCTGATCCGCACCGCGCTGCCGACCGTCGCGTTCCGGAACGCCAATGAAGGCTCCGCCAGCACGAAGAGCACCTACGAAAACAAGCTGGTCGAAACCTTCATCCTGAACCCGCGCTGGGAATGCGATAAGGCCGTCGCCGACAGCCACGAAGACGGCGCGGAATCGTTCATCGCCCTCGAGGGGATCGGCATGACGGCCGCCGCCATGATGGCGCTGGGCAAGCAATTCTATTACGGCCGCGGCACGGCCGATGCCAAGGGCCACCCCGGGCTGATCGACTCGGTCGATAGCGGCATGGTGGTCGACGCCACCGGCAGCACCGCCAACACCGGCTCTTCGGTCTGGGCTGTCAAGTTCGGGCCCCAGGCCGTGCAATGGGTCTACGGCGAAAAGGGTTCGCTCGAAATGAGCCCGGTCCGCGAGGAATCGATCGCCGACAGCAACGGCAACCGCTTCACCGCGTACATTCAGGAACTGCTCGCCTATGCCGGCGTGCAAGTCTTGGATCGCTACTCGGCCGCGCGGATCAAGAACCTGACCGCGCAAGCCGGCAAGAAGCTGACCGACGCCTTGTTGGCCGAACTCTTGGCCTTGTTCCCAGTCGGCAAAATGCCCGATGCGTTTCTCCTCTCGCGCCGCTCGCTCGAGCAGCTCCGGGCGAGCCGCACGGCGACGAACGCCACGGGTGCCGAAGCGCCAACCCCCACCGAATTCGAAGGGGTTCCGCTCGTGCCGACCGATTCGATCTTGAACACCGAGGCCATCAGCTAAGCGGCCGCGCACTGAACAACTAACGCCGGGGCAGTTTTCCACATACATATTTTTTTCTTGAGACGAGGTCGAACATGTCTGGATTCTTGGCAGGTGATGCCAGCCTGAAAGTCACCAAGGCGTTGCCCAACGGCGCGGCCACGGTGTATTCCGATGGCATCGATCTGGGCATCAGCACCCGCGGGGATTTCCTCGCGCAGGTGGAGCTGCTGCTCAGCGCTCCGGCGATGGCCACGGGTGTCCTCGGCGACGCGGCGACGATGAAGTACTCGATCGAGCATGACGACGCTGAAGGCTTCGGGACCGTTGCCGCGTTGCAGACCGACTTCCTCGTGCAGACGGGTGCCGGCGGTGCCGGTGCGGCTGCCGCGTCGAAGCGGTTCCGTTTCCCCACCAACGTCAAGCGGTATGTCCGCATCAAGGCCGTCAACAGCGCCGCCGGCAATGCCAGCGCCGTCTCGCTCACGGCCGAAGTGCTGAGCTAAGCCAGCGAGGCCCCCGTGAGCGATCCGTTCGGAAACCTGTTCGCATCGCTCCGCGCGCTGGAAGGCGTGACGGTCACCTATCGGCGCGGCGAAGAGTCGTTCGAAGTCACCGCCGTCATCGGTTCGACCAAGGTCGAGATCGCGGATCAAAACGGCCGGCGCGTGCGGGTCGAGGTCCGAGATTACCTCCTCGCCAGTGCGGATCTATTGATCGACGAGCAGCCGATCGAGCCGCAAAACGGCGATGTGATCGAGCAGACGATCGGCACTAACGTCAACTCCTACGAGGTAACTCCTCTGGGAGCGGATGACTGCTGGCGTTTTTCCGATCCGGGCCAGCTCGAATATCGCATCCACACCAAACGCATTTCGGTTGTCACGATCGATCCTGAAGAAGAGTAAATCATTCTATGTCGCAAGTTCCTGAAATCGTTGCCGCTCAGATGTTGCCTGCGCATCAGTTTCTGGTGCGGGCAGGAACAGAGGTACGTGGTCTTGTTAAAGGCGAGATCGCCAACCTCGTGGACACCGTTTTTCAGGCGGTATCGGAAAAGGATCAGCCGGACGGGTACGCCGGTCTCGACGGCGACGGGCATCTGGTCGGTCCGATCCTCTTGACGGATTACGCCGACAACACGGCCGCTGGTGCGCGCGACGAAGGCGAGATTTTCACGGTCGACGGCGAGCTGCGAATTGGCGATGGAGCCACGAACGGTGGAAACCCGACTGGCAGCGACAATACGCCAATCGGTTACGACTTGCAGGCTGGGAATTTGTCGTTGGCAATGGACTTTACAAAAAGCGGTCTGTACGCATTCTTCATGGCCGGCAGCGGGCGGACGCTCACGGTCACGAACGCGAACGATATGCCGATCGGGTTCAAATTCAATGCCCACCTCTACGTTGACACCGGACCGCAAACAATGACGATCACCGGCGGGGCCATGAACCTCGTTTTAAGCGGTCTGGCAACAGGCATACACTACATCGAAGTGTCCAGAATCTTGGACGACGGCGACAACGATTACAACTGGCAAGTAACGAATAACTACGCGGGTCCTCTTTTCTAAAGCATGGAAGCATGGTCACTCGAATCGCCTCACCGACCGGAATCACATCGCGCGGACCAACTGCAGCCGATGCTGGTTTCTCGCTTTCGTCGGTCGCGCGCGAATCGATTATCGTCACCGGCTCAACCGCGCAGTCCACTGTCGATGATCGGAATATCACGACGCACACGTTGGCGACGATCGATCACGAAGCGAATCTGCAAGCAATGGAGACAGTTCCGGGAACGTTTTCGCCGTACCTCGGTTTTGAGAGCCTCGATCCAGAGATCGCGACGGTAAATGAGCGTGGCATCGTCACACGCGTCGGAAACGGCACGGCGAGAATCCTAGCCAAAACACGCTTGCTCAATCGCCGCGTCGATGTCGCTGTCTTACGCGAGGCAGGGCAGTCAACAATCACGCTCGATAGCTACGTTGCAGGATCGCTCGCGCGGGATTGTGCGAACGCGATTGACACTCGGCTTGCCGGTGTGACGCCTTCGACAGCCAAACCGATTTTCAACACGGCCAACCATGATGCGGCCCTGTACGTTCGTAACACCGGCTGCTGGGCCGCAGACATCGATCTAACTTGCGTCTCGCCGTGGAATTCCGCGGGCGGGATCATGTACGGCGGAACGGCAATCAGCCCACGGCATATTATTTTCGCGCGGCACTTCCTGATCCCCAACGGTTCGACGATTCGCTTTGTCACGTCCGGGAATGCCGTCGTGAGTCGGACGATGACGACGAAGGCTGTCCTCAGCGGCGAAGGTTATCCGTTCGACCTGGCTATCGGTCTACTCGACTCCGATTTGCCGGGCACGATCACGCCGGCAAAGGTCCTGCCTGCGGACACGCTTGATTACCTCCCCTCGCTTGCGTCTGCTTATCCGCTGCCCTGCCTGGGAATCGATCAAGAAGAGAAAGCGCTCGTTACGGATCTGTATTCGTTGGGCGGTTCGTTCGCATCTTGCCAGCCACCGAGCAACGCGACGCGGCTGAATTTTTATGAGCCGCTGATCATGCACGACAGCGGCAACCCATGCTTTCTAGTCATTGGCGGTGTCGCAGTACTGCTGACGACATGGACTTTCGGCGGTCCCGGCGCCGGTCCCCGAATCCACGCGTTGCACACTGAGATCAACGCCGCGCTGACAAGCCTCGGCGGCGGCTACCAATTGACCTCGATCGACCTCAGCGCTTTTACCGATTTCAGTTAGTGCCGATCACACTTTCCATCACCGACGCCGGCGACGGCAGCCACGGCTCGGCAACAATTGCGGGATTGGCTGGCGGCACCAACTGGACAATCGTTTCCCAGGAAATCGGCACAAGTTCCTGGGCCAACCTGGCCACGGGGACAGGGCCAGGTTCCCCGAGTCTGACGTTCCCCAACCCGGGGAGCTATTGGTGCTATCTCGCGCACAACGAGGGTGGCACGCCGGCGATCGCTTCGCTGATCCGAGTCGTCATCGTCGATCCGGCCCTGCCGGTGAGTCAGCAGATTGCGGCCGCTGTCACGGCGGCGATCAATGGTTATGCGTTCGCTTTGCCGTTCACGGCCCAGCGCGCGTACATTCCGAATTTCAAGCTCGAGCAGCTCGCGGATCTCCGCGTGACGGTTTGCTGCAGGGCCTCGGATTCGGTGCAAGCAGACCGCACCACGAACTTTGAAGATTACACGATTGAGATCGGGCTGCAAAAACGGCTCTCGATCTTACAGGCGACCGATCCGGCCGTGTACGCGGCCAATCAGATCGCCGCCATCGATCCGCTGATGAAGCTGGTCCAGGCGATTGGCGACTTCCTCTCCGAGGATGCGCAAAAACGCATGGGCCCCGCCCAGCGGGTCAGCGACAAAAGCAATCCCCTGTACGACTGGATGGAACTGCTCGAGAACCGGGTATTCGTCGGCTTGATCGAGCTCACTTACAAAGTGCGGCGATGAGTGACAAAGCGTTTGATCTGAAGATCGTCGAAGCCAAAGAAGGCTTCTTCGATCGCGAGGCAGTGATCAAACAACTGGATCCGATCACGCGCAAGGTGCTGAATCGCTTCGGCGCTTATGTCCGGATCACTTCGCGTGGCTACATCAAAAAAGCCAGGCGGAAGTCGGAGCGGGATCTCGATCCCCAGGAACGCAAGAGATACCGCCGGGCTAGTGCGATCGCGTTGTATTACGGTCGCGCGAAACCCTTGCTGCCGTTCAAGCCGAGCGAAGAAGGCAAGCCGCCCAAAACCATCACCGGTTTGCTGAAGAAGTTCATCTTCTACAGCTACGACCGCACGACGCACAGCGCGGTGATTGGGCCTGCCTTGATGAACTCGCCAACCGGCGCGCCGGCCGCGCTGGAGTTCGGCGGTACCGCGGAACTTACCGGCGGACCCGATCGTGGGCAGACGATCGAGATCAAGCCGCGACCTTACATGAAACCAGCCTTCGAGCTGGGCCTTAAACAACTCGATCGATTTTGGACCGAAGCCGCAAGGAGATAATGCGATGTCTGAAGAATTTGTGCTCGGGATGAATTGCAAGCTGTACCGGAATACCGGTACCTACGGCGTTCCAGTCTGGACGTTGATGGGCAACGCGAAGGACGTTTCTTTTAGCCTCGAAAAGGGCGAAGCCGACGTCACGACCCGCGCCAACAACGGCTGGCGGGCTACCGTCGGTACGCTCAAAGACGCCTCGATTGAATTCGAGATGGTCTGGGCACCTGGCGATGCGGGCTTCACCGCGATCCAGTCAGCGTTCCTCGGCGACACGTCGATCGAGTTCCTCGTCCTAGACGGACCGGTGGCAACCGCAGGCAGCCAAGGCTTGCGCGCTCTGATGCAGGTGATGACCTTCTCCCGCAACGAAGCGCTGGAAGAAGCGGTCACCGTGTCGGTTTCCCTCAAGCCGACCTACTCCAGCAACGCACCGGCCTGGTTCACCGTGCCGGCATAAGCCGCCAGCGGACCTGGCGGGGCTTTAGAACTTTTCCCAGGAAACTTTAGATGCACGTTTATACGGATGCCCAGGGTAAAGCCTGGGAAGTACGGCTCAACGTCACGCTGCTGCGGCGCGTGCGCGATGTGCTGGGCCTCGATCTCAATGCGCTGGTTGCCGACGGCTTGGCCGACCTGGGCAAGTTCCTCCGCGATCCGATGCGGGTCGTGGAGGTCCTGTTCGTGCTCTGCGAGGAGCAGGCCCAGCGAGACGGTGTTACGCCCGAGCAATTCGGCACGGCCTTGTACGGCGATTGCATCGTCGACGCCACCGACGCGTTGCTCGAGGAGCTCATCGATTTTTTCCCCAATCCCCGGACAAGGAAACTGCTCCGCGAGCTGATCGCCAAGAGTCGGGAAGTCCGGGATCTCGTGACGGAAGATCTGAGCCGACAGATCCTCGCGCTCGACAGCGCCGACGTCGCGAAGAGTTTGAGCGCTGCGTAAACATGCTGGCCGGCGTCATCGGCATCGATCCTGGGCCCTACACGCTGGCCCAGCTCGTTGAAATGGCCGAAGCCAGGCAACGCGCCTTCTGGGCTCCCTTTAGCGAGTTCATGGCCAACTTCGCCAATTCCAAACGCGATCCGGCCAAGCGCCGCAAACCATTCCGTGCGAACGATTTCTCCCCGTTCGCCGAGCGACCCAAGCGCCGCCGCAAGAAGCAAGGCGTGCCCGCGGGCATTGAAGTTCTCAAGTGTCTTGTCGATAACCCCTCCCTCGCAGGCAATAAATGAGCGCCGGAGCCTCCGCAGTTCGTGCCGGCGGTGCTTACGCCGAACTCTCGGTCGACGACTCGCGTCTTGTCGGCGGCTTGGCCAAGGCCGAAGCGCGCATGAAGGCCTGGGGCGAATCGGTCGAGAGCATCGGCAAGAAGCTCGCGACCATCGGCGGTTTGGTGGCCGGGCCGCTGCTGGCTGCCGGCAAAATCTTTACCGACGTCGGCAGCAAATTCCAGGACATGGCCGACCGGACGAGTACGAGCGTTGAAGCGTTGTCCGAATTGGATTACGCCGCTTCGCTTTCCGGGACGTCGATGGAGACGCTGGAAAAGGGCATCAAGAAAATGCAGCAGAACCTGGCCGACGCCGAGACTGGCGGGGCCGGGGCCGTCAAAATGCTCGAGTCGTTGAACTTGAGCGCAGCCGCATTGGAAGGGTTAGCGCCGGATCAGCAATTCGCGATGATCGCTGATCGCATCGCGAGCATCGAGGACCCCGCACAGCGGACAGCGGCGGCGATGGACGTCTTTGGCAAAGCTGGGTCCGATCTGCTGCCGCTCATGAGCCAGGGTGCCCGCGGCATTCAAATGATGCGCGAGCAAGGCCGCGCGCTGGGCGTGACCATTTCCGGGGAAACGGCTGCCGCCGCCGCTGAATTTGGTGACAAGCTCGATAGCCTCTGGAAGCAAGTCACCGCAACGGCCGTCGCCTTTGGTGGCCAACTGCTGCCGGTCATGGAAAAATGGGTTTCTGTCATCTCTGACGGACTCACCTGGCTGACTTCGTTCGCAAATGAACATGGCACGCTACTCGAAGTCGTGCTCTCTACTGCTGGCGGGTTGATCGTCTTTGGCACCGCCGCGATTGGCGTCGGCAAAGCGATGAGCGTCATGGGGGCGGGTCTAAGCTTGCTCAAGCCAGGGTTCAACGGTGCCAAGGCGGCACTCAGTGGACTCGTGACGCTGTTTCCCCTGCTCGCAAGTCCAATCGGCATCTTCGCTGGCATCACGGCGGCCGTGGCTGGGCTTACCGCAGGTTTATCTTATTTATCTGGCGGCTTCGAAGAGGTCAGTTATGAGATGCAGAATCAGCGCGAACTAGGAGAGCAGCAACGCGCGGATGATGAGCTGAGGATGCAACGCCTGCAACAGCTAGCCGATAAGCAGTACCTCAATTCTCAGCAAATGAGTGAAGCCAGCGGCATCATCAAGGAACTGGAATCACGGTACGGTTTTTTAGGCGTCTCGATTGACGAGGCCACAGGGCGAATCGAGGGGATGACGGCCGCGCAAAAGAAACTTAATGCGGCGATGGAAGGCCAGGCACGCGCAAACCTGAATAAGGAACTGGTTGAAGCTCAGCATAACTTACAAATCTTAGAAGCAAGGTATCAAAAATTCTTCGATGGACATTTTGATGTCAGTGTCCAAAAAACGGGATTGGGGGAAAAGAACGAAGCCACGATTTGGCAAGACGAAGAGGCTAGGCTGGAGAAAATCAAAATTCTCGGCGAAAAAATTTCCGCAGAGCGCCAGCGAGTTAAAGCATTAGAAGCACAACAATCTGCCAAGGAAAAAGTAGGCAAAGACAAAGCCGATCCGAAAAACATCTCGCAAACCCGCGAGCGCCTGCAAGCCGAAGCCCGCAAAATTGAAGAGGTCCGCAAGCAAAGCGAAGCGGCCAAGCATCGGCTTGAGCAGTTGGATGACCAAGATCGGCGGGGCGGTCTCTCCCCCCTGGAGCGTGAAATCGACGATCTCCGCAAGCAAGGCGAAGAGCGCAAAAAACTCTTGGATGATATGATCGCTGACGAGCAGCTGCGCCCCAAAGGTGACGGCGGTAAAAAAATCGAGCAATTCGCCGCACAGCGTGCGGCCGTCGATGGCGAGGTCCAGGCGCGCATCGATAAATTGGAAAAAGCCGCAGCCGAAAAGCGTCAGGAACAAAATGAGGAAGAGCAGAAACAAATCGCCGAACGCAAAGCGTCTGCGACGCAGCAGATTCAAGACCAAATCAACCAACTCGGTATCGAGGACAAATTTCAGGCCGTCCCCGGGGAATCGCCTGAAAGCGCGGCCAAGCGAGATTTAGCAAAACAGAAAGCCTTGCTCGAACTTGAGCGGCAACAAGCTATTCGCGATGCGGCAGAAGCCGGCACCGATCCGGCACTCATCAATAAGCTATTCGCTCTACGCGGCAAAGCGGCTGAAGCTGCTGCACGGGCGCAGGGCGTTCCAGAAGTCACCAAGTCGGTTACGACCGGCACCTTCTCGGCGGCCGCTGCGTCGCGCCTCGGTGGTAGCCTCCCGGAGAAGCAGTTGAAAGCCCAGCAGAAAACCAATGACTGGCTCGACAAGAGCTATGAAGTCGCCAAGAAAATTGCCACAGGCCTGACCTTCACGAGTTAACATGCCCATCAGCGTCGAACAAATGGAATCCGGCCCGGTGTTGACCGTGGGCGGCAACAACGAGTCCGCAGAACTGCGTTATGTCATTCAGGGGAGCTACACGGACACCGCGGTCTATGCCGTCATTGCGGCGCTGGCTCCCACGACTTACACGTCCCCCGCGACGGGGCGAGTACTCTACCGTCAGCATTTCCAGCTATCTCATGAAGAGGTCGGAATCTGGCGCGTCACCGTTCCGTACGGCCCCACCGAGCCCAAGGAGTCGGGTGATGCTCCCGACTTCTCCTTCGACATTTCCACCGACTCGGTCCGCATCACGCAGGCAATCGAAACGATCAGCCGCTATCCGGCTGCCGGCGGCGGCGCGGCTCCCGACCTGAAGGGGGCCATCGGCTGGAATGGCGAAGAGGCCGAAGGCGTCGACATCATCATTCCGAAATGCACGCTCAGTTACAAAGTCATCGTCGACGATGCGGACATGACCGATGCGTTCAAGCGCGACCTGAGCAAGCTCGTCGGCAAAACGAATGACGCCACGTGGAAAGATTATGACGAGGACGAGTTGCTGCTCACCGGCATCAGCGGCCGCTATCGCTACAAGGAGCAGGACTGGGAATTGAATTTCTCGATCGCGGTAAGCGAAGGCAAGACGGGCCTGACGATCGGTGCCCTCACGGGCATCAACAAGCCGGGCTGGGCATACCTCGATGTCAAATACAAAAAGTCCGTCAGCGGCGCGAACAAAATCCTCGAACCCGAATTTGTTTACATCCAACGCGTTTACGACCAGGGCGATTTCGACACCCTGCCATTATGAGTGATCCCTACCGAAAAGTCCGTGAAGGCGAGCCGTTGCAGTTCTCCGCTCAATTGCACAATGAGACGGTGGACGTCGTGCGCGCCGCGAAAAAGGCCGGCGGCAACAAAGCTGTACCGTATCGTCCGGGCGAGGGCTTGCTCGGTGTGAGCCTAGATCTGTGGCAAGACCTATTTGTTACAACGGTCAACGAATTGCACGGCCTTTCGCACTTCAAGACGGTGACGAATAACAGTTCAAGTGATTGGCAGTTCCAACCGCTTCTGGAAGCCGACATCGCTTATAGCGACTATCACCAGTTCGACGCCGGTAGCATTCTGCATCGCGCAGCCGCGCGCACTCATCCGGCCGACGTGCATCGGCACTATGCCGCCGGCATCGTGCCGGCGATGATCTACGTTCACGATGCGGCCCATCGTTTCGTCGACGTGCCTTACATGACGGTCAACCTCGATGGATCAGGCGGAATCATTCAGAATAAATATTGGGAGAGCGATTGGGACGGTCCGCATCAGATCCTGTGGAAAGAGTCGGGCACCGGTGAAAAGAAAGCGCTGCTGCGCCTCGGCGAGAATCGCCCGCGGCTATTATGGGGCGTGTGCAAGGAGGCCTGGAGAAAGCGCGGCGGCGATTATCCCTCACTCAGTGGCAAGTGGGCCTATGTCAACGTTGCGCTGAGGGACTACTCTTCCGGAACCGCCGGAGTCGAATCGTCGACTACGGTCCGAGTGCTGCTGCCGACGAACAATGCACAGGATCCTAATTGCATCGCCGGCATGCCCATCGGCTTCATGAAAGCCTATCATCGTTATGAAGACGCTTTCTATCCCCTATCGTGGCCGAAATTTCGCTACGCGGCCGTCACGCCGAATTACTTTTCGGATCAGATCGGCGCGGCGAGAATCTATTTGACGCAAGGGGGATGGAGCTGTCCCGGCTGGGTCCTAGCCGATGGGAACCAAGACACCGACAAGACGCGTTCCGGCGAAGCGGCCGACGCTGACGATAGATTCCTGTATTTCAACAAATTAGCCAGCGAGCAAGGAGGCGCGAATAACGCCACGTTCTTATCAAAGGACGTCATCGACAACATCGCTGCTCACCCGGATCACGTTCACGACCAAAATTCTCTAGGCGGTCAAGCCGGTGAAGGCGGTCCTGATCCAGGGACAATTCCGGGCATTCAGACTGTTCCAAGCGGCGCGGCGGGTCACGCGACAATTGATCCGGACCATGAAGTCGAGATCGATATCCGGCCGTCGTGGCAAGGCGCTCAGCTCTATGAGCGAATCGATAACTCGGCCGGCGACGAGGAATAATTTCCCGGGAAACGCCTGGCTTGCATTTGGCTGCCGGCGAACTAAATTAGAGGAGTGGCTGCGGGAACTGCCCCTCTCGCACCACACGACCCTGGCGAGCAATCGTCAGGGTTTTTTCGTGCGCTCAGGACCAACGGTGCCCCAGACCGTGGCTCTCATTCGAATGGGAAGCCAAACCACCCAACCTGTAACTGCCGATGCCAGCGATCCGCAAGCCGGGCTAGATCGTCTGTTGCGCCATCAAGACTGAACGGTGGCCAGAACTCCTCGATCCAGCCGGGATCCTTCTTGCCGGCTCGCCCTTCTTTCCACGAGCGCCAGCAGACGCCGTGACGCCGTAAAATATTAAGTGTGCCCCGTTCTCGATTGATGATCCAAATCCTTTGAGTGTTCAATTGATTGGCCATCAATTCAAAGCGGATCTGCCATTCACCGTTCCATAGGGTGAGCTCACGATTTTCGGCATCGAGCTCGACAATCTTTTTATCTCTCTGTTCGATGCGATAGAAGTTCCACCCGCCCATAACGAGCGAGGCGATTATCAACAGTGCGTTTATCGCTATTGGCATTCAAGAGCTCCGGTTACTTGGAACGAGGGTCTGGGGTTTTAAGTTCGGCGATGATCAACTTCACGACGCGCGGCGAGATCGCGACAACCTGCCCGCTGCCAAGCCGCCGAATGATCTGCGCCATGTGTTCGTGGCCGTTGCCGAGCTGCTCCTGCGTTGGCGGATCGCAGTACGCTTTGCCTTTGGCGTAAACAAACAATTCGGTGTCAGCCATCAGTTTTTCAAGCGCGGCGATGAGATCGGCTCGTGTCATAGCATCGGTCCTCGACACCGTGGGTTAAAGGATCATGCTCAGCGGGATTGCTCTGCATGCTTCTCGGGGGACGCCCTTCTCCATCAGTTCGCGCTCGAATTCTGCTGGGTTAGCATCCTTATGAACCGCGATTCGTGTCACAAAGACAAAGCATTCGATGCCGCCGGTCGTGGTGCCTTTCCAGACCCGGGCTTGAGCGCCGTCGATCGTTGTAATTTGGTCTGTTTGCTCGATCTGCATCTGCATGGCCATGATGATTTCCTGTGAAATGGTTAGTTGTGTCAGTAACTCCGACGGGGATCGAACCCGCATTTCGCAATCGCCTCACCCTTCGATAAGCATGGCCAATGAGGAAAGGCAGTAACTCTGGATTTTGTGAATCTCAAATTGCTGAATCATTGGATCTCGAAGGTAGCTGCTCTTGCTCGCTCGTTCGCACGAGCGGCCTTGTCCAATTAGGCGACGGAGTTTCAGAGCCACGGTCTCGATCACCGTGGCTGTGTCTTCAATGCCGCCCGCTCTTTCTCTCGCTCTGAGAATCCAGGGTTGTCGTAACGAAACACTGGGCATAGATCGCGACATCCGCAGTCGCAACCAGCGCCGCAGCACTGACAGTTGCGACCGCCGCGGCATGGCTGGCTGTCTTTTATAAAGGATTCAAGATCAAGCATCGGTCCCTCTTTGTTGGTTGTCAGGAGCATCGGTTGGGAAACCGAGGGTCTAGGCGTCGATGATTGCGCGATCTGCTACGAGCGAATCACGAAGCTGAATCAGCTTCGCCTGGATCATGATTGCCCGTTCTTTTTTGATCTTCATTTGCCGCTTGAATTCATTCATCTGCCGCTCTTGTTCTTGCTGCATTTTGAGCTTCGCATCTTCATCCCCACGGCTGAGCAGTGCCCCGAAAAGCCCACCCACCATCTGACCTTCGAGGCCGGACTTCTCCCAGTCGCATAGGGCTTCGATCAGAACATCACAGTCTTGTTGCGTAAGTTGCATTGGTCACCTATTGGAGGGTCAGGGGAAAACGCGCCAAGCCCAGGCCAGCGTCGCCGCGACGATCGACGCGCAGACGGCGAGCTCGATCAGCGCTAACATCGTCGGCCAGAATTCAAGCTTGAGCATTTGATTGATTACCGTCTTCATGGTTCGTGGTTCTCTTGAGCTTCGGTGGGTCACACCGATGCTAGGAATGGTCGACGTCGTCAGGGTGATCGGTTGCTTCGCCGCGTTGGGCCCGCTGCTGCATGGCGAGGATCTTCGCTTGGCTACCTGGCCGGGCCTTGGTGCTTTCAGCCGGCGGCTTGCTGGGGATGATTGGCTGTTCGCGGCCGTCGGGTTTCTTGGTGTTCACGAACACGTCGAACACGAACTTCGCCGCCCGCGAATCTCCGGCCTTTGCTTGCTCGACTTGTTTCCTGACGATGTCCGTTATGTCCGACTCGCAGATTCCGTCGAACGCTGCCTCTGTCATTTTTTGCTGCCATGACGGGATCGGACTGAGAGTCATTCCCGTTTCGGTGAGCATTTTTCGTTGTCCCATCGCTCTTAAACTCCGGTTGAATGTGTAAGGGAATCATGTAAATTCCGACGTTTTTTCCTTGCCCGCCTTGCTGTAATTTGCGATTAGCACAGACGACTAGGCCGCGGGCCATTAGGTTTGCCAGGTACGATCCTTCTTTGTCGTTGTTATGAAGAGACGCGCGCGATCCCTTCCACGGCATTCCTATTCGTTCGGCGATCTGTCGACGTGTTTGGGGCCCGTGCAAGTACAACGTGCTGAGGATCTGCACAGCCCGTGGCCGGAGATCCTCGGGCCAACCGTTCTCGCGTGCATACTTACGGAACGCCACGACTCGCAGCATTCCGATCGACTTTAACCCGGCCTTGGCGAGCTGTTGTTTCGTGGTCTCGCGCGTACGATCGGAGCAGCGCTGACAGCCTTGCATGCCGTTGCCCTGATATGCCGACAGGCCAAGCTGCTTGCGCCAACGCCGAACTTCCTTGCGACCGATGCCGACTTCGCGGCCGATGCAACTATTGCAAATCGCTGTTGGTACGAGCTGACGGATTTTTTCTTTGCCGGCTTCGTCGAGAAAGAAGCTGCTCTTCCAACCATCAGCCGTACTGTGGGCATGCCGATGTACGAATTCATAGGAACGGCCGAGGTCGCGCGCTATCTGCGACATGCTCTTGCTGTCCCGATGCTCCAGAATGTAGAGCAGCTCTTCAATGCTCGGTGGGATGACGAGGCCCATTTCACTTGCCGCCCTTCTTCGCCGCGGCGATCGCGGGCACCGACTTCGGCAGCGGCTTTCGTTTGCCGCTGGCCAGAATGAACTTGATCTTGTCCGACTTGCCCGATCCTTCCTTGACGTAGATATCCCACTCCTTGGCCAGGGGATCGAGCTGCGGCCCTTGGTGAAGGAGCAAGAACACCTCGAGTTCCTCCTTGCCGAGCTCGAGAAACTCCGCGGCCAGGTCGACGCTCAGGTCGCGAGCGAACGCCTCTAGGTCCTGCGTCTCAAAAGCCGAGTACTTGGGATTGGTGTCGCGATGCGAGAGGCACGCCGCGGCGAATTGGTGCACCAGACCGGGGAGCGTTTCCTGGGAAATGGGGCTGATGCAATCCGGGTGGACCCCCTTTGCGTGGAGCAGCTCCTCGAGCTTGTCGTCGGCACCGATCGAGTTGCCGAGGCGATCATTGCCGGCGAGCCACAGTGTGAAGCGATAGGCTTGCCACTCCGGGCACCGTTCGGGACTGCCGAAAGCATCGGCGAGGATCTTCTTCAACCAGTTGTGTCGCCAGGTGCTAATCCGCGCGGCGAGCTGCTCGCGGCGCTCGGCGTCGAGTTTCTTTTGCTCGGCCGGCGTGAGCTTCTTTTCGGCCGTCGCTTTCTTTTCCTTACCCGCGCTTTTGCTGGCGGCGGACTTTTCTTTAGCATCAACCTTCTTGATGATCAGGGGGATCTGCAGCTTGTCGTACGCTTCGACATTCGTTGCGACCTGGCGTTTGATTTTTATTCTCTTGCCCTTCACGCGTTGTTCGACCTCGAGCTCCACGCAGTCGAGTTGTTTTTCCAGTTCCGGCGTTATTTCGAACAAGCATGGATACTGCCCTGTGTACCTGAATAAATACGATCTCTTAGGGATTTTGCCTTGAAATGCGTGGTAACCAAAATCGATCGTGTGCCCAGCTGCAAGCGGTCGGAAGTAATCCTCGATCCGATCTTCGAGAAATTGCTGCAGGCACGCACGGTTATCCCAAGTCATTCGCTCTTCATCGTCTTCGTCCAGCTTACGAGACTTGAGGTAGTCTTTTTCGAAAGCGTACATGATTCGCGGAGCGTGGGCGTATGGCACCAAAAACCGCGCGAACGTCGGCGGGAATTCGCCAGAGGCGACGAGCTCCTGCCAGAACTTCGGCAGCTTGAGCAGCCCGACCAGGTTGCTCGCCGCGGCACCGGTTTCGAGGCCGTAGATTTTCGCGGCTTGCTCGCGCGACATCGACGCGCCCCCGTCCTCGATCTCAGCGCAGAGCTTTTCGATCATCCGCGCTTTCTCGATCGGGTTCAGGTCCGTGCGCTCGGCGTTGTAGATCGCGAGCAGCTCCAGGGCCTGGGCATCGCTACAGTTTTTGAGCAGGTGGACATCGAGCTCGCCGCGGCCGAGTTTCCTTAAAGCCAGGACGCGCGTTTCCCCGGAAATGATTTGATAGCCGCCGTCCCTTGCTCGAACCACTGGCAACTCGAGCAGCCCGTCCCGTGTGATGCTCGCACCCATCTTCTCCACGGCCGCGGCCGTCGGCTCGCGATTCGCCGGATGCCTGGCTAACTCACTGATCTTCACTCTCAGCGGTTCCTTGCCACCGCCAAAGCCGCGAGCCACGGTGGCCCCCACCGATGCTCCGTTCGCCGGCGTCGTGGTGCCGCGCTTGATCGTGTTTTTCTTCACGCGCTGCAGTGCCGCGGCTGCCGGGTCGAGATCTTCCTTCGAATTCTTTGATGACTTTGGTTTTGCGATCATGATATGATTCCTTCCTGGATGAGGGTTGCGGTTTAGTTTTCCACGACGTCCGCAACCCGAATTCAAAACGCGGCCCGGGGGACCATCCCCCGGGCCGTTGCTATCTACTGGCAGCTACTGGACCGGCGATATTGCAGCCGGGCCCTTCGCTCTGCAAACACTCGGGCCGGTGCCCGGACAACGGCACGCAGGACTCGGCCAAACACGCGAGGCCTACCCATCGCGTTACCGTGGCCGCGGCAGCCGGCCCGAGCTTCCACCGTGAAAATCCCCGACGTTAGCAGCGCCACGCCGAGTAGCAGGGACTTCATTCGCATCGATCTATCCTCCATGGTTCTGCCGGCAGCCGGCCGGCGGCGGTCGAGCTCAGCTCGAAGTGATCAGGTTCGCCAGTAAGCTCCTTTCTCGCGCTCAATGCTTTCGAGGATCGTCCTAGCTTTGCCAATCCGGTAAGCGACCTTCAGCCACTTCCGATTGGCAATCAAGTAAGAAAAATACGCTGGTCGACTCTTGGTGATTTTGTCGCTCGGCGTGTGATACACATGTGCCGCCGTAGCGAGGCAGAGCATCAGCTCTGCTTCGCTAGGCCCGCACACTGGTGAAGCCAACGAAAGTTGGCGCTGGAACCAATCGATGACGTACGGTGGGGAGATTAACTTGCTGGCTTCCAGCGCGTAATAAGTTCCCTTCTCCGCCAGTGCACCGACAGGCAGAGGCGTAACCCTTCGGTCCAACGCCTCGACGAGTTCCGGTATGTGAGACAGGCCGGCGTCGCAAAGCCAATCCCGCGAAGCCCTCGGCTTCTGAGATACTTCCAAAAGCGGCACCGGTCCGGCCTTCCGTACCGGAACCGTATTTAAAGAGTTCCCGGAAAGAGTTCCCGGAAAGAGTTCTTCCTTAAAAGAAGTGCCATCCTGACACTGGGTAGTGTCTATTTGGCACTGGCCAGTGTCATCCTGACACCCCCCAGTGTCATCCTGGCACTGCCGAACCGTTGCTCCACTCGATCGAATCGACTTCGTTACCAAAGCATCGATCCGATCCCAGTTTAGCTTGTACGCGTTCTTGCTCGCGGCCCCGTCACGATCGTAGGTCTGTCGGACTTCCAAGAGATCGAGCTCTTCAAGTCGTTTCACCAATCTGATCACCGTACGGCGTCCGCACCAAAGCAACTCTGACAATTCGTCATAATCTCGGACCAACCCATCTCCGTCGGAGAAGTGGCAAACCAGGAGCAGCATCGACCAGTCTTTCAGGTCAGCTCCGGGTATCTGCTTTAGCGCGGTCCTAAGTCGGCGGCGGCGCTCATCCATCCGACTCGAAAAATCGAGGATGAGGTTGTCGTCGCTCGCGCGGTATTTTGCCATCGTGGCCTCACATCATTTTTTGCACTCTGAGCCTCGGTCGAACTAACCGCGGCTTTCCGACTGACACCTTACCTCGACGTTTTCGAACCTCAAGCGAGTTCCTTCCAGCAGCTGGAAGGAATCTCAAAATTACTTTTCCTCGGGAGCTTCGGTTGTTTTGACCGTGGGTCTAGGTTTCTGCTGTGTTCAATTGAAACCCTACTGCTTCGAGCAATTCGTGCGGGTCACGGCCGTAATGTTCAAAGGCATAGGAGGCCGCGATCCCACGGGGATCAACAACCATGTGAAACGATCCTTTGCCTTCGTTGTCTTTGCTTACTAGCTCGTTGGCTTCGAGCATCTCGGCCAGGGAACAATCCGGCAGCGGGACATAATCGTCGCCCATGATGAAAGCCATGCGATTCCTCACGCATTGACCGGTGATCTCAAAGGCCCGTTGGATTTCCATCACCGGCCCTCGCAGTCATGAGCATCGGTTTCGTCCACCGTGGCTACGCTGCGGCCACGCTGCCGGACCCAATCTTCAATCTGATCGCTTGTGAGCGACCAGCCGCGGGCCGGCATCCCGGAAATCATGTCGCGGCGGAAGTGCTGATAGTTGGCGATCGCCACGTTCTCGCCGCAGCAGTCCGCCAGCATGGCCAGGGCGAGCTGCAGCGGCGCGACGCCGGTGTAACCCCAGTCGAGTCCATGCGTCGAAAACTTGCAGAGGTCGTGTCGCGCGTTGAGCTTGTACTCACGGCCGTCGGTCGTGACGACGACGCGGCAAGTGCCGTTGTGCTCGCGGGTACCGGTGTAAATTGATAATGGCTTGTTCATGCACTCCTCTTGTTGCGAAGGAAGGCCCAGGAAGCGTCGAGCGCGCCGCAGATCCGCCAGGTGTCGATCATCGGCCAGACGCTTTCGGCGCTCGTGAGCGCGGCGAAATACATCACATGCACCTCTTCGACCCACGCGTCGCAGAGCCAGCCGAGCTGCTCGAGCTTGGCGATCGCCGCGTCGGCCAGTTCCTTGGTCGCGTAAAAACGGACCGCCGAGTAATCCATGACGTCGTGTATGGCGTCCATGCGCCAGACCCATTGCGTTAGCAAGGGGCACCTCCTTCGGCTGGCGGCGGCGGCAAAGCCTCGGTCTTGATCACCGGAGCTTTCCCGGGAAATGTTTCGACGATCGTAAGCTTCGAGCCGGCCGGCCAGATCGTAATGTTCGGGCGCTTGAGAAATTCGGCGCGTTGCTTGCGAACGGTCCGATTGTCGACGGCAATCTCGATCTGCACTCTGGGGTGCCGGCGGCGAAGCGCTTGCGCGTCATGGGTCACCGTGGCGAAATCGCCCGGGCCACCGATCAGCACGACCGCCTGACAGGATCCGCAGCCGCAATAGCCGATCACACAGAACCTTGGCTCTCGGTATGTTTTGTTGGTCATCTGGCCCCCGCGAATAAAAAGGCTTGTCCTGGGAGATCCCGCCGGCGACGTCGCCGGCGTTTCGGTTTCTCGATCCCGAGTACTCGTCTCACTTCCTGGCACCACACTCGGTAGGGCCAGCCTCGGCGAGGCCGACCGATGCTGTTGTAAGTCTCACGCAGCGACGCGCGTGTCGGCCGTGGCTGCCGTGGTATCGCGCTGAGTACTCGCCGCCAGTACGTGCGATAGGTCATTCGTCATTCCTCTGATTGATCGCCCCCCTCTGCAGACCAATCAAACTGCAGTTGGTTCCGTTTGGTGCAGCGGCCGCGGATTGGATCCAGCACGGTCGACGGCCGCTTCGTGGCGATCACCGGCTCGATCGTGACGTCCTGCGGATCGGTCGCGTGCGGCCGGATCCGGATCTCGACCTTCAGCGTTCGATCTTTCGCGAGGCCTGGCCGCTTGATGCAGTCAGCGACGAGCGCCTCGATCTGTGCGTCGAAGTCATCGGCCAGGCCGGGGACGCGATGCAGCGTTTCAAGTTTGAGTGTGACGGTGTTCATGGTTCTCCTTTTGGCCATCGCCGGCGGGGCACTCTGTTGCCGCCGCCGGCGTCGATCTCCGGTGTCACCCGGCTCCTCGGTACGATCCTTCTGACCGTCCTTGCCCGAGGTTTCTTGCTTCCAAAATAGTGGGGGAGGGATTCGAACCCTCGACCTCGAGGTTATGAGCCTCGCGAGCTACCAGACTGCTCCACCCCACAAAAACTCCGAACTGACCACCGGTATTCGGGACCGATGCTGTGGTAATAAAATGGCTACAAAAATCTCAGCCACGGTTAGGTCAACCGCGGCTCTCAAAGAAACGCTGCCGCGCCACTCACCAATGCGATCGCCGCACTGTCGAGCAGCTCGGGATCGTAACCCGTGGCTTTCAGTGCCTTGATAACCTTGGCCGAAATTTCATGCGGCTCAAACGTGTTGACGTTGGTCATCCAGGTCAACACGGATTCGAGAGCTTCACTTAGGCGCGTACGATCCTCGATCAGCCTGCGTACGGTCATCGCTGAGTAAGGGTATTTCCCACGCTCTAAGTCGTTGGCAAGCGCCGTCGCATACTCAAGCTGTTCTCGTGTCATGATTCGTTTCCCGGGAAATGAAAATGCGGCCGGCGCTGCTCCTGGAGGTTTGGGGGCAGAAGCGAGCGCCAGCCGCAGACCAATAAAAAACGCGAGCTGGCCTCGAGCTACGAGCTCGAAGCCAACCCGCGCGATTCCAAGTGGGGCAATCGACTTGGAATGATTTAGAAGAGGCGCTGCTGCAGCGGATCGTCGATCGACCAGAGGTCCGGCAGCTTGAGGATTAAACGATGGACGATGTCGCAGTAGTGATTCTCGGTTGTGCGTTTGTCCGCATGGTCGAGGGCTTTTTGCGCGATCGTCAGGGCACTGTTCGCGCCGAGGTTCGCGAGCTCGCAGGCATGCGTCCGCCGCCAACCGTGCGGACTGATTTGCTGATCGGCCGGAATGCCGGCCAAGGTCTGCAAGTCCGCGTGAAGCTGGAAGAGGTACCGGTAGCAGTGCGTTGCCGGCAGCAGTGTCGGCGACGAACTGAACGGCTCTAGCGCCTCGATCAACCGTCGGTGCATCGGCATCTTGATTGGCTTGCCTGTCTTGCTCACCAGTTCGCCAGGGATATCGAGCCAGGGCTGGCGTCCCTTGTGCGTGATGTGCTCTTGTCGGAGCCGCCGAATCGTTCCTGCACGGAGTCCGGTGTAAAACAGCAATGCGATGAACAGCCGCCAATATGCAACCGGATTCTCCGGCCGCGGCATCTTGTCGGCACAGGCCACCATCGCGCGAGCTTGATCGATCATGAATGGTTCCTTGCGGATCGTGGGCGGCGTCGAGACCTGAATGTGGATCGCTCGATCGAGCACCGCGGCCGTCTTGCGGCGTGGATCCCAGGCCGGCCCAAGCCGATAGAGCAAATGCCGCAAGTGCGACAAATGCTTCTTCTGCGTGGTCCTGCTCAGCGGACGCTTCATGCCGGCGATGCCGCGGATGTAAGTCGCGGTGCGCAGGCCTGCACGAAATTTCTCGATCAAGAATTCGTCGATCTCGCAGACCGGTGGATCGCCCGTGATCTCGATCCAACGCGCCATGGCCTGATTGTAAAGATTGATCGTTTCTTGTGAGGCAGGCTCGTCGCCGCCCTTCATGATGATCGGGATAAACCAGGCCGTCATGAATTCCGAGAGCCGCATTTGCGGAGAAAGTCCCCCGCTCGATCGCGAGGGGGTTCGCGGCGGCTCCTGCCTTGGAACGTCCGAGTCCGGCGTCCAAATCTTGAACCTTTTGCGGTCCGGTTCCCGAGGAGCCGGAGAAGGTAACGCGTATGCCGACATGATGCACCTCTTGAGACGTCAGCTTCTGCTTCGTGCTGTCCCTGAGTGACCGACGTCCAGGTAACCGTCCGCTGAATTGAGCGCGGGCCTGCGCTCCCGTCCACAATTGCCCCGCCTCAAAGGCGGGTAAACAACTAGTACCTTTTTTCGCGATCATCCGGCCCTCCGATTCCGCACTAGGCGGCGAATCGAGCAAACCACGCAGTCGCCGTAGATCAAGCCACCACAACCAGAGCAACGATGCTGTGCACCGCGGGTCCGGGCGTGGACTTCTCCGACGACGAGATCACGAACGAAACGCTTCTTCGCACGACCTGGGCGATTTGCCCAACCATGCGATAAACTCCCACTCTTCCGGTGGGGATTGTCGCCAATCATTGACGAACCCTTCCATGATTTGCCACACCTAAAGCGAATTGAAAATCGCCACGCTGGTCTAAGGAGGTCTTTCCCTGTGCTGTCGACAAGCCTGAAATGCCCACCGTCTCTTTATCGAGTTCGGTTGACCAGAGTGTGCGATTTTCAATCCGCTTGATGCGCAGCACCAAACGGGAAATCATTTCCGGGGAATCGAGCGACGTTGCTCGGGCCTCGGCGGTTTAGAAACCGGCCGGGCAGCCATACGCAAGCGTTGGCAGTCAGAAGGGTTTCTAAGTCATGCCAGGGGTATCGCGGCTTACTCGTCCGCAATTCCGTCCAGCGAAGGGAGAATATGCGCTTTGATTTTTAGGTTGTCAACAGAATTCTAAAAATTTGAGATTGTCCTGAATGCGCATTGATTGAAATAATTAGAACAACTCCGCCAGAAAGCGAAATTCAATGCTCCAAAAAATTATTTCTGTTGATGGTCGAACTATTGCCGAGAACACTGCCGAGACGGCTAAGGCTTTAGAGATCCTGAGCGACATCGTTTCGACTAATCGATGGGTGATCGACCTCAACCAGGAGATTGTCCGCATACTGAGTGCTCCGCCTTTAATCCCTCCCGCTCCTGGCTTTCCACCAGCCTAAAAGATACAACCATCCCATACAGCCAGCCACGGTGTACTGAACCGTGGCTGTTAAAGGAGTGTTAAAATGGATTCACCTCAAGAATTGCCGCGCGCGAAAACTCTTTGGATGATCGGCAGCGGCCCTGGTGGATCGGAAATGAGTTTGACGATTCACGGTGACAATGGACCTGCTACCATCCTGCTTAACGACGCACTATGCCTCGGGTTGATCGAGTGCTTGGCAAAGCGTTCTAATCCCATTCCAGCCAAGCAGATCTTTGAAGCTACCATCGAATACGAGGTAGGCGACGAAATAGATATCCTTGATGCCACGCGTCTGCGATCCCTTGACGATGACCCCTCGGAAGCTCCAGTGCCGACGGACATTGAGAGTCAGATTTTTGATTACCTTTCGGTGCCTGTTCCGGTGATTCTGAAAAACAATTCGGTGCAATGGGCGCGAAAGTTCCGCTATCGGACGTCGGGAAAAAGTAACTGGGCATGGAATGGTTTCTTAGTTCATGGCGTAATTGGCTGGATCCAAAACAGCCTCGATTCACCGCCAGAAAAACGCGTCATATAGCGTCGGGATGATCGGACGTGATTTTGCCTCTGATGCTCCCCCAGATGCCAGGATCTTCATATACGCCTGGCGAAATATAATTCAGGGCGTCACCGTTGTCTGTCTGCAGGCGCTTTAGTCCGCCAGTGGTAGCTTGCGGATTTCCTCGGGTGCTGACATCAATGATAGTTTGATACGCCTCGATCATGACGGGCGTGCCATCTTCGTATTTAGCCGGAAACTCGGCGATGAGTTTTTCACGCATGACTTGATAGTAATAAAGGCGGGACTTGAACCCACGACCCACGGATTAAAAGTCCAACGCTAATTTGTTTAGGCCCTTGTGCTGCAACTCATCATGGTCTGAGCAGGTTTTTGCTCCTGGTTGTCGACTTACCCACTGTCTCTTATGAGCTGATTCAGTGAACCACGATGAGTTGCAGCACAAGGGCCTAAAATTGTGGAAATTGAGATTCGATCCCACGCCGAAAATCTTCGAACCCCTCGATTACACGCCACTTCACTTGATGCTTCTCACAACGATCAAATACTCGCTGGAATTCGATAAAATCATGTTCAGCGGGACAGGTGATGATTCTTTGGTTGTCAAATATTTCGGGGCACATGGAGATGAAGGATTTAGGTCGCTTCCTGCGATCCACTTGTTTCTGAAACTCTCTGAAGCTGTTATCGATAAGCTCCTTAAAACGCGTCCTCTCTTCGGCCGTTCCAGTGCGTGTTAATACGGCCAATGCGTACAAGCCTTGAGCTGTAAGTAGGCCTAAGACTCTTCCTACAATTCGTGGCTTGATCAGAGTCTTTCCAGCACGCGTCATCGAAACGAATAGCTTGTCTACCGGATGCGTGCCGATGTACGGATAACTCGGATAGTTCATTGTCGGGCTTTCCGTGACGACAATTGAAAGCAAGAAAGAAAAATGCCACCCGGGTAGTAAATCCGGGTGGGCTTCGTCGGGAGCCAGGCGTCGAGTCTGGGACTTAGACCAGACCAACCCTGGAACCTGACTTTGGCTTGCTTCTGCCGCAGATGGCGGCGTAGATCGTGAAGCTGCCTTGTTGGCTTGCTTCCGAATTCTACGGTGACCACATGTTCAGCAAAAGCGAGAATTCGAAAATTCTCAAACTGAGCCCGGCGGGACTTGAACCCACGACCCACGGATTAAAAGTCCGTTGCTCTACCGACTGAGCTACGAGCTCGACACGAGTTTTTTGACGACTCGGCGAAGAACCAACCTGCAAATCAGACGCCAATGAAGGCGAATCCATGCGGCTGGTTCGGTCCCCCATCATAACAGCCAAGTCCCCGGGGGAAAATGGGGTGGAACGGCGGTTTCTGGAGGAACACACGGCAAAATGCGGACAAATTTCAGGAACAAAAGTTCGCGCGCCCCGGATGTGATGTGAATTGATTCCTGCAGATCGCGATGACGCAAGCGGTCGTCGCGGCGACCGCTTGCGTCATCGCGATGGAAATTGTTGCGAATCTCTCTAGCCCCCGCGCATAATATCGGCTTCATTCTTCACCGGGAGGGGATGCGATGGGTGTTCGTTCTGCTTGGATCATTGCGCTTGTCGGCGCACTCATCACGCCGCTTGCGGCCGAGGACTTTATTCCGCGCCGGCAAGCCACGCCGCCCGGCCCCGCGCTCAAGCCGGCCGAAGCCATCGCGCGGATGACCGTCCCGCCGGGCTTCAGCGTCGAGCTGGTCGCCGCCGAACCCGACATCGTCAATCCCACGGCGATGGCGATCGACGATCGCGGCCGGTTCTGGATCTGCGAGAGTCTAGAGTATCCTAGACACGCGCCCGGCCCCGGCAAGGACCGGATCAAAATCCTCGAAGACACCGACGGCGATGGGAAAGTCGACAAGACGACCATCTTTGCCGAAGGCCTGAACATCCCCTCGGGTATCGCGCTAGGCTACGGCGGCGTCTGGGTCGCGAACGCGCCGGATATTCTCTTCTTGCAAGACACCGACGGCGACGACCGTGCCGACAAGCAAGAAGTTATCGTCACCGGCTTCGGCCGCACCGACACGCACGAGCTGCCGAACTCGCTCACCTGGGGACCCGACGGCTGGCTCTATGGGTTGAATGGCGTGTTCAACTTTTCGCATGTGAAGTATCCGAAGAGTTCGAAGCATTACAAGGAAGGCGATGAAGGCTGGAAGTTCACCTGCGCCCTGTTTCGCATCCATCCGCGCACGCGCGAGTTTCAGGTCTTCTGCGAAGGAACGAGTAATCCCTGGGGCTTGGCGATCGATACCGAAGGAAGTTTCTTCGTCAGTGCGTGCGTCATCGATCATCTGTGGCATCTCGTCGAGAGCGGGTACTACATTCGCCAAGGCGGCCCGTACCCGCCGTTCACCTGGCGGATGAATTCAATCGTCGATTTCAAGCACCAGCTCGCCGCGTATTGCGGGCTGCACTGGTATGACAGCGACGCCTACCCGGAGAAGTACCGCAAGCGGCTCTACATGGGCAACATCCACGCCGGCGGCGTGAACAGCGACGACATCGTGCGACATGGCTCGACGTACAAAGCCAAGAAGGGCGACGATTTTCTCATGGCCAACGACGTCTGGTTCATGCCGGTCGTGCAAACGACCGGACCGGACGGGTCGCTCTATGTTCTCGACTGGTACGATCGCTATCACTGTTATCAAGACGCGAATCGCGATCCGGCCGGCGTTGATCGCCTCAACGGGCGACTCTACCGAGTCCGCTACGAACAAACGCCGCATCCGAAGACGTTTGACCTGAGCAAGAATACGGACGAGCAATTGCTGGAGCTGCTCAAAAGCCCGAATGGGTTCCTGCGCGATCACGCGCAGCGTTTGCTGACTGAACGGGCGAATCCAGAACTACAGCTCAAGCTTCGAGCGCTAGTTCGAGATGAGTCGCTCGCACGGCATTCTCGCATGGCGGCGCTGTGGGTCTTGATCGGCAGCAACCAGTTGGACAGTTTTCATGCGCTGCAACTGATGAATGGCAAAGACCCAGGCATCGCGGCTTGGGCAGTCCGAGCGGCCGGTAATTGGCTCTCGAATGAGAACGAGATCCATTGGAGACTTCACGAGCTTTCAGAGTCCTCGAACCCCGAAGTTTTGCTGCAAGTCGCCATCGCCGCGCGTAAACTTGGCCGGCGTCAATTGGAGCGTGCAGATCCGGTCCAGTTACTGTTCAACGTCCTCGTCGCCAGCGGAAAGGACGATCACCTGCACCACGTCGTGTGGCAGAACCTTCAGCCGCTCTTGGAAACGCGCAGCGAGTCATTTTTGAAACTAGCGAAGACGCGAAAGTTTCAAGAGACGTCTGGCTTGGCCGCGATTGCGCCGCTGCTGACGGAGCGATTGCTGGCGGTGAAAACGGCCGAAACGCCGCCGGTTGTCGGGCTCATCGAATTGCTCATCGAACAACAATCGGGCGGGAATGAATCGCTGATCAAGTGCCTCGACTCGCTGGCCGCGAAGCTGGAGACCAAGGAAATCAACACGGCCGAGGCCAAGGTGCTTGCCGCGCGCTTGGAAACACCGCTCCAAGCACTGCTCGCGGGCGAAACTTCGCCGGCCCTCTTTTCCGCCGCGGCGCGCATGGCCGTTGGCCTAAAACTCCCCGCCGGGTATCAGGCGCTGAGCCAAGCGATCAAGAGCAACAAAATCGGCTGGCCGGAGCGGACCACGATGTTCAACACGCTGGTCGTCAGCAGCGACCCTGCCGCGCTCGATGCGGCGTTCGCTTATGCCGAAACCGTGCTGAATGCGACGTATTCCAAAGCCCGCGCCGAACATGGCGCGCTGATCAATGGCCTCGGCCGGAGCGAATCGCCGCGCGTCGCCGAGTTGCTGCTCGCGCATTACGCCCAGTTGCTCTCGAACGAGCAGCCCAAGGCGATCGAGGTCCTGACTCAGCGTACACCTTGGGCGAAGGCACTCTTGGCGCAGATTGCGGCGGGCAAAATTCCGGCCAACGTCCTCAACACCAACCAGATCGCGCGGC
This sequence comes from Pirellulales bacterium, assembly GCA_041736895.1. Taxonomy (GTDB): domain Bacteria; phylum Planctomycetota; class Planctomycetia; order Pirellulales; family JALHPA01; genus JANRLT01. The sequence continues at coordinate 41,412 of JBGSSS010000078.1, forward strand.
TGCTCAGCAACAAGGACGAGGACCTCGCCGCGCTTGTCAAGAAACAATGGGGCGCGGTCCGCGCCGAACGAAACCCCGACCGCGAGCGGGTCATCGCCGAGATGCGCAACCTGATCCGCCGTTCGCCGCCGGGCGATGCGCTCGCCGGGGAGAAGGTCTTTGCCCGCGTCTGTGCGCAGTGCCACAAGATGCACGGGGCAGGCCAGGATGTCGGGCCGGACATCACTCGCAACGGCCGGAACTCGTTCGAGCAGATGCTGAGTAATGTCTTTGACCCGAGCTTGGTGATCGGGGCCGCGTATCAGCCGCGGATCATCGAAACGGTCGATGGGCGGACGTTGCTCGGCCTCGCAACCGAGGACAACGAGCAGCGTGTGGTGCTGAAACTGCAAGGGGGCAAGCTCGAAACCGTTCCGCGCGCTCAGATCGAGACGATCGCCGAGAGCAAACTCTCGATGATGCCCGAGGAGTTGGAGAAGCAGATCAAGCCCGAGGAGATTTGCGACCTGTTTGCGTACCTGACGCTCGACAAACCGCCGAGCGACACGACCGCCGTCCGCCTGCCGGGCGTCTACCAACCGCTCTACCGCAAGACCGAAGACCCGCAGCAGTACAACGAACTCGTCGGCGTCGTCGCGCCGGGGTTTCGCATTGCGAAGAGCGGGCTGGGCGGCGTGCAGTTGCTGGAAAAGTTCCGCGACAAAACCGACGTCCTCTACACGCATCCGGTTGACCGCGACAAGCCGTGCGTGATGGAAACGACGTACGCCGTTCCCGCGAACGGCGCGACGCTGAAGATCGTCGTTGCGCACGAGCCACGCGGCGATTGGGAGCTACTGCTCAAGATCGACAAGCAGGAAATCATGCGCCGCCCAGTCAGTAAAAAGTCGGCCCCCGACGGCTGGCTCACGATCGAGCAAGACCTTGGGCAGTGGGCCGGCCAGACGATCCAGCTCGAACTCCAAAACCGCGCCAGCGATTGGCAATACGAGCAAGCCTTCTGGCACGAGGTGAAGTTGATCCCGAAAAAGTAGCGTATTTGTAGCCAAGGTCGTGAGACCTTGGATTCGTTGCACTCGCGACTCACTTCCAAAGTCTCACGACTTTGGCTACATCGGGAAGCATTAATCGTAGTCAAGAACTTTGAACAAAGCCGCGGTGTTCATCAAGATCTCAAGGGCGACATCGGCTGTTATTTCAATCGCAGAATATTTTTGCCAGGTTTCAACAGTGTGATTGAGTAGTTCGATTGTAACCCATGATGGGCAGCCGGGCGGCAAGCTGCTCAGTTTGCAAGTCGATAGTGTTGTCTTTCGTAACATAGTCGCCACCTAGCTTCAGGCGAATTGCTGATGTTCACCCTTCCAAAGCTTGCTCACTTTGTTTTCGCCGGTTCTAGATACTTTAGCGAGACCAAAAACTCGTCCGCCGCTTGCAGTGTTTCGGCGTACTTCGCGCCGTTGAAGAACCCATGCGGCTGGTCGGCGTAACCGATCAGTTCGCAGCGATTGCCGAGCTTCTTCGCCGCGGCTGTGTATGCTTCGACCGTGTTGTACGGCACTGTCGTGTCGGCCTTTCCATGCACGATCAACGTCGGCGGCAGATCCTTGCGCAGGTGATGCATCGGCGACAGCGCCGTCGGTTCGCAGCCGGCCTTGTCGGCCGTGATGCGGCCGAAGCCATCCCACTGGACGCCCTCGATCGGCGCGGTGATCAGGCAGGGATTGAAGAGCACCAAGGCGTTGGGCACGGAGCTGATCTTCGAATCTTCGCCCGGCTCGTCGAGTGTGGGCAGCGTCGCGGTCGAGCCTGCCAGATGTCCGCCGGCCGATCCACCCGCGGCGACGATCCGCTCGGGATCGATGCCGAGCCGTTCGGCGTTCGTGCGAACCCAGCGAATGCACGACTTGGCATCGGCGACGCATTGCGCCGGCTTTACGTCGTGGCGCGACGCGACACGGTAGTCGGCTGCGATCGCGACGATCCCGCGTTCGGCGAAGTGCCGGCAGTGGCGTTCGAACTGCGCCGGCGTGCCGCTCTTCCAACCGCCGCCGAAGAAAAAGACGATAGCCGGTTGTTTCTTCGCCGGTTCCTTCGGAGAAAAGATCCAGACCTTGAGCTCTGTGTCGCCGACCTTCTTGTAGGTCTCCACCTTGGCTCCGTCGAGTTTGGGCGGGTAGCTGCGATTCCGGCCCTCGGGTTGAGGTTCCGCTTTTTGCGCGCAGGCAACCGTGGCGAGGCAGAGCAAGAGAGCGAGTGGGCGGAGCATGGAATTCGTTGGGATAGAGGTCAGGACATTTGGGCGATCCAAATTATAGCCCGTAGCGTCAGCGAGGGCATCATTGAACGTAGCTGAAGTCGTGAGACTTCAGCCACGCGGCGTTTGGGGGCTGGGCATCTGAGGTCTCACGACCTCAGCTACACCATTCCGGGAGCGGTTCGCTCGCGAGTTCCGGAGCCTTCCCGGCATGCACGGACTTGATCTGCGCTTCAACCGCCTGAACCTCGGCCGTGCTATTGTAGAACCCCAGTTCCAGTTCAAACCGCGCGGTTTCGCCGGCAGCGAGTTTTTTGACCCGGCCTTTCTCGGCTTCGAAGGAACGCGTGTTTGGGAAATTGATCCCTGGTTCCAAGCCCACGACGTAGCCATCGGCACTGGGAGCGGTGTTCTTCCAGAGCGTGAATAGCGGCATCTGCGCGAGCTTGAAACCGACACTCACGCCGCGCGTGCCAGCCGCGTTGCGCAGCAACACCGTCGTGCGGCCTGATTGATCCGCGAGCGGTTCGAGGAAGTAAACCTGTTCTGGCTTGGTCGGGTGTTGCGGGCCGACTTTGTCCCAGGTCGCGACGTCAGTCGCCGAGTGCGGGTTACGCGGGACGACGCGCTTCGCCGCCGCGACAATCTGCGAGCCGGCATCCAGCAGCGGCTCGCCGAAGTTGATGTGATAAAGCAGTTCCATCTCGCCGGGCAGGTCGCTGAAGTTCGTCACCTCGTCGAGCACACTTAAGCGTGCCTCGCCTGCTGGCAGCGTCACCGTCGAACGGAGCCGGAGCTTCTGAAAGTGAAAGCGCGACTCGTCCATCGTTCCCGACAACGAGATCGTCTTGGCCGCGGGATCGCTCGACAACTCGACCGCGTGAGCCGGCGTGTTGGCGATTCGGCCATGCAACGGGTACACGAGCGATCCATTCGCGGCGAACTCCGGTGCACCATTGCTGTAAAGCCCGCAGCGGCAGAGCAACTCATCGAAACCATCGAGCCAGCCCAACCCGCTCGCGTCCATGAGCGGAACCAGTGCCGGATGAACTGGCCCGCGCACCGGTGAGCGCCACCCGATGCGCCAGTCTCCGTACTGAACCGCGTGCAAGCCCATCCCGCGCGTTGGCAGGATGGTCGCGTTCAACTTTCCGTTCGCGAGATCAACGCCGTGTACCCCGGCGCTCGGCCCGTCGTGCCAGCGAAAGGACCGCGCTTGACAACTAGAAACTTGTAGTTGCCGGTCGTCGAAAACCTGCGGGTTTGCGCAAGAAGCACCACGGGGATCGCTTGTCAGTGTCCAGGTTTGGGGCATGGGAATGTGAGGAAAATATTTGTTTGCTTGAATTGCTAAGTGTCCGCTGTCGTCAACATTCTGCTTCGTGGAACAACTGCTTTTCTCGCGGTTTGTGACGATTTTCGCAAGGTGTCCGAAGCGTGACAATAACCTGACGATTCTCACGGACGGGCTTTTTGTAAGGGGCGATGGAATTATTTTTTCGGAAACTCAATCCCAATGCTTGCCAAAAAAATGTCCAGGGCGCTGCTTGCTTGTGCGCGCCGGGCTGCTAACATGCATGGACGAGAGCGATGTTGGGCCATCTCCATCACTCTGTCGATTGGGAAGAACCGAGCCTTATCTCTGCAACTCGGAGTTCCTCATCGGGATCGTTTGAATTCGTCTGAACGCAGGGAGCGCCGTGATTCAGCGTGCGTCGCGTTCGGACAAACAGCGTTGTCCTTTCTCAGGGGACAGTGCAGCGCTGCGAGGGTTTCGTTTTAGCGCCATGTTCGCCGAGCGAGTCGCTGATGAGAAGTCATCTTCTTGACTTTCTTGTCGCGATAGTTTGCTCTGCAACATCGCCATCGCCGTGAGTGAGTGCATCGCACGCCATGCTGGGCGTGACCGAAGGTTTGCGACTACGTCCCCATCTCGTGAAATGTTTGCCAGGTTTTCATAGAACCACGCGTCCTTGGCAAACGTATCCCATGTTGGGTCATCGCAGTCGAACCAATCGGCTGGAAGTGTCAGTTCATGTTCTTCACCTTTTGAGTAGCCAGCGCTACGAACTGAACCGAGGAGCCCTAATGAGCATTGTGGAATGGAATGCATATTCAGTCCCTGCGGCAACTCCCCTGCCCAACTCCGGGGAAGTGCCACTCGGTCTCCCCAAGAGTCCCTTGGGGAGCGCCGAACCAGACGAATGTGCCGAAGATGATTCGGAATGGCAAGAGTTGGAGCCAGTGCGGATCCGCCGCGACCAACCGATGCATCGGTTATCCGAGGTTCGCCAACAACAAGGAGTCACACTTCGCAATGTGGCTCGCCGGATGCGCGTCGATCTCAAGACCGTACGCCAACAGGAAGAGGCCACAAGCGATCTGACTCTGAGTACGCTGTATGCTTGGCAGCAGGTGCTCGATGTGCCAGTAGCCGATTTGCTCGTCGATGACGAAGGGCCATTGTCGCCCGCGGTGAAACAGCGGGCACAATTGGTGCGCGTCATGAAAACGGCGGTCGCCATGCTGGAGCAATGCGATTCGGCAAAGACGAAACGCATGGCCCAGACCCTGATCGATCAGCTTCTGGACATCATGCCGGAACTGAAAGAGGTGGGCCCTTGGCACACCGTTGGCCAACGCCGAACGGTGAACGAAATCGGCCGCATTGGTTCGCAGACGGTGCCCGACGATTTTCATCGCCGAGCGCAAAACTAGGTTGGCTGATCACTCGCCAGCCCAGAATTAACCAACCCCTTCCCGAGAAGGAAGGAGTTTTGCCCCCGGGTTCTCCGCCCCGCGGCAAATCGAAAGCAGCTAGAATTCATTTTCATTTATCCGGCAGCCGCGTTTCTCCCGCGGCTGCCGGTTTTTTGGCTTATCTCAACCCGATGCGTAAGCGAGGGCTTGCCGCAGCGGTTGTCGCCCTCGCTAACGCGTCGGGTTGGAATTAACGGAATTCCTGCCCCAACGCGAAAATCTCTTCGGCATCGAGAACCAGCTTGTTGTCCGTGAAGAGCTTCTTGAGCGCCGCGCGGTGGATTTTCATCTTCGTCCCGCCGACGCCGAGCGCGCCGTAACAGAAGACGCCGTCCTGCTCCTTTGCCTTGTCGGTGACTTCGATTCCTTCGAGTCCCAGTGGCGGCACCGCGTTGAGGTCAATCGCTACGCGTAGCGAACTCTGTTTGCGGCGCTGCTCGGCCGCGAGCAATTGCACGCCAGGCGCGCCGGCGGCGATCACGATGCTCGCTCCGGCGAGCGCTTCGTCCAACTCGGCGGGTGATTTGGCAACGATCGGCGTGAACTGGCCCCCGGCGTGATGTTGGCGGAGCGTCTCGCAAACGGCTTGGGACTTGTCGAGTTGACGCGAACCAACGCGAACCGCC